>NZ_QSQT01000040.1 GCF_003437535.1 Phocaeicola plebeius
TCCGTTATGCTATTGAGAAAATGTGCAAGGAAAAGAAAAGTTTAAATCACTTCGATTATAAAAACACGAAATTTATTTCTCTAAACTTGAAAGGATTCATATATTTGCCACCTAACAGACAAATACAAGCAACGCCACAAAACTTAAAAGAATTTATAAATCTTAACTCTAACAAAAACCGACATCCATGAAGCATATTAATCTCCAATCCGTCATTGAAGCTTATAGAAATCTAGAATCTTCATTGTTCCAGAAATTAATGAATAGCTACGGAATCATTGTAGGAGGATTAAATGGCATTAAAGATTATGAACTTGATGGCATAGAAGGACTGATAAACAATATATTTAAACATACAGCCGACATTACGGTCACCAGCAATTACTATCTAGGCTACTCAATTCCTCAGATAGGAAAAGAATTCGACTTACTCCGTTTTGGCACCAACTACCTAGTCAACATTGAAATAAAAACAAAAAGTTCACCAGAAAAGATACTAAAGCAACAAGTAAAAAATAAATATTATCTCAGTTTCCTAGAAAAAGAAACTCATATTTATACTTATGTATTAAATGAGAACAAATTATACAAACTCATGATAGACAAAAGTGGGCCTATTACCAGAGAAATCGACTTTCATGAGCTATGCGATGATTTATCATCACAGAAAATTATGTACCTGAATCACATTGATGAGGTATTCGAACCTTCTAATTATCTGATTTCTCCATTCAATTCTACTGACAGATTCATAAACGAAGAATATTTTCTCACTATACAACAAGAAGAAATATGCAAAGCCATACAAAAGCAATTAGCCGATAAAACCACAAACTTCATCGCACTTACAGGAGGAGCAGGTACAGGCAAGACACTCTTAACTTATCATATCGCCAAAAAAGTAATTCAAGTTGGTCATGAAGTACTTATATTGCACTGTGCCCAACTTAATGCAGGTCATGAACTATTAAAAAATAAATACAAATGGCATATACATATGCCTAGATATGCTCCCAGTTTTTCTGATTATGATTTAGTTATCATCGATGAAGCTCAACGTATGCGACCAGAGCAGTTTAATAAATATACGGAAGAAATAGGTACATTAAATATAAAATGCATATTTTCCTACGATGAAAAGCAATATTTGAGCGACAACGAAAAAGAATATAATTTAAAAAAAAGGATTGAAGAAGAACTATCATGCACTCCATACATATTGACAAACAAAATACGGACAAACAAAGAAATTGCGTTTTTTATAAAACAACTTTTCGATTCTCAAACAAATATTCCAGGCATTACATATCCACACATTGAGCTTACATATTGTAAAGACTACTTTTCTGCAAAAATATTGCTACAAACTCTGCTAAATGAAGGATGGGAAATTCCTAGTTATACACCTGGAACACGTTCTATTTTCGATTATGAAAAATACTTTCCCAGTAACAAAATGTGTGCACATTCTGTGATAGGGCAGGAATTTAACAATGTGGCCATTGTAATTGATGAACATTTCAAATATACAAAAAACGGAAAGCTAACGGCCAGTAACCAATATTATTCACAAAGGCAAATGTTATACCAAATTATTACTCGAGCCCGAAAAAGACTTCATATCATTGTGGTCAACAATGCTTCTATGCTAGCACGATGTATAGAGATTCTTAATAAATAATGTACTAAAAACAGGCCAACCTCAAAATCGAGATTAGCCTGTCTTTTTTAATTTTATCGTCCTCCTGCCGGAAGATTCTTCAAGAAATAATCTGTCATAGACTTGCGAAGGTGATACGTGGTGCCTTCCCGCTCACTGATGGAATGTGAACGCATGGGATAGGATAACTGATAAAAGACCTTACCATGCTTCACCAGTTCATTCACCAACATCTCACAACTCTGGTAATGCACATTGTCGTCACCCGTACCATGAATAAGCAGCAGGTTACCTTTCAGCCCCTCTACGTATGTAATAGGAGAACCCTTACGATAACCTTCCGGATTTGCCTGCGGTGTATTCATGTAACGTTCCTGATAAATCGTGTCATACAACCGCTGGTCGGATACGAAGGCAATGGCAATACCCGTACAGAATACATCCGGATAGCGGAACATACAATTCAATGTCTGGCTGCCTCCTCCGCTCCAGCCTGTAATACCGATACGGGAAGTATCAATGAATGAATACTGACGGGCCAAGTCCAGAATTCCTTGCGCCTGGTCTTGCGAAGCAAAAGTTCCTACCTCTCCATAGATACACTTTCTCCATTCCCGTCCGCGAGGAGCCGCAGCCCCACGGTTCTCAATGCTGACTACAATATATCCCTGATTAGCCAGGTACTGATGCCACAGGTCACCTCCCTGCCATACATCCTGCACCGTAGAGCCGGCAGGTTCACCGTACACATCAATGATGACCGGATATTTCTTCGACGGATCAAAATTAACGGGCTTGATCATCCATGCATCCAGTTGCAGGTCTCCGGAACGGGTTTTGACAAACTCCTTCGGACTCAACTGAAGTTGCTGATACTGCGATGCAGCTTCCTCGTTATTTTCAATGACCGACACCGTTTTATGAGAAGGCAAGGCCACCATCTCTATCCGAGGAGGAGTCACAGAGTTGCTGAACGTATGTACCGCATATTTCCCGTCGGGAGACAAATCGTACCGATGCTGTCCCTGCTCATCCATCGGACTGAGGCGTTTCACTTCACCCTTTCCTAACAACTCGGCAGAATAAAGATACCGCTGGGTATAATTATCGGGTGAAGCAATGAAATAGACGAGACCTTTCTTCACGTCCATGCCCACCTGTTCGATAAAGTCGAACTCCCCTTTGGTAATGGGCTGAACATCTTTTCCGTCACGACTTACACGGTAAAGATGACGCCAGCCGCTTCGTTCACTCTGCCAGGTAAAGTAAGTATTATTCTTCAGCCAGGTCACCTGATCATTTGTTTCCACCCATGCGGCATCTGTCTCTGTCAGGATATTCTTCGGAGCACCGCCTCCAATGGTAGCAATCCACACCTTGTTCGTGTTCTGCGGACGGTTCATCTGCTGAATAAACAAATCATTGCTTTCCGGTATAAAATCCATTCGCATGATATAATTCTGACGAGGGTCACCGGGCAGATCAATCCATGTAGTCTCTCCACCGGAAGCTGCTACGTATCCCACCTTAACCGCCGAGTTCGTAGTTCCGGCCTTCGGATAAGGGAAACGAAGGATTTTCGGATAAAGCGAATCGACATTGTTGATAATGTCAAACCACCCAGTACCTTCTGTATCGCTTTGCCAATAGGCTATGTACTTGCCATCGGGACTCCAGCGGAAGCCGTCACGGCAAGAGAATTCTTCCTCGTACACCCAGTCGAATGTACCGTTCACAATCGTATTACTTCCGTCGCGGGTCAACTGTACAACCTTTCCGTCGGAAACATACTCCACATAGATATTGTTTCCGCTGACATAAGCCACACGTGTACCATCGGGCGAGAATTTGGCAAACATCAGACTGCTCTCTGGCAACTGTGCTCCTAATTGCCTCAACTTGCCCGTTTCCATGTTCAATACCCAATAGTCTCCGCGCGTATCATACCTCCAGACACGCCGTGTATTGGTATATACCAAAACCTGCTTATGGGAGGTGTCAAAACTAAAACTACGGACAGACAACGTGTCGGAAGTACCCGGCTTTACGAACATGGAAGCAGGAATAAGTACCTCACGCTTGTTCTTACCGGGCGTATACGAAACGATGTCGTATCCCCCAGCCGGATTTTTCTCCTTCTTTGAATAACTGTTCCCCTCTGAAAGCCAGTTTACCCGGCTTTCGCCCTTCGTGACAATCAGACCTCCGTTCACCACTTCCTCCAAGGTTGGTACATGCTGTGCATAGGATGAGAAGGCGGTCAGACAACACAGAGCTAAAAAGATGCTTTTTGTGTTCATCTACGCATTAATTTATGGTTGATTAAAATAAACTTGTAAGATATGCCAAAAGTACAACTTTTCAGCACACAAACGGAACAATCTGACATAAAAAAACGTACTTGCACTTCTTCGAGAAACGCAAGTACGCTATTATTAAACACATGAACCTCAAATCTTCCTTTTCTGAGGCTTTTTAGAATTTTACCAAAATACGGAATACCTTACCCGGATTCACCGCCCAGCCTTCCATGGCTTCCGATGCATTTTCGGGTGACACAATGCTTGAAATCAATTTTTCTACCGGACAATTTCCTGTTTTCATATAATGTATTACAGCACGGAAATCAGCTGGCAATGCGTTTCGGGAGCCACGGATGTCCAACTCTTTCTGTACAAAGTATTTCGTCTGAAATTCTACCCCGCTCTTGGCATAACCGATACATACCACGCGTCCCGTAAAGCTGACCTCATCGACCGCCATCACGTAAGTGGCCGGACTGCCTACCGCCTCGATTACCACATCGGCTCCCAAGCCGCCTGAATATTCCTGCACACGTTCATGCACATTCTCCGTGCGTGAATTGATGACATACGTAGCTCCTACCTCACGAGCCAGAGCCAATTTCTCGTCATCCAAATCGACGGCAATCACGGTAGCTCCACGCAAGGCGGCACGTACAATGGCTCCCATACCAACCATACCACAGCCTATCACCATTACTATCTCATTGTCAATCACCTGACCGCGTGACACCGCATGAAAGCCCACGCTCATCGGTTCAATCAACGCACAGTCACGTGAAGAGATGCCCTCTGCCGGAATCACTTTCGACCAGGGAAGCACCGCATATTCACACATCACGCCGTTACGCTGTACGCCCAACGTCTCATTGTGTTCGCAGGCATTTACCCGCCCGTTCCGGCACGAGGCACATTTTCCACAATTCGTATAGGGATTCAGTGTCACATTCATGCCCTTCTTAAAACTCTCCGGTACGCCCGGTCCTACGACATCTATTACCGCACCAACTTCATGTCCCGGAATGACCGGCATTTTCACCATCGGGTTCCGCCCCAGATAAGTATTCAGGTCAGAACCACAGAAACCTACATATTCAATCTTTACCAATATTTCCCCAGCCTTCAGTTCAGGCTTCTCAATCTCTACGACCGCCATTTTCTGGGGAGCTGCAATTTGAACCGCTTTCATTTTCTTGTTATTTTTATTTTCAGATAGACTATTTTCAATCCAATACCTTGTATCCTCTCCACCCGTAATAGGCGCAAAATAAGAAACAAACCATCGGAACTACATACGCCAGATGATACATCTGTTCATTAACGTGCATCAGATAAGCCGTAAACTGGGGCAGGCAAGCATTACCCACTATCGACATCACCAGAAAAGCAGAGCCACTTTTCGTCTGACTGCCCAAATCTTTCAGTGCCAATGAAAACTGGGTAGGATACATGATGGACATGAAGAACGAAATGCCCAGCATGGCATACAGACCAATCCAGCCTCCACACACGGCAACTACGGCACAAAGCAGAATATTCACCAATGCATAGACCAGCAACATATCTTGCGGACGGAAACGAATCATCAGTCCGGTACCAATCCATCGTCCCAGCAGGAAAGCCAGCATATACAAACCGAAATAGGTGGTAGCTTCCGACTCCGAAATTCCGGCATACGAACAGCAATAGACTAAAAACAGGCTGTTGATAGCCGTCTGTCCGCCATTATAAAAAAACTGTGCAATGACGCCCCACCGCAGATGCGACCGCTTCCATACACTGAAATCAATCAGTTTTTCCTTAGAAGTGCCCCGCTGCCCTTCATCTCCAATCTTAGGCAACCTAGAGAAAATAAAGATTCCCGCAATAACCAGCAGCAATACCGCCAATGCCAGATAAGGAGTTTTCATAGCATCCGTCTCAAACTGGATATAGGCTTCCCATCCGCCCGGATAATCTGCCGGAAGCGTTTCACGCGTATAGTGCGTGCCACTCAATATCAGTTTACTCAAAAACATGGCTGCAATGAAAGCTCCGAGCCCGTTAAATGACTGCGCCAGATTCAGTCGTTGAGGAGCTGTAGCCGCATCACCTAAAGCCGTTACGTACGGATTGGCTGCGGTCTCTAAAAAACACATCCCGGTAGCAATAACAAAGAAGATGCACAGATAAGCCCAATATTCCTTCAACATGGCAGCCGGAAAGAACAACAGACCACCTGCTGCCGCCAACACCAAGCCGAAAATAATACCAGCTTTGTAGCTATACCGCTTCATGAACATGGCTATCGGAATCGGGAAAATAAAATACGCCAGCCAGTAAGCTGTTTCCGTAAAGGACGCTTCAAAGGTATTCAGTTCGCAAGTCTTCATCAGCTGCCGAATCATGGTAGGCAGCAGGTTACTACTGATAGCCCACAAAAAGAAAAGGCTGAAAACCAGTGCAAGCGGCAGTTTATAGCTATTATTATTTTTCATCATTTCCCCGTTTTTTTATTCCGACATATTCTTGATGTAAGGAAGTTCCGACAGATTATGGAAGCCATAGAAACTGCGGGCATTTTCTCCTAAGAAGAGGGCTTTCTCTCTTTCCGTCAACTCTGCGGACTTACTCACAAAGTCGTACGACATGCGGTAGGTAATGGCCGTAATGGTACGCGGATAATCCGACCCCCACATCAGTTTCTCAAAGCCGACCAGCTCGGCAGCCTCACGGATGGCTCTTACCGCCCCCTTAAACGGATAAAACTCGTCATTGAACAACCAGGTAATTCCTCCCGATTCAATACGTACATGAGGATGACGCGCCAACTTAATCTGTTCCTTCCACTGAGGACGAGTTACCATACCAAAATGCCCGATGGCCACCTTCAACTTAGGACACTCCTGAATTACCTCCTCCAGTTCGCCCACCTGTGTATCCCCATCGGCCATATCAATAGAAAGCAGCACCCCGTTCTGCTCCATCAGATGGAACATCTGCATCATTTCCTCACCGTTCAGTCTTACACGCCCTTCCTGAAGCAGCAAGCGCTGTGCAGGAATCTTAATCCCCTGGAATCCCCGTGCAATAAGCTGACGCGCCTGATCCAGATAGCCCGGCTTACGGAACTCACACATTCCGCATACAAAGAAACGGTCGGGATAACGGGCCGCAACCTCAGCCAAATAGTCATTCTGAAAACCGTCAATAAACTCTTGTGTCACCACGGCCGCAGACACCTGTGCATAGTCCATGTTAGATAAGAACACTTCTGCACTGTTTACTCCATCGGTCATGAACGGGGGAAGCATCTGTCTCACTTCCCCCATGAACAATGACCTTCCATTCTCCAAGGTGCGGATAGGCAGTCCCTCAACCACCGTATCCTGCTTCAACCACAAATGAGAATGTGCATCGATTATTATAAACCCCATATACAAATTCCTCCTTTAAGAATTAGCCCAACTTACACGGAACTGGTCGCCGATAATTTCACGCACTTCACGCACCAAAATTTCATCCATCGGCTCCTCTATGTAAGCCACATTCTTCTTCACATTCTGCGGATTGGCCGTACTGAACAATGTCGTAGCAATGCGCGGATTGCTCACAGCATACTGCATGGCCAGTTTTTCTATCGGATAATTCTTACTCTTACAATGCTCCATAGCCTTTCGGCAAGCCTCTACCAACGGCTGAGGAGCCGGATGCCATGACGGTACACCTCTTTCGGTCAGCAATCCCATAGACAATGGAGAGGCACTGATTACCCCAATACCTTTCGACTCAAAATAGTCCAGAAAATCGACCAGCTTGTCATCGCACAAGCAATAATGACAGAAGTTCAGTACCGACTCTACCGTCCCTGCCAGTGAATGGTCAATCACCCACTTCAGGTTCTCCAGTTGCAGGTCGGTGATACCCACATGGCCTACTACCCCTTTCTCTCTTAACTCCACCAAAGCCGGCAAAGTCTCATTAACCACCTGATTCAAGTCGGCAAACTCAATGTCATGCACATTAATCAGGTCGATATAGTCCACATGCAGGCGTTCCATACTTTCGTACACGCTCTCCGTAGCCCGCTTCCCGGAATAATCCCAGGTATTTACCCCGTCTTTTCCATAACGTCCTACCTTCGTAGAGAGATAATACTTGTCGCGAGGAATCTCCTTCAGGGCCTTTCCTAATACCGTTTCAGCCTTATAATGTCCGTAATAAGGAGACACATCAATAAAATTCATCCCCAAATCAATGGCGGTAAACACCGCTTCCAATCCTTCTTTTTCTCTAATGTCATGGAAGACTCCCCCCAAAGAAGAAGCTCCGAAACTCAAAGAGGATACCTTCATCCCCGTCTTTCCTATTTCATGGTATTCCATAGTGATAACTTTTTAAGATTCATACAAATAAAACAGACGCTCCATCAACTGCCATTTCTCGGCAGAGCTGCTTCCCTGCACACATTCCTGAAAACGCGCTACATAGTCTTCCCATTCTGTCTGTCTGGGCAACTGTGCCAGGCGTTTCATCGCGCTATCCCAGTCAAAATCAAGCGGTGCTTCCACAATCATGAACAGCTTGCAGCCTACGATATAGATTTCCATTTCCAATATCCCCACTGAACGGATTCCCGCCCGAATTTCCGGCCAGGCTTTTTCACGACTATGTATCTTCCGGTATTCCGCTATCAGTTCCGGATTATTTTTCAAATCCAATGCCTGACAATACCGCTTGACGGGCATACCGTACTCTTTTACTCTATATCCTTCCATCTTACCACATTTTATTATTTCGCGATTCGCAATACGGGAGCAATCTGATTCAACGGCTGTGCAGGAAGCGTAACCGACAAGCCTTCGGCGGTACGGACAAAATCGACTTTACCGTATCCCAATAATTCCACCTTACGAATCTTTCCCTCATAAAGTTTACTGTCTGCAGCCAGTGACTTGATGTTTACCTTTCCGTCTGCCGGCCATGCCAGCACAGTAGCATACAAATACTTCGGAGTCTGTGTGAAACGGATTTCCTTTGCTCCTGCCTGACTGTAAGAACCTTCATTGAACCCCTGAGCATTGAGCGGAATATCTTCCTCCGCAATCGGACCTTCCCCGAACACAACCCACGGACGAGTATCATAAATAGCTTCCTTGTTAATGTTCATCCATGCCCCAAATTCATTCAGGATTTTCTCTTCTTTTTCATCGAAAGTTCCATCTGCACGCAGAGGTACGCTCAGCAACAGATTTCCATTCTTACTCACAATGTCTACCAACAGTTTAGCTACGTATGCCGCTGATTTATATTCGTTTTTCTCGTAAATAGACGTATTGTAATGCCATCCGCCAATGCAGGAGCATGACTGCCACGGCTGATCGATAATTTTATTGGGAGCACCGCGCTCTACGTCCCACACCAGTGCTTTTCGCTGATTTTCATCGAGAATCTTACCAAACATCACCGCTTCCAGTTTCCCTTTGTGAGTAGCCATATTGTGGTTGTAGAAATGAGCTGCAATCTTCAATCCCGCGTCACTCACCGGATAGAAAGGTGCTACTGTCACATCAAAATACAGCAAATCGGGGTTATAGCGATTGATCACATCGAGTGTACGATTATAGAAGTTTGTACAATATTCCTGGCTCGGCACACAAACTCCATTGCCCCATGCCCACTGACGGTGAATCATTCCGTTGTCCCAGCTGTTCTCACTCAATGGATGGTTCTGTGCATACAAATCCTGCGGATCATATCCTTCCCACCATTTTCCTTTTCCGTCTGCCTTGGTCAGTTTTCCATCGTATGGAATTCCTTTCTTCGGACCTTTCGTGTCATGACGCTGAGAAGGCTCATACCAGCTCCACGCATGGTCGGCATGCAAGCTGACTCCAAAATACAATCCGTATTTTCTTGCCGCTTTCTCCCATCCGGCCAGAATATCTTTCTTCGGCCCCATATTCACTGAATTCCAGGGCTGATACTTACTGTCCCACAAGTCCATGTTATCATGATGATTTCCCAAAGCAAAAAAGTACTGGGCACCTATTTTCTTATAAAAGGCTACCAGCTTGTCCGGATCCCAGTTTTCCGCCTTCCACAAGGGAATAATATCCTTGAAACCCACTTCCGACGGGTGTCCGTAGTGTTTTACATGATATTCATATTCACGAGTACCCTCCATATACATGGAACGAGCCATCCAGTCGCCTGAACCTTCCACACACTGCGGCCCCCAATGGGCCCATATACCAAATTTCACGTTACGGAACCATTCCGGCACCTGATAGTTTTCCAATGAACTCCATGTGGGTTCGAACTTTCCTTTCATCATCGGTTCATCCTGTTCCGATACCGGTACCTGATAAGTCTGTGCCGACAATCCGGCCATGGATAAAAATAAAGAAGCTAATAAGAGTCTTGTTTTCATAAGTATTATTATCTGACAATTTATATAAACAAATGTACGGAGAATAGCCCCAAAAGAATAGGATTAAAATGAGAGTTTATAGGCTAATATCGACAAAAGGAGTATTTTAAATAATTTTACTGGTACAATATCGATTTTTATCGGATAAAAGATTTATCAAAAATCATCTACACGAAAAATAATTATTACTTTTATGGCAAATTAATAATCTATACCTATGAATCTACAAGTAGAACAAATGCACCCATTAGTCCTGAACGTAGGATTAGCTGTTCACAATGCAGATTGGAACTGGAAAAATGTAAACAGTCCATTTACACGTCTATATTACGTTACGGAAGGAAGTGCTCAAATAGAACTTCCTGATGGAATATATACGTTATCACCCAAACACATGTATTTCATCCCTGCGTTTACTATTCATACCAATATTTGTAAGTCTAATTTCGTACATTACTACTTGCATATTTACGAAGATCATTACTCAGATAACGACTGGTTAGACCATTGGAAATTTCCCGTCGAGATAGAAGCAACAGATTTAGATTTGGCTCTATTCAAACGCTTATGTGAAATTAACCCGCACATGACTCTGCAAAAGTCCGACCCTACCACATACGACAACAATCCAACACTCATGCAGAATCTTATAAAAAACAGACAACGGGCATTTTGCGATAAGGTAGAATCGAGAGGAATCGTATTCCAACTGCTATCTCGTTTTTTTAAACAAGGACAATCCAAAATTGAAATGGAAGATAACCGGATAGCTAAAACTGTTTTATATATCCGTAAACATCTCAATGAGGCCATTGAATTGGAAAAACTCGCAGAAATCTCTTGTCTTTCCAAAGACCATTTTATCCGCCTTTTCAAAAAAGAATTAGGAACCACACCTTTACAATATATCAACCAAAAGAAAATAGAAAAAGCTCAGCTCCTACTAATCACAGAGGAACTGGCAGTCAAAGAAATTGCCTTTCAACTGGCTTTTGATGATTATTCTTACTTCAATCGTTTATTTAAAAAAACAACCGGCGTTACTCCCCAAGAATACCGCCGGCTATATTGAAACTAAAAATTAATTAGTTATATCCTTCATTCTGTTCCAGGTTCTTATTGACATTTCTTTCACTTTGCGGAATAGGGAAATATCGGTTATGGGCAGCCCATGTACGTTTCTCAAACTGATAATACATATTTTGGTCTACCGGAGAGGCTGCAGAACCACTTCCACGGTAATTAGGAGCACTAGGGTCATCCGAAAGTTTGACTCCTGTAAACGTATGGTTCAACTCCTGTTCTGCAATTCCCCAACGAAGTACATCAAAATACCTAAATCCCTCAAAAGCCAACTCTACCCGTCTTTCCTTACGAACTGCCTTACGCACATCCTCCTGAGTCGGCAAATCACCTTTTTGATATCCTGGCAATTTCACGCGATTACGTATATCATTGATTGTCAAATCAAGCACTGTTTGATCAACGGCACCTGGATTAGATTCATTCAACGCTTCCAAGTAACTCAATAGCACCTCAGCATAGCGCATAAGAGGAGTATAAGTAGGCGTTGAACCTAAATTATTCGTTATGGAAGGATCACAACCTTTCTTTGGGCAATAACCATTAAACAACGGAAAACGATTGTAACTATCTGCCGTATTAGGTCCTTGGAAACAATTATAAGTTATATCATTATATTTTGTTCCAGGATAAGAGCCCAACGGAGGAAGGAAAACAGAAGCATACAATCTTATTTCACGGTTTGCATAAGGATCATTATCATCATACACACCTGAGTTATCAATATCTTTTCCATCCGTACAGAAATACTCTTTTACCAGTTCATTATAAGGAGCAAACTGATGCCAGCCACCATAAGCACATTCCGGATACAGATATTGATAGCGGGAATTTGTAAATTTATCCGCAATACCCATGATACAGAAAATAGTCTCAGGACTATATTCTCCTCCTATCTGGAACAACTTTTCATAACTCTCATCTCCGTTTCTGCGATCAAGCTGATAGCTGCCTGAAATAATTACTTCATCCAGAATGTCAGCGGCATCTCCCCATCGGTCCTGAGCCAAATACAAACGAGACAACAATACTTTAGCCGCACCATTTGTCAGACGACCATATTCTTCTGCATCATAACTGTCCGGAAGAATTCTGGCAGCTTCCTTCAAATCAGTTTCCACCTGGGCATACACATCTGCCTGTGCTGTCTGCTTAATCGTATTAGCCTCCTCCACAGTTAACTGTGCAAGTGGCATAGGAACATCTTTAAAATAAAATGCCAGATTAAACAAGAAATAAGCACGTAAAGTTTTTACTTCTGCACTCCATTTTTCTCTAGTATCTTCATCCATTGGACATTTCCCGACATTAGCCAGAAAATTATTGTATTTTGCAATCTGTGTATAGGCATTCTTCCAATACCACTCAATATTGCCATTCGTCGCAACTGTATTGGAACTGGCCATCAGAGTAGTAAAATTCTCTTTTTCCGTACCGTTGCCTCCAGCAAAATCAAGGTACAACAATCCTTGAGGAGTTGCAAAATCATCATGGGACCAACCTGTCTGAAAGCGGTAACAACCTACCAATGCCAGATAAGCATCATTCTCACCTGTCCAGAAAGTATTGTCCGAGATAGCAGAAGGAGGATTTTTCTCCAGCAAATCCGAACAGCTGACAAGCACACCAGACAAAGCCAAAGAATAAACTGACAACTTGGCTATATGTAATATTTGTAATAACGGTTTCATATCTTTATAAATTTATAGTAATTAGAACTTGAAGTTAAACCCAAACGAATAAATGGCTGTAATAGGATAGTAAGAAGGAGAATCACCTGTTCCAATTTCATTCTCAGGATCCCATCCCTGATAGAAACTGTTAAAGCTGAAAAGATTCTGACCACTTACATATACGCGCAACTTCTCAATACCAATCTTCTTGGTCCATGCCTGTGGCAAGGTATAGCCAAGCTGCAAGTTTTTCAAACGCAAGAAGCTTGCATTGCGTACCCAGTAATCGGAGGTCTGCAGGTTCGGATGGTTCATATTCATCGTTTCTATGCGAGGATATTCTGCCCATTTATCTGGATTCTCTTTTGTCCAGCAGTTTTCAGCCTGCCATCTTTGAATCTGGCCACCATTATAAAACGCATAAGCCATATAAGAACCTATCTGACGCTGATAGCCGCCTAATCCCTGGAACAGTGCGGAGAAATCAAAGCCTTTGTAAGAAGCCGAGAGGTTCAAGCCATAATAGAACTTGGGAGTAGTACTACCCAATACTGTACGGTCATATTCAGCATCCACCTTTCCATCAGGTACACCGTCCGGACCACTAATATCCTTATAACGTATATAGCCCGGTTTCAAGTCACTCTTTCCTACTAACTGTTCAGGAGCCGCATCAATTTCTGCCTGATCAACGAACAATCCTTCTGTCTGATAGCCATAAATAATACCTATCGGCTGTCCCACAATACGGTTGTTGTTGATTTCTTCTGTTGCCCCATTTGCCAGTTCTTCCACCGCATTCTTTACCCATGTAAAATTCGGCGCAATACTAAACTGGAAATCTCTGCCAATACGTCCGTTATAACTTAAGTTTACTTCAATACCTTTATTGGATACTGCACCTACATTCGATTCACTCACATTCTGCCCAAGAATACCTGCTTTTTCAACCGGTGCAAGAATGTCTGAAGTGTATTTATAGAAATATTCAATACTACCATTTAACGTATTATTGAACAACCCGAAGTCCAAACCCACATTGGTGATAGCTGTCTTTTCCCAGGTAAGATCCTGGTTGCGGTAAGTAGAAACATAAGTACCGGGGACCAAAGTGGCTGGATTACCCAACGGATAATTATGATCCAGATCGTATGTCTGCTGATAAGGATATACTCCGATATTCTGGTTACCCAGTACACCATACGATGCACGCAGTTTCAAGTTATTGACAACCTCACCTGCACGCGTATTTTTCCAGAAATTTTCTTCAGAAATTCTCCATCCTGCAGAAACTGAAGGGAAAATGCCCCAACGGTTATCTTTCGCAAAACGGGAAGAGCCGTCATAACGCAGGTTAGCCTCCAGCAAATATTTATCCTTAAACGCATAGTTCACACGACCGAAGAAAGAAACCAAGGCATACTCTTCCAAAGAACTGCTGTTTGTGGCAGTTGATGCATCACCGGCTCCAAGCTGATACAGGGCATTATTAGGGAAGGTATTGCGATAACCCTCCAGACCTTTATTGGAGGTCTGTTCTACAGAGGTACCGGCTAGAACCTTCAAGTCATGACTGCCGAACGTCTTTTCATAATTTACTAAAGCTTCCAGAATGGTATTGGTATTATTTGATGTCCAGATATTCAATGTAGAAGGACCGACCGTCTTATTTTCATCAAAATAAGTCTCTGCACGATAAGTCTTATCATATTTAGTCCAGTATGTTACGCCAGCTTTTCCGGTCAGTGACAATCCTTTAATCGGAGTATCCCATCTCAATTGTCCGGAAGCATTTATATTACGGCTGACATTCTCCACAAACGATTCACTTGCCAGCCAGGCTTCCGGACTATAATTATCCTGATACCCAAAGCTTCCATCAGATTTCTGTCCTGCATAGATAGGAGCCTCACGGACTGCATAACCTATTATACCGTCAATGCTTGTCGGCTCACCGTTCGGCGCATTGTATTTGTTATTGTAAGCATTGATATTCAAACTCAATGTAAGAGACTTGCTTAACTGGCTTCTCAAAGAGAACAAAGCAGTCATGCGTTCATTAGACGTCTTAGCTGTAAGTCCTTCCTGATTTCTATAGCCGATAGACAGATTGTAACTTGTCGTCGCATTTCCTCCCTGGATGCTTACATTATGCTGGTGCTGGAAACCTGAACCGCTTTCCAACAGCCACTTCAGATGATTCACATTCGGATAGTTGTCCGGATCAGAGCCATCTTTATATTTCTGTATCTGCTCCGGCAAATAAGCATCCTGCTTACCCATGTTCTGCATGGCCATATTATAATACGTAGCATATTCCCAGGACGGAAGAAAATCGGGAAGTTCAGTTGCCCGCTGCCAGCCAAATGAATTGTTATAGGTTACAACAGTTTTTCCCTGTGCACCTTTCTTTGTTTCTATCAGAATGACTCCATTCGCAGCTCTGTTACCATAAATTGAAGCAGAAGCAGCATCCTTCAAGAAAGAAATACTTTGAATATCATTGGGATCTACATCATCCAGATTACCAGACAAACCGTCTATAAGTACCAACGGATCTGTACCAGCACTGGAGAAAGTACCTGTTCCACGAATCTTTACATTTGCCCCCGTACCAGGACGTCCAGAATTCTGTACAACACTCAGACCTGGTGCCAAACCTGCAATAGCCTGAGCAGTACTCATCACCGGCTTGTTCATCAGATCCTCACTGGTAACTGCAGAAACGGCACCGGTCAAATTCACTTTCTTCTGGGTTCCATAACCCACTACCACAACCTCATCCAACAATTCGGTATCTTCCTTAAGAACGATTCGCATTATTTTGCCCGAAACTGCAGGAATTTCCTGTGAAGCATACCCCACATACGTCACACGCAAAATGTCTCCTGGATTAACTGACAAAGTAAAATTACCATCTAAATCACTTACAGTACCATTGTTTGTATTCTTTACCAGAATACTTACCCCGATCAAGGGTTCTCCATTTCCGTCTGTAATGTGACCTTTCACACTGTTTGTTCCTTGTCCCCATGCAATGGAACTCACACAACAAGCAAAGAGTAACATAAATACTCTCAAGGCTTGCCACATTTGCCTAATAGAATTGTGTTTCATCTTTATTTAGATTTAAATTATACAATGCAAAGTTAATTATTCATACAACCCGAATATAGGATTAAAGTATCTTTCAATAATACAAAATCGACATTATTCAAACCTAAAAACGATAAAATATTGACAAAATCGACATTTCTTGCAATTTATCGACAAACGTGTTTTAGCTACTACTAAATGTTCCTACTCTATCTTCCAAACTACTCTACAAATTCTCTATCTTGACTTTGCATATTCTTTGTTTCACAGTGCGAGATTTGTATTTCACACTGTGAAATATATATACCACACTGTGGTTTTTATATCCCACAGTGTGAAACAGAGAATTGACCGTTTAATTTCAGTTTTTATACAAAAGCATTCCTCAAAATGACCAATAATTCTCTATCTTTTATACCGTCACTGCAATCACCCCTGAAAAACACACAAAAAATGCCTGACGCTCATTCTAAAAGCATCAGGCATTCTCCACGTAAATACAAATAGCCTAACTATAACTCAATCAAGACTAACCTTCATCACAAATCCTCCACGCGGCAGACAGTCCACCTCATGTACAGCTTTCTTCAAACCAGAAAGCATCTGTATATCAAACTGATTACGTTCTTCTCCATCGGCATACAAAGTGATTTCTTTGACAGGTTCCTGAATAAAGCTCAAATCCACAACAAGCGATTTCTTCTCGTTTGTTCCGTTCAAGCCGGCAATATACCAGCAAGCACCACTCTTCCGGGCAAGCACCACATAGCTGGAAGGATAACCGCTCAGCAATTTCGTATCGTCCCAAACGGTGGGAAGCGAAGAGATAAACGAACGTATTTCAGCTGGTTGGGCATGGTATCCTTCGGGGCGGTCGGCCAAATGCTGCAAGGCAGATTCAAACGCAACCAGCAGAGCCAGTTCATGCCCGTTCGAAGTGATATGTGGATGCTGAGAGTCTGTAAAAGTACAAGGAGTATAGTCCATCGGGCCCACTACATTACGCGTAAAAGGCAACGTACAATTATGCCATGCCGCACTGTCGGTCAGTGTCTCCTTATTATTATACCATTCTGCTCCATATACTCCTTCCACCGACATCATGTGAGGATAGGTGCGCTGCCAACCTCGCGGAATAGGAGCTCCATGAAAGTTTACCATCAAATGATATTTAGCCGCATCCTCCAGAATGTCCACAAAATAATTCATCGTAGATATACTGTCCTGGCTAAAGAAATCTACTTTTATTCCTTTCACACCCATGGACTCAAGCCAGGCAAATTCTTTCTGGCGCATGTCCGGCTTGTTCAAACGGTACAAAGGACCGAACGAACACCACGCGGTGGAAGAATTATACCATAACAAAGGAGCAATATTCTTCTGTTTTGCATAAGCCAAGGCATCTTCCACATTGCCGCCGTTCCCCATTTCATCCCATTCCGCATCAATCAGCATATAAGGAAGGTGAAAATCTGCTGCAAAATCAATATACTTCTTTATCAGCTGATAATCTCTTGAACCGTGATTGTAAGCCCAGTAAATCCATGAAACGACTCCCGGCTTAATCCAGGAAACATCGCTCATACGACATGGTTCACTGACATCTGTCACCAAGGTAGACTCTACCACATCAGCCAAAGAACCGATAATGGCCACGCGCCAAGGTGAACACCATCTGCCGGAAACGTTGGTCGGTTCTGCCATCTCCACTTTGTAGCTCGATGCACTGGAGGCATTGTTCAGCCATGAACCACAATTACCTTTCGCTACATTCGCTTCTGAGATAAGGGTAAATACAGAATCTGCCACTTCAAACAATGCCGGGAATCCCCATTGTGCTGCAGTATATCCCTGCACACGTCCTTTATTTTTCAGATAGAAGTCTTCATAGGCCTGATTCAGTTTCTGTGTCCATCGGGTAATTCCTTCCTGAAAGACAAAAGCTGTGGTTTCATCGGTCACACATATCTCTTTTGCCGACTGAGGAAACACATAACGAAAAGCTATACCGTCATCATATACCCGAAGTTCCAAATCCAGCGATACGTTCTGAGCGTTCTTGAAATGAAATACCTGCTGATATCCTTCATTCGTGCAATGACGGTGTTTACCCGTTATCATGGTATAATCCTCACGTATAGGAGTCACGGCGGAAGAAGACACATAATCAAATTCGTCTCCGGATGTAGGCTGAAGTTGAAGTCCTATATTCTTTAACTGAACTACCGGAACCGAAGCATCTCCTTTTTTATAAATCACACGCAATCCTTTCGCCGGATTATCCCAGCTCACTCCTATTTTCTTATTAGGAGAGTATAAATCATTACCTGCTTGCACTGTCATACCGAAAAAGAATACACATACTACTAAAAGAAGGCATGCTTTCCATGAATTAGAAATTAATTGTCTGTACATAATTGTTTATTCGTTTTTATTGGACTACAAAATTATCCGTTCTTTCAGGAAACAAATTGCATAAAACCGTTTTATACAGGACAATATCGATATACAAAGAGGACATAAACAATTTTTACCCCTAAAAAGTTCTTATTATATGCTGAAAAAGCGACTTTTTGCACATACTTGTGCCCTTTAACAAAACAGGACAATATGCAACAGAGCTTGATAAAGAGGAGATAACAATATAATTTTATATAAAACTTCCCCTAAAAGCGAGGAATCGAGGAAAAACTTTCTACTTTTGCAACTTGTAATTAAAAGAACTCATTTGCAGATGAAAATAAAGTTTTTGCCATTGATTGCAGTACTCTTTGCTGCAACATCTATAATGACATCGTGTTTGGACAATGATGTAGAACAGATTACGTATACCTCAGAAACCAGTATTACAGGATTTTCACTGGGAACATTGCACATTGACCGTGTAGGAAAAGATAAAAATGGTTTAGATAGTCCTTATGTAGATACACTTGATTGTTCTAACTATCCATTCACCATTGACCAAATCAATAGAACCATCACAAATAAAGACTCACTCCCCGTAGGAACCTACATAGATAAGGTTATTACCAGTATCACATATGATGCGGGAATGCTAGCCTACAAACCCAAAGGCTCCGAACGTGATACCATCTGGACATCAACTGACTCTATCGATTTTACTGACCCGGTGGAATTTAAAGTGTATGCATATAGTGGTGTAGAAGGAAAACCTTATACAATTACCATTAACGTACATAAGCAGGAACCGGACACAATTTCATGGAAGAAATTTGATACCCAACTATTCAATGCCGGAAATTTAAGTGAACAGAAAGCTGTATATGCCAACGGAAAGGTATATGTATTCGGAAAGAATGGAAACGGTACTCATATTGAATACTCAGATGTTTCAAATGACAATCCTACATCTTGGGTAGCAGTTACAAAAAATGTACCTGCAGACATCGATACTTATTCTGCCACTGCATGTGCAGAATACATCTATTTCCTGGCAGGAACTAATAAGCAACTTTACAAACTGGATGTAAATAGCAATGAAATTACTTCTGTAGGCAGAGAAACATTTGAAATGCTGATAGGAGGAAATGACATAAAAAGTGAACTTTACGCTGTAAAAGAGGGGGAAAAAGGTAGAAAAAGTGGTATATATAAAGAAAATACATGGACAGAAGATGCCAACCCATTCACACTGTTCCCGGCAGGTAAACCTTTCTTCTCCAATACAACTACTGCGTCTTACAACAGCGATATTACCACAACAATAGCACTCTGCAATAGTACTACTGCTAATGATACGGCAGCATTGGTATTCAATCGTATATCAAGTGACAACAAATGGGAAAAAAGAATGCAGAACCTGCCGCTTCCTAATTTGGAAAATGTCACCATGATTTACTATGACGGAAAGTTGTATGCTTTCGGTGGTGGTTACGGAGAAATCAAGCCTTTCAGCCAGTTCTATTGCTCTACCGACAACGGACTTTGCTGGAGACCTGTAACGGAATGTATGGCCTTCCCTGCAGAATTCAGTGAACTTTATACCGCACATAGCAAAAATTACTCATGTGCCGTAACTCCGAAATTGGAGAGCGAAACATCCAGAGGTAATTTTATCTGGATTGTGTGGGAAGATGGAAGTATCTGCAGAGGACGCATCAATCGGTTGGGATTTACTCCTAAATGGTAATCTAAGAACCCTGAAAAACAACAAGCCATGCTATATAAAGACCAAATAGACAAAAATCGGATACCGGCACACATAGCCATCATTATGGATGGTAACGGACGCTGGGCCAAACAGCAGGGACACGCCCGTACTTTCGGACACCAGGCTGGCGCTGAGACCGTACATGTCATTGCGGAAGAAGCCGCACGGCTAGGCGTGAAATATCTGACTCTTTATACATTCTCTACTGAAAACTGGAACCGTCCGGTAGACGAAGTAGCCGCTTTGATGAGTTTGCTTATGGACTCCATTGAAGAAGAAACCTTCATGAAGAACAACATCAGCTTCCGCATCATCGGTGAAACAGAAAAATTGCCGGAAAACGTACTTGCACGACTGAACAAGTGTATTGAACGTACATCAAAGAACACGGGAATGTGTCTGACATTAGCATTAAGCTATTCTTCTAAATGGGAAATCACGGAGGCTGTCAAAAAAATTGCCCGTGAAGTGAAGGAAGGAAGCCTTTCTCCCGAAGAAATTACAGACCAGACCATCGATCGATACCTGGCTACTCATTATATGCCCGACCCGGACTTGTTAATCAGAACAGGCGGTGAAATCCGTCTGAGCAACTACCTGCTCTGGCAGTGCGCCTACGCGGAACTGTATTTCTGTGACACTTTCTGGCCGGACTTCAAGGCCGAAGAATTGTGTAAGGCTATTTGTGACTTTCAAAAAAGAGAACGCCGATTCGGCAAAACCAGTGAACAAATTTAACAAAGAACAATGCAAAACCGTTTTTCACTTATCCTATTGATTGCTGCATGTCTTTCGTCTGCTCCAATGGGGGGATATGCACAGGACAATAATACAACTGAACAAAGCGATAAGCCAGTTATCCTTTACAACGGAACACCTAAAAAATATGAAATCGCCGACATCAAGGTCAGCGGAGTAAAGAACTATGAGGATTATGTCCTGATAGGTATTTCCGGCTTGGCTGTCGGACAAACTATCACCGTACCGGGAGATGACATCACCTCGGCCGTAAAAAGATACTGGCGTCATGGCTTGTTCTCTGACGTGAAAATCACTGCGGATAAGATTGTAGATAATAAAATCTACCTGTCTATCCAGCTGACACAGCGTCCGCGTATTACCGACATCGTGATTCACGGTGTGAAGAAGAGTGAACGTGAGGATTTGCAGGCTAAACTGGGTATGGCAAAAGGTACTCAGGTTACACCGAACTTGATTGACCGTGCCAAGATTTTGATCAAGAAGCATTTTGACGAAAAAGGTTTCAAGAATGCGGAAGTAAACATCATTGAACGCGAAGACCCGGAAAACAAGGAGCAGGTATATGTAGATGTGAACATTGACAAGAAAGCTAAAGTCAAAGTCCACCAGATTACCATTGACGGAAACGAGGTACTAACTGACAAGAAGTTGAAGCGTGTCATGAAGAAGACCAACGAAAAAGGTAAGCTGATTAACCTTTTCCGTGCCAAGAAGTTCATCAATGAACGTTACGAAGAAGACAAGCAGAAAATCATCGATAAATATAACGAGCTGGGTTACCGTGACGCACAGATTGTAGTAGACAGTGTATCGCCATACGATGAAAAAACGGTAGATGTCTACATGAAAATCTACGAAGGACAGAAATATTACCTTCGTGACATCACCTGGGTAGGTAACACGGTATATCCTTCTGACCTATTGAACGAACAGCTCCGCATGAAACGCGGTGATGTATATAACCAGAAGTTGCTGAACGACCGTATCTCTAATGATGAAGATGCAATCGGTAACAACTACTATAACCGTGGATATGTGTTCTACCGCCTCGATCCGGTGGAAGTAAACATTGACGGTGACTCTATCGACCTGGAAATGCGTATCACCGAAGGTCCGCAGGCCAGTATCAGCCACGTACGCATCAACGGTAATGACCGTCTGTATGAAAACATCGTACGTCGTGAGTTGCGTACACGTCCGGGCGACCTCTTCAGTAAGGAAGCACTGGAACGTTCTTACCGTGAAATTGCACAGATGGGACACTTCAACCCTGAAAATATCAAACCGGATGTACAGCCGAACTTCCAGGACGGTACAGTCGACATCAACTGGGGACTGGAATCAAAAGCCAACGACCAGGTGGAATTCTCTGCTGGTTGGGGACAGACTGGTATCATCGGTAAGCTGAGTTTGAAGTTCACCAACTTCTCATTTGCGAACTTGTTCCGCAAAAACGACAACTACCGCGGTATCCTGCCACAAGGTGACGGACAGACACTGACCATCAGTGGGCAGACCAACGGACGCTACTATCAGTCATACAGTGTATCGTTCTTCGATCCATGGTTTGGCGGCAAGCGCCCGAACTCATTCTCTGTTTCGGCCTTCTACTCTATCCAGACCGACGTGAGCAGTCAGTATTACAACTCTGCTTACATGAACAACTATTACAACATGTTGAGCGGATACGGATACTACGGAGGTTATGGAAACTATTATGACAACTACGAATCTTACTACGACCCTGACAAGTCAATCAAGATGTTCGGTGTATCTGTAGGATGGGGTAAACGTCTGCGCTGGCCGGATGACTACTTTACCTTGTCGGCTGAATTGTCTTACCAGCGATTCATGCTGAAAGACTGGAGTTACCTCTATATCAAACTGAACAACGGACAGTACATGAACACCGGTAACTGTAATAACCTGAGCTTGAACCTGACCTTGTCACGTAACTCTACGGATAACCCGATTTTCCCGCGTTACGGTTCAGAATTCTCGGCTTCTTTGCAGATTACTCCGCCGTACTCTCTGTTCAGCAAGAAGGACTACTCTACTTACGGTAAAGACAACTACCACGATGCTGCCAGCATGTACAAGTGGATTGAATACCACAAGTGGAAATTCAAAGCCAAGACTTATACAGCCTTGATGGATATCCAGAAATGTCCGGTTATCATGACCCGTACAGAATTCGGTATCCTCGGTCACTTCAACAAATACAAACGTTCACCGTTTGAAACCTTCTACGTGGGAGGTGACGGTATGACTGGTTACAGTTATAACTACGCATCCGAAACCATCGCCCTTCGTGGATATGAAAACGGTTCATTGACTCCGTACGGAAGTGAAGGTTATGCTTACATCCGTCTGGGTGCCGAGCTCCGCTACCCGCTGATGCTGGAAAACTCTACCAGTATCTATGCACTGGGCTTCGTGGAAGCAGGTAACGCATGGAACAACGTGACCGACTTTAACCCCTTCCAGTTGAAACGTTCTGCCGGATTCGGTGTACGTATCTTCCTGCCGATGATTGGTATGATGGGTATTGACTGGGCTTACGGTTTCGACAAGATTGACGGTTCAATGCAATACAGCGGAAGCCAGTTCCACTTTATCATCGGACAAGAATTCTAACACTTAAAAACCAATGATTATGAAGAGACTCATTTTATCCGTTATGCTGTTAGTGGCCGCCGTAGGCATGGCCTCAGCACAGAAATTCGCCCTGATAGATATGGAGTATATCCTCAAGCAGATACCTTCTTATCAACAGGCCAACCAACAGATGGAGTCACTGTCAAAGCAATGGCAAAGCCAGATTGAGGCCAAAGCCAATGAAGCGAAGAAGCTGTACGAAGATTACCAGAAAAGCGCCAACACGCTTTCTGCTACTCAGAAAACCAGCAAAGAGGAAGCTATCGTAGCCAAAGAGAAAGAAGCGGCAGAGCTCCGCAAGCAATATTTCGGACCGGAAGGTGAACTGATGAAGAAACGCCAGGAGCTGATTTCTCCGATTCAGGATGCCATCTACAATGCAGTGAAAGAAATTGCTACCCAGCGCGGATACGATGCCGTAATAGACCGTGCCTCGGCACAGAGCATGATTTTTGCTTCTCCACGCATTGATATAAGCAATGAGGTTCTTGCAAAACTAGGATATTCAAATTAATTTTATACATTTGCAACCGGGTGATAATAAGCCCTGTTTTATACATCGAATTAATTAATAACAAATAGAAACTTGAGATTATGTTGAAGAAAATTGCTTTTTTACTTTTACTCATCGCACCGATGAGTGTATTCGCACAAAAATTTGCGCACTTTAAATCAATGGATATCATCCCAGTAATGCCGGAATACGCAAAGGCACAGACAGACATCCAGACTATGCAGAAACAATATGAGGACGAAATCAAACGTGCTTCTGACGAATTCAACAAGAAATATGCAGAATACCAGCAGGAACAGAAGAACCTGCCGCAGAACATTCAGGAACGCCGCCAGAAAGAATTGCAGGAACTGAGTGAAAAAGGTATGCAGTTCCAGCAGGATGCTCAGCAGCAGTTGCAGAAAGCATACGCTGACATGATGGAACCGATTTACAAAAAACTGGAAGATGCCGTACAGGCTGTAGGTAAAGCAGGTGCTTATACTTACGTATTCGACCTGAACCGTACTGATATTCCTTACATTGACGAAGCTCAGTCAAAAGATATTACAAACGACATCAAGACTAAATTGGGCATCAGCCTGACAGCAGTTCCTGCTACTCCAGCAGCACCTGCAGCAACTCCTGCACAGTAATTAAAGAAACTCTTTGTCGTACTGACTACATGTCATTCAGAGAAACACACAAAAGATTTCTCTGAATGACATTTTTCTTTTCAAACCTTTCAACCGTTTTCCCATGTACCCTCTATCTGCCCCTCACACCGGCCCTATCGGAGTATTCGATTCCGGATACGGAGGTCTTACCATCTTAGGAAAATTCATCGAACGACTGCCACAGTACGATTACCTGTACTTGGGAGATAATGCCCGTGCTCCATACGGCACACGTTCGTTCGAAGTGGTCTACGACTTCACCCTGCAGGCTGTCAAGAAATTGTTTGAGCTGGGCTGCCCGCTGGTCATCCTGGCCTGCAATACGGCTTCCGCCAAAGCGCTCCGCAGCATCCAGCAGAACGACCTTCCTCACATGGATCCGACCCGCCGCGTATTGGGAGTAATACGCCCCACCGTGGAATGCATCGGTGAAATCACCCGCAACGGGCACGTAGGCCTGCTGGCCACAGCCGGCACCGTACGCTCCGAATCCTATCCGCTGGAGATTAAAAAGATTTTTCCAGACATTCAGGTCACAGGAATGGCCTGCCCCATGTGGGTGCCACTGGTAGAGAACAAGGAATACGACGGTGACGGAGCCGACTATTTCGTCAAGAAATACATTGATACCATCCTGCAGAAAGATCCGGATATCGACACCCTGATTTTAGGCTGTACGCACTATCCCCTGCTTCTGCAAAAGATACGGCAGTACACCCCCTCGCACATCCGACTGGTAACGCAAGGCGAGTATGTCAGCGAAAGCCTGAAAGACTATCTGTTGCGTCATCCGGACATGGACGCACGCTGTTCCAAGAACAAGCGACGGGAGTTTCTTACCACAGAATCGGTCGAGAAATTCCGGGAATCGGCTTCGGTATTCTTACACTGCACAGACGTACATGTACGCAATGTCCAACTTGAATAACACAAAAATGGTCCGCCTCTGAATCTTCTCACAAAGGCGGACCATTTTTTGTTTTATATGACCTGACTGCTATTCAGCCACAAAAGTCGCGTGCTGCACATTCCGACTGTCCGGACCTACCATCACCTCAAATTCTCCCGGTTCATATCCATATTCCAGACGAGAGTTATAATACTTCAAATCATCCTCGTCGAGCACAAATTCCACATTCTGCGTCTCTCCCTTTTTAAGGGCCACACGACGGAAAGCTTTCAGCTCCTTCACCGGACGGGAGATTTCTGCATACACATCGTGAAGGTACAGCTGCACAATCTCTACTCCGTCACACTCGCCGGAATTGGTTACAGGCACGGTTACCTTCAACTGACCGCCCTTGGCCATACGCTCGGCACTCAACTGCAAATTACCGTAGCGGAAAGTGGTATAACTCAAACCATAGCCAAAAGGATATAGCGGTTCATTGCTCTGGTCGATGTAATTGCTGCCATAACGGTTAAAAGTGGTATCATCCGTATCCGGACGACCCGTGTTCAGGTGATTATAATAAAGCGGCAACTGTCCCACCGCACGCGGGAAGCTCGTGGTCAGCTTACCTGAAGGAGACATGTCACCAAACATCACATCGGCAATGGCATCGCCCGCTTCACTGCCGGCAAACCACACGTTCAGGATAGCCGGTACATGCTCAGACTCCCAGCACAAATCTAGCGGACGACCAGTAAACAAAGCCAGTATCACCGGCTTTCCGGTAGCTACCAGTGCCTTCAACAAATCTTTCTGTGCATCCGGAATCTGAATATCCGTACGAGAAGAAGACTCTCCACTCATCTCGGCACTCTCACCTAATGCAGCCACAATCACATCGGCCGAAGCCGCCACGCGCAAAGCCTCAGCCCGCAACTGACGGTCATCACCACGTGTCAGCGGACGAGGTTCGACCGCCCCTTTCTCTATATGCTCACTATAATACACGTTACTTCCTTTGGCATAAGAAACCGTAGCCTTATCACCTACCGCACGACGGAAAGCTTCGTACATCGTCACATGACGGTCTGTCTGACAATCCATGTTCCACGTGCCGCACATATTGTTCTGCGCATCGGCCATCGGCCCAATTAATGCAATGCGTCCCTTTTTCTGCAAAGGCAACAACTTACCATCGTTCTTCAACAATACAAACGTTTCGGCCGCAATCTCACGTGCCGCTTTACGATTCGCCTCCGTAAACAGTTCCTTGCGACCTCGAAGCGTATCACAATACTTATAAGGATTCTCAAACAATCCTAACTTATACTTGGCTTCCAGTACCCGACGGCAGGCCTCGTCAATCCGCTCCTGCGTCACGGCCTTCTCCTTCAGTGAAGCTTCCAGCGTATGCAAGAAACCATGTGCCACCATATCCATGTCCGTTCCCGCATTCAACGCCCGTGCAGAAGCCTCCTTCAAGTCGGCCACCCCATGAGCCTTCATCTCACCAATTGAATTGTAGTCGGTCACCACAAAACCCGTGAATCCCCACTCATTGCGGAGCAAATCCGTCAGCAGCCATTTGTCGGCTGTAGCAGGCACCCCGTTGATGGTATTGAACGAGCTCATCACCGAGCCCACTCCGGCTTCCACCGCACCCTTGTAAGGAGCCAGGTACACATTATACATCAGATTACGACTCATATCCACCGAATTATAATCACGTCCCGATTCCGAAGCTCCATACAGCGCAAAGTGCTTCACACAAGCCATGATTTCATTGTTCTGCTTCATGCCGTCACCCTGATAACCGCGCACATACGCTCCGGCCATCAGCGCACCGAGGTATGGGTCTTCTCCACTTCCTTCTGCAATACGTCCCCAGCGGGCATCCCGACAGATGTCTACCATCGGACTGAATGTCCAGCTGATTCCATCGGCACTGGCTTCCGTGGCAGAAATGCGTGCCATACGCGTTACTGCCGCCGTATCCCAGCTACAAGACAGGGCCAACGGAATCGGGAAGATGGTCTCGTACCCGTGAATCACATCAGCACCCACTATCAAAGGAATTCCCAGACGAGTTTCCTCCACCGCCATACGCTGCATCTGGTAAATCTTATCCACTCCCTTCACATTGAAAAAGCCGCCGACCTCTCCAGCCCGGATAGCTTCTGCCATCTTGCTGTTCTTCACCGCTCCCGACACCAGGTCATTCCCAGCCGGCAGATTCAACTGTCCTAACTTTTCCTGCAAGGTCATCCTTCCCATCAGGTCACTGATAAAGCGGTCCATCTCCGCATCCTTTCCCCCGGAATTCGGTGAAGAACATCCTGCCATCGTTAAAAGCAAGGCCCCACCTTTACAAACTGACTTATTTTTCCCATAGATATCGTAATTTTTAGAATTCGTTCTTCCAAAAATATCAATTTTTCAAACAAAACGAGCCCGAAATACGAGGTTTATTTTCGCACCAGCAGAACGCAAGTACGTTTTAAAAAAACGCAAGTGCATTCGATATGAAACGCTTTGGCGTTTGAAGTAAAACGAACTTGCGTTTCAAACAAAACGCTTTGGCGTTTGAAGTGTACTGAAAATAGTTGTCAGTTTGAAGATTAATTCCTGACAA
>NZ_QSQT01000041.1:0-2769 GCF_003437535.1 Phocaeicola plebeius
TGCATATTCCGGCGGATACCCGTTCAGCATTTCCGGTGATATCCGTTCAGTCCCCAGTTAGTATTCAGTGTTGTTGGCAAAGTTAATACTTCTTTCTTAGGCTCTCTCCTTTAAGGTCAAATTTTATTGCCTTATGCACGATTCTGTCCAGACAGGCTTCCGCAATGAGCTCGCTTTGGAACACATCATACCAGTCTGCAACGGGAAGCTGGCTGGCCAGGATGAGTGCCTTCCGGTTGTACCGGTCATCTATGATCTGTTCAAAGTCATGCTGTATCTGGCCGTCCAGCTTGACCATCCCAAAGTCATCGATAATCAGCAGGTCATGTGCGTTCAGCTTCCGGAAGAAGTTTGTTTCCCGTCCTTCCAGATGTGCAAGCTTCAGGTTCTCGATGAGCATGTTCATCGTGAAGTACAGTACCTTCCGGCCGTTCCTGCATGCCCTGTCACCCAGGGCACAGGCAAAGTAGGACTTCCCGGTTCCTGCCGGTCCGGTAATGATGACCGTCATTCCGCCCGTGATGTAATTTCCGGTTGCAAGGTCGGCTGCAGAGCAGGCCTGTATGCCCCTTGCCGTGTCCGTTTCAAGTTCTTCCATCGAGGCTCTCAGACGGAAGCCGGCATTCTTTATAAGACGCTGGATGCGGTTGTTCCCTCTCGTGTCACGTTCGTACTGGAGCATGATCTGCATGCCTTCACGCAGGGTAAGCTTGTCCAACTGATGTGTTTCTTCCAGAGAGCTCCAGCAGCTTGCCATTCCCGGAAGCTTCAGCTCGTGCAGTGTTCTTTCTGTTTCGTTGCTCATAATCATTTATTGTTGTTGGTTTATGTCATTTCCTGTAAAATAGTCTTTTCCGCGCATGTTCCCGTGGTTTGACGGTGTAGGCGCATGGAAGATTACCGTCTCGTCTGCGGATGCATTCATGCCGTTACGTCTGAGTATGGCTTCAAACTTGCTGTAGGAGTAAATACCGTACTCCATGCACTGACGGCAGGTAAGGTCAAACGTGGCAAGGTCATACTTCCTTCTGAGGCTGACTATGGAGTTGCACAGCTTGTAATACACCTCTTCAGGCTGTGCGGTACGTTTGGGGTCAAAGATTCTTTTTACATATTCATGGCAGTCAGGTGATATATCTTTTGCTTTCTCCACATAATAGGCTGCCGAACGCTCCATAATCACCCTGCAGCTGGATGCGAGATGTTCCCTGACTGTGGTATAGCCGTATGTATGGCTGCGGATATGTGAGGCCACCAGTTTCTGCTCCACATAGACCTTGACCCATGAACGCGTAAAGACTACTCTTGCCTGTTTTCCTACATGGATATAGGGGACGGAGTAAAAATGGGTCACCTTGTCCTGTCTCAGCTCCACATGGCAGTTTGCCTGTACTTTCAGATCGGCATACAGGCGCATCTCATAGGGTTCCGGTTTCAAGGGTTTCAGCAGCTCCTTCTCCATGGCATGAAAACGCTCCTCACGGCTGTAGGGACGCTTCTGCATACGGGTCTGGTTGTGCCTTTCCATCAGCTCCCATACGGCACGGTTCAGTTCCAGGAGTGAATGGAAGGTACGGTTACGCAATCTGGCATAGACACGGTTATATGTAATCCTTACGGAGTCCTCTACCAGAGCCTTCTGTGTCGGCGATGCCGGGTCGCATGGCAGTACCACGAAATGGTAGTAGTTGCCCATGTCCTCAAGAGCCTTGTTCAGCTTCGGCTCATGCCGGTCATTGCTGATTACAGCCGATTTGAGGTTGTCAGGAGTCAGTATGGAAGGTACACCGCCCAGATGTTCCAGACACATCCTTATGGCATACAGAAAGTCCTCCGTCTTCTGCGAAGGTACACATACCACATAGGTATAGTCGCTGTAAGGCATGCAGGCGACAAACACCTCCACCTTGACAATTTCTCCGGTTTCGGCATCCACATAGCTGAGCTTGTCACCGGCAAAGTCCACCATGAGCTTTTCACCCGGTTTGTAGGTGTTGGCCAGTACGGCCGTAACATCCTTCTTCGCAACGAGATTCTGCTTCAGATGGTAATAGAACTGTGACTTGCCGTAACCATCGGGATGAGTCGCACGGTATTCATCGAACAGGACCTGACGGCTTACATGGGATTTGGGGTCCGCCAGCAGTTCCCTGTATCTGGGTAGCAGGATCAGAAACTCTTCCATTCTCCTGTCCGTATATGCCGGAGAACCAGCATGGAACATCCGTTCCAACTCGGGATCGTCAATCTCAAGGAGGTCGCTGATGTTCCATCCGTTGGCTTTTACTGTATTCACATAACCGTTGACGGTTTCCTTGTCAATCGGTAACTTGCGGCTTACACCGCGGTTGGATTCTCCGGCCTGCTTGAGCTGGAGTACTTGTTTTATCAGACTCATATCCTTTGTTGTTCCTGCCATGACTGTGCTGTTTCTTGTTAGCTTACCAGCACAAAGGAAACTGAAACCGGGGAAAGAATGAACGGATATGCTCCGGAAACGAAGATATACGCTCACAATTCCATGCACGGCTGAACGGATATACTCCGGAAAATCTGAAAGCATACGTCTAAAGTGAACGGGTATGCTCCGGAAAAAGGGTGCTACAACCTGCAATTCTCGGAGGTGAACGGATATGCTCCGGAAAAATTGAGATTTTAATGTCTGGTTATCCATTTTTTCATCCTTTTAGGGGATGAACGGATAAAAATTACGCTTTTAAGGTATGGTTTTATACCCTAATAAGCTGCCGGAAAGTGAACGGGTATGCT
>NZ_QSQT01000041.1:2921-28339 GCF_003437535.1 Phocaeicola plebeius
CGCTGTTTGACAACATTTTAATTGATATACATAAGTTTAAATCACTTCAATATTATTGCTCTTATTGCAAAATATCAGAGAGAGAAACTTTTTAGTCAGAGAAATTTTGTGTTGAGTGATTTTAATAAGTATGATAAAGCTATTTGTCGTAATACGGTATCTGGTATTCTAAACAGTTATGCTACAAAAAATCAATGTGATGATGAGTCTAAATTCTTTTACAGTACCAAAATAGAATCACTGGATTCCCAAATGTTAGCAATTTTGATTTTTGGGTTAGAAACAAAGGAACTTCGAGAAGTCTTTCGTCAATACGAAATTTATAGTATTGATATAGACGAAGATGGTAAACAATATATTACGAAGTGTATTAATAATCTCCATAAGAAGGTTTTTGTGAGATACCAGACACAGCCAATAATGGATTCTGTGAAAAATTTGATATATATCATAGGTCGTTGTACTTCAATTGATATTGATGTCTCGGCTCTTTATGAAGTTGTAGATATTATGTGGGGTATAAACCAACAACGATATGAGCTGGAAAATTTTTTGAATGTGGTTATTGATTCTCATAGTCCAACTCCAGAATTTGCCATGCAGTTTCTTTATAAATTATTGGATGATAAAAATGGAAAGGATAGGTATGAATACAATAATATAGTTAAAGAACTTTGTAAGGTTATTTCAAAAGGTAATTTAAAAATAGAGAATATTGAACACTATATTTCTCAAGGTATCTCTGATTTTAATATGTTACCGCTGTATTCTATTACACCAGATGTAGATAAAATGAAATTAATAGAGTACGGTAAAACATCTTTCCAAAAATGTTGGTTTCCTTTATATGTTGAGTTTATGCACAAGACGCAAACTGTTCCTGATTCTCCTGAAGAATTTGAAGAACGACTGAACAATGGTAAAAATAGGATAGAAAGTAATAATGCTATTGCATGTAAGTATTTGGCAGAATGGAAAAAAGATGAAAGATATAAGGAGCTGTGGAATATTATAGATAATTATCGGGATAAAAATGATTGTTTGCAATTCTTCTGTGATCCTATAAACTATGTTCATCCTGAAAAAGTGGAGATTGATTGGATTACTGTATGTTCTCCTGATATTATAAAAGAACTTATGACTAAGGCTGTGTATTCGGAGAAGTTCAAGACTTACATTTCAGATTCACGAATAAATCCACAGTGCCGTCGAGTTCTCATGGCTATTTTTTAACATAAACGTTGATTTTTACTATAAGAATTATGGGCAAAACTGTAACAACATACCTTATTGACGGAGATCCTAAGGATACACAGTACTCATTTATTAGCAATAAGATTTGCCAGATGTTTGTGGTACCACGTTCTAACCTTACATATTTAAATGAACAGGAAAAGCTTCACAAACCTGCTTTTTATATTTTAATCGGTGAAGATGAAGCAACAAAGCCTTAAGCTTATATTGGTGAAACGGAAAATTTTAGAGAACGTGTAAAAGATCATGATAATAAGAAAGTTTTCTGGCAAAAAGCTCTTATTTTTGTTTCAAAGGATGAAGATATGACTAAAGCTGATGTTCAATATTTAGAGTATAAGGCTATAACATTAGCAAAAAAATCAAACTCATTCATTCTAGATGAAAATAAACAGACACCTAAATCACCCAATATGCCTGAACACCAACGTGATGCAATGGATGAATTCTTTGAGGATATTAAATTCCTTACATCATTTATGGGGTGTAATATTTTTGAGGTTTCAGAACCTATAGTTGAACATCTTTTTTATACTAAAGGTAGAGGGTGTAATGCTAAAGGATTTTATAATTCTTCAGGTTTTACGGTATTAAAAGGTAGTATAATTGCTAATTCTTGCGTTTCATCTTTTTCGTGGAAAGACAGACGTGAGAAAATGCTAAATGAATATATTTCAGTTGAAAATGGTTTATTGATATTGGATTCAGATAAAACATTTTCAAGTCCAAGTACTGCAGCTGATTTTTGTATCGGTAGTAGTAATAATGGTTGGCTTGTTTGGAAAGATAAAGATGGAAATACATTAGATTCAGTTTATAGAAAACAATTAAAGTAGAATATTATGAAATTTATTGACATTGTTGCCATTCTAGGTGCTTTAGCATGGTTACCACAGATTATTTCTTGGATATATAATTGGATGAAGAAGCCTAAAATATCAATATATCATGATGGTGAGGCTGAAGTTGGTTATATAAAGAATGGTAATGCCTTTAATCTTAGGTTTTCATTTCTTGCAAGAGATAAGCATGCTTTGATAGATGATATTGAGCTAGTCCTCATAGATAAAGACGGAGCACACCATACTTTAAAATGGATGTGGTATAGTGAAACCTTTTATGAACTTCAAGGACCTGGTGGTAATGCAACTATGGCAAAACAGCAGAATGCAATAGCTATCAATGCTTTTAAGGATGTATTAATTGAGAAATTCATAGGATTTCAATCTGTTGCTTTTTTGGAAAAGAGAAAGCAGTTAGCTTATAAACTGACAACATTTATTGAAAACCAAAAAATTAATACAAATGTAGATGTTGATGCTATAAAATGCTCAAATGAATATAATGAATTAATCCGTTTATATAAAAGCTCTTTATTTTGGAAAGCCGGAGATTATAATGCTGTTGCCAAAATTCATGTAGCAGATACAAATGAAATTATTGAACATAGCTTTAATTTTAGATTATCAGAACTAGAAATAGATACTTTAAATAAAAACGTAGAGTTTGCTAAGTCAGTTATAGACTGTGAATTTGTTGACTCTAGTAAACAACCTACTGGCACTTGGTTATGGGCAAAACCTACTATAAACTAATGGTATTTAATTTTGCGAAAACTTTATTTTACCAATTTTCTCCCATTTTCCCCACTTTTCCCTCACTTGCGTCATCCGCATAAGTAAGCTATATATTTGGTGTTCAAACCCATTAAATTTAGAATTATGGATACGAACACCAATGACTACATCCTTGTATTGGAGGATAAGGAATCGAAAAAGTTATCAGTAGTTTCATCAGTTGATGCAGAAGGTAAGGTACAGACAGTTGAACCACTTGATGCACATTCAGGACAGTTCATGAAATTCAGTGAAAATGACAGTATTTTCAAGAACTTCATGGAGAATTTTACCAGACAGTTTAATGATCCTTCAAGAACTGGATTGTATAGGCTGGTTGCAGACAAAGTGGAAAGTTCTGTAATGATTCTCCAGGAAATGCTTCAGCAACCACAGAAGAATGAAGAACAGCTGAAACTGATGCGTGTGAATCTGGAGGACTATGTTCCAAAAGAACAGCTTGGGCGGGTAAACGAAGAACGTATTGACTGGAATGAGCTTACGGCAATTGGTATCACTCGTGAACAGTTGAAGGCTTCTGGCAATCTTGAAAAGATGCTTGGATGGGGAAAGAGTAATTTGATGCCTATTGCAGTTCCTTTTGGCGATAAGACTATCTATACGGAAGCCAGACTTGCTTTCCGTGAAGATACTGACGGTAATCTTGCACTAGCTATTCATACAATCAGAAAAGAGCCGCGGTTGGACTTTCCTTTCATGGGTGTTGAGTTTTCAGAGGAAGACAAGAAGATGCTCCGTGAAACGGGTAATCTTGGAAGACTGGCTGACGTTACTCCTAAAAACGGAGAGCCGTTCAAGGCTTTCATATCCGTTGACCCGCAAACAAATGAACTGATTGCTTTGAGAGCTGACCGTGTGCGTGTCCCTGATGAAATCAAGGGTGTTAAGCTTTCCGAACAACAGAAGGCAGATTTGGCTATGGGCAAGGCTGTTGCAGTGGAAAATATGATTTCCAAAGCCGGTAAACCTTTCAATGCTCAGATTCAGATTAATGCCGATAAGAAAGGTATTGAATTCAAGTTTGACAATACTACAAGGCAGAGTGTGACTCAGCATGTAAATCAGGAACAGCAGAAAGGTGTTTCACGGAAAATTTGCGGAGTGGAACTTACAGAAAAACAGCAGGCAGCACTTAATGAAGGACGTACACTCTACATCAAGAATATGGTTGATAGAGCCGGACAGCCTTTCAATGCATACGTTAAGTTTGACAAGGAAGAAAACCGACCGAGATTTTACAGATGGAATCCGGACAGGAAACAGGAACAGGGTGAAGCGAAAGTTGTTGCTGTTGCTGAAGGAAACAAGACTCAGGTTGCCGTGAACAATGAAGGCAAGACAAATGAGGCAACTAAACATGTAAAGGAACCTCTGAAAAAGGAACAGTCAGAGCCGACTGAAAAACAGAAGAAAGAGGTTCAGAAGAAAAAAGGTCGTAAAATCTAATCTGCAGTACTATGGGTATGACTTGTATTATTGCAGAAAAACCGTCAGTTGCCAGAGAACTGGCGGCTATTGTTGGTGCAAATAGCCGTGAGAACGGATATATGGAAGGAAACAATTATATTGTTACCTGGGCTATAGGTCACCTCGTTACTCTTGCTATGCCACAACAGTATGGTGTGGAGGGATTCAGAAAAGAGGATCTTCCGTTGCTTCCTGAACCGTTCCGTCTTATTGTCCGTCAAATAAGAAAGGACGGAGAGTATATCAATGATCCGGCTGCAGTCAAGCAGCTTGGGATTATCAAGAATTGTTTCAATCGTTCTGAAAAGATTATCGTGGCTACTGATGCCGGTCGCGAGGGTGAACTCATTTTCAGATATATTTATTCCTATCTTAATTCTGACAAGCCTTATGTAAGATTATGGATAAGCAGTCTTACAGATAAGGCTATAAGGGAAGGGCTTTCAAAACTTCGCCCGGGCAATGAATTTGACAATCTTTATAGTGCAGGCAAGGCACGCAGTGAAGCTGATTGGTTGGTTGGCATAAATGCCAGCCGTGCCTTGTCTATCTCTGCAGGTAAAAACGGATTCTCACTTGGAAGGGTTCAGACTCCTACACTTTCTATTATATGCAGAAGGTATATCGAGAACAAAGAGTTTAAGAGTGTTCCTTATTGGAAACTTGAAGCGATGCTGGATAAAGATGGTATTCTATGGAAAGCTGTATCAGAGACTACTTTCGAGAGAAGGGAAACAGCCCAGTCCGCAGTGAAAGCTATCCTTGCGGATAACATCACCACTGACGGACACGGCTGTCTTTCCGTGTTGAAGGTCGAAAGAAAGGCAGTCCGTACCGAACCACCTCTCTTATACGACCTTACCACCTTGCAGAAAGAAGCAAACAGAAAATACAGCTTTTCAGCGGATACAACGCTGTCTCTTGCTCAAAGTCTGTATGAGAAGAAGCTTATAACTTATCCGAGAACGGGAAGCAGATATATTGGTGATGATGTGTTTGATGAAATCAGTGGACTGATAGAGTTCTCAAAGGATGGTTTCAGTTTTGAAAATATTGTTCCCGTGATTCTAAGACATGAACTGAACAGACGTTCTGTAGATGCTTCAAAAGTAACTGACCATCATGCGCTACTGATTACAGGCAATAAGCCTGAACAGTTGAGTACCAATGAGGATAAGATTTACCGTATGATAATGGCGAGAATGCTCGAAGCATTTTCTGAAACTTCACAAAAGGATGTATTGACTGTTACATTACATGGCGCTGATGTTGATTTTGTTCTGAAAGCGGAAAAGGTAACTTATCCAGGGTGGAAAGCTGTGCTTAATGAAAAAGAAGAGGATGAAGATAAGGAAGTTGAATTTTTGCCTGATTTTAAAGAGGGTGAAAACATTAGAATATCTTCATTAAAAGAGACGGAACATAAGACAAAACCAAAACCTTTGTTTACTGAAGCGACTCTTCTTTCTGCAATGGAGAATGCAGGAAGAGAAATTGAGGATGGCGAGGTAAGAAAAGCTATGGACGGTTGTGGTATAGGAACTCCGGCTACAAGAGCCAATATTATAGAAACTCTGCTTCTGAGAGAATATATCAGACGTGAGAAGAAAACACTTGTTCCTACTGATAAAGGTATGGCAGTCTATGATATTGTTAAGGATAAGCGAATCGCCAATGCAGAAATGACGGGTACGTGGGAACTTGCCTTGGCAAAGATTGAGAATGAAGAGAATGATGCAGCCAGATTCAACCAGGAAATAAAGGATTATACCGGACAAATATGTACGGAACTTTTGGAATCGTCAATTGTCTCAAAGGATAATACAGAACTGCTTACTTGTCCGGTTTGCAAAAATAATTCTGTAAAGATTTATCCTAAAGTTGCCAAATGTACTTCTGAGGGTTGTGAGTTCCGAATTTTCAGGGAGGTATGTGGTAAAATGCTTACTGATAAGGATGTGAGAAGCCTTATCACTCAAGGTCATACTTCTACGCTGAAAGGGCTTATTAGCAAAGCCGGCAAGAAGTTCAATGCCGTACTGATATTAAAGGAGGACGGTTCTACATCATTCGAATTCAAGAACAATAAATAAAATGTATAGCCTATGTCATATAACAAGAAGGTTGTTCTCCGCAACAACATTGAGGCTATACGTACAGTATTGCTTCTTGAAGCGGAAAAAAGAATACCGAGTAAGGAGGAAAGGGAGATTCTAGGCAGATATAATGGATTTGGCGGATTGAAGTGTGTCCTGAATCCGGCAAGTACTTTGGCTGACCGTTCCAGATGGGCAAAATCAGAACTTGAACTTTTTCCTATGGTTCAGGAATTACAGCAGGTAATCAAGGAAGGTGCTGCAAATCCGGTACAGGCTAAACTGCTCATGGATAGTATCAAATCAAGTGTGCTTACTTCTTTCTATACTGATACAAGGGTAACTGATACCATAGCATCAAGTTTTGCCGATAACGGTATCAGGTTTGAAACTTTTTTGGATCCTTCGGTCGGTATGGGTTCTTTTATCAACTCATTCGGGAAAAATGCAGAGGAAAGATTCTGTTTTGAAAAGGATCTGCTCACGGGAATGATAATGAAAGCATTGAACAGTACAGGAAAGGTCTTTCTGCACAATCGTGGTTTTGAGGAAATATCACCTGAGCTGATGAATCGTTTCGACTGTATTTCCAGTAATATTCCTTTTGGTAATTATGTGGTATATGACCGTGCATATTCCAAATCAAAGGAGGAGGCAAAGGTTTTGTCAACTCGTGCCATTCATAACTATTTCTTTGTTAAAGGTCTTGATACTCTTCGGGAAGGTGGAATACTTGCCTTTATTACTTCACAGGGTTTGTTGGATTCACCGTCCAACAAACCTGTTAGGGAGTATCTGATGAATAATTCAAGTCTTATTTCTGCTATTCGTTTGCCGGAAAATTTGTTTACAGAAAATGCCGGAACGGAGGTTGGTAGTGACTTGATTGTTTTGCAGAAAAATACGGGTAAAGGTATTGTTTCCGAACAGGAACGCTTGTTTATAGAAACGGTTGATGTTCCCGATCCTGATAATTCTGATAAGGTGTTGTTTACTCATAATGCCATGTTTGCAACGGAGAGCATGGAGAATTGTGTGGCTACATCAAGAAAACTTTCGACTAATCCTTATGGTAAGAAATGTATGGTATATAACCATGAAGGTGGAATTGAAGGTATATGTAGTGACTTGAAACTAAAGCTGGACAGGGATATATCAAATGAGTTATCAAAAGGACTGTTCTATGGAGATGATGACTATGTGGAGAAACTTCAAGGTGAAATGGAAGCTAAACAGGCTTTTACCTATATGCCGAAGGAGATTGCTGATAAGATTCCTGCCCTGTATGAAACGGATGGTGGACTGATTGGTGATAAGGTAGCTTATATAAGATATTTCATGCCATTTGGTGCATATACTTGTTATGTACTTGAAGCGGATAAGAAAACTGGAGATTTGTTTACACTGACCACAATGGGCTATGGATGGGAACTTGGATATGCTTCTCTCCATGAGATTGAGGAAGTTGAAGTAAGAGGTGTAAGGATAGAACGTGATATTCATTTTGAACCGGCCAAGCTTCATGAAATCCAGGAGTTGAAAGAATATGTCGGTAACCGTTATACTCCTGAAGTGGTGGATGCTGTAGCAGAAGAAATAAAAGAGCCTGTTCAACTTTCTGTTAAGGCTATAGGCGATGCTATGAGAGCTTATGAGTCTATGGCTAAGGTTGATGGAAATACAGAGGCTATTCTTCAGGAAGCTGCAAAACACGGATATATTACTATTTTGTCTGGTTCTCAGGCTCACTGGCTTGATGAAGGTCTTGAACGGGCATGTAGAGAACTGGAGGGAATGAGTTTGCGGGAATGGAGAAAGGAGAATATGGATCCTTCCGTTTATGCCTATATGTATAAGAAAGAGATTGAGGAAGAGGAACGTCAGAAGAGTACGAAAATAGAAAAAGCTCCTGTAGGTGTGCCGGTTCTTACTCTGTTTGATCTGTATGAAAGTGCAAGAACAGATATAGAGTCTCCACGTGAAATGGACGGTCAGACTGTGTACTTTGATGATGAGCATCATCCCATTTCTGTTATGGTAGAGGATGAAGATTATAATCTTCCGGATAAGGCGATACAGGCATGGGCTGAAGAAGTGGAACGGTTCAATCAGGAAATAAAGGCTTCTACTCCTAAGGTTACTCCGGCTCCATCCGAAAAGAAACGTGCTGGCAAAAAGCAAACGGGCAAACAGAAAGCCGGACAAATAAAAGGTAACAACCGGCCAGGCAGAACAAAGAAAGTTCAGACTAACAACGTGCAGCTTGACTTGTTTTCTGAATTGCTTATAGATGATGGCAAGCGTAACATTATACCACCAAAGGTAGAGTCGAAACCGATAATAGATACTACTCCACGACCTTATACCACAATGATGTCTTCGCATCTGAAGGACGGTTCTATAGTAAGGCAAGGTACACAGCTGGGATTTCTGTCGAATACTTCCTTTGGTAATCCAACTTTCAATCCGCTTGATCTTCCAATCGGTCAATTGACAAAATTAGGCAAGTACATTGATTTAAGGGATTGCTATCATCGTTTGTATGACAATGAGAGTGAAACAAGGACGGAAGATAAGGAGGAACGCAGTAAACTGAACCGGCTTTATGATGATTTTGTAGGCTTCTATGGCTTTCTGAATACAAAAAAGAATCTGGATGTGCTGAAAATGGATCCTGGTTCTACTGAGATACTTTTTCTTGAACGTTCACGTGAAGGACAGTTTATAAAGGCTGATATTTTCGACCATCCTGTTTCGTTTCAAGTGAATGAAGTCAAGACTGTTACGACTTCACTTGAAGGACTTGCTGCTTCTTTGAACAAGTACGGTGATGTGAATTTGCCTTATATATGTTCGCTTTTGCCTGATAAGGAGGAAGATGAGATAATTTCTGATTTGGACGGACGAATCTATTATAATCCTCTTGAAGGAGGTTATGAGATTGCAGACAGATTCATATCCGGCAATGTAGTGGAAAAGGCAGAGCAGGTGGAATGGTGGCTAGAGAATCATCCTGGCAATGAAGAGGCAAAAAAGAGTCTTGAAGCATTGAAGGCTGCTGTACCTACGCCAATATCTTTCGGAGAGCTTGATTTTAATTTCGGTGAAAGATGGATTCCTGCAAAGGTCTATGAAAAGTTTGCGTGTGAGTTTTTTGAAACAGACGTAAGTGTGCGCTTTGCAGCAAGTGCAGATGAATATTCTGTAAAGTGCAGCAGTAAAAATGGTAATATTAATCATAAGTATGCCGTCAAGGGCGAGTTCAAGACTTATGACGGTATTAACCTGATGAAACATGCTTTGCATAATACGATACCGGACATAACAAAAAGCAAGACGGTTGTTGATTTTAATGGTAATGAAACTGAAATCAAGGTAAGGGATGGTGCAGCCATTCAGTTGGCCAATACAAAGATTGAAGAAATCCGGAATGGATTTACAGATTGGCTACAGTCGCAGCCGGATGGATTCAAGAACAGGTTGGCAGAAAAATACAACAGGTTGTTTAACTGTTTTGTACGTCCTAATTATGATGGAAGTCATCAGGAGTTTCCGCAGCTTGATTTGAAAGGTTTGGGCTTTCCTGATTTGTATAAGAGTCAGAAAGATGCTATCTGGATGCTGAAGGTGAATAATGGTGGTATATGCGACCATCAGGTGGGAGCAGGAAAGACTGTTATCATGTGTTGTGCTGCATACGAGATGAAACGTCTTGGTATTGTAAACAAGCCTATGATTATCGGATTGAAAGCAAATGTATTTGATATTGCAAATACTTTCAGAAAGGCTTATCCCAATGCCAGAGTATTATATCCCGGTAAGAATGATTTTACACCGCAGAACAGGCAGCGTATCTTTAATGACATAAAGAACAATGACTGGGATTGTATTATCCTTACACATGAGCAGTTTGGAATGATACCTCAGTCTTTGGATATTCAGCAGGCAATTCTTCAGAAGGAACTTGACAGTGTGGAAGAAAACCTGCAGGTTCTTATCGAGCAGGGTAAGGAGGTTTCACGTGCTATGCTGAAAGGTGTGGAGAAGAGAAAGATGAATCTTGAAGCTAAATTGAAAAGTATTGCAGACGATATAGCTTCACGAAAGGATGATGTGGTGGATTTCAAGCGAATGGGTATAGATCATCTGTTTGTAGATGAAAGCCATAAATTTAAAAATCTGATGTTCAACACACGTCATGACCGTGTAGCCGGACTTGGAAACTCGAATGGAAGTTTGAGGGCACTCAATATGCTGTTTGCTATCCGTACCATTCAGGAGAGGACCGGAAAAGATCTTGGTGCTACTTTCCTAAGTGGTACAACTATCAGCAATTCACTTACAGAACTTTATCTGCTGTTCAAATATCTAAGACCTCAGGCGCTTGAAAAGCAGAATATAAACAGTTTTGATGCTTGGGCAGCCGTGTTTGCGAAGAAAACTACTGACTATGAGTTTTCTGTAACTAATGAAATAGTGCAGAAAGAACGATTCCGTCACTTTATCAAAGTTCCGGAGCTGGCTGCTTTCTATGCTGAAATCTGCGACTATCGTACAGCGAAGGATATAGGTATAGACCGTCCGGAGAAGAATGAGATTCTTCATAATATTCCACCTACACCTGTTCAGGAGGAATTTATAAAAAAACTGGTGGAGTTTGCTCGTACAGGTGATGCTACTTTGTTGGGCAGAGAGCCATTGTCACAAAAGGAAGAGAATGCAAAGATGCTTATTGCAACTGACTATGCACGAAAGATGTCACTTGATATGCGAATGATAGATCCGTCATACGAGGATCATGTGGACAATAAAGCTTCACATTGTGCTAAAATGATTTCGGAATATTACAAGAAATTTGATTTTGTAAAGGGTACACAGTTCGTATTTTCCGATCTTGGTACATATAAGCCTGGAGAATGGAGTGTATATTCTGAAATCAAACGTAAACTGGTGGAAGATTATGGTATCCCTTCCTCAGAGGTTCGTTTTATTCAGGAATGTAAGACCGAACAGGCTAAAAAAGCAATGATAGAGGGAATGAATAAAGGAACTATCAGAGTGTTGTTCGGCTCAACAGAAATGTTGGGTACCGGAGTTAACGCACAGGAACGTGCGGTTGCGGTGCATCATCTTGACACGCCTTGGGTTCCTTCTGCTTTGGAGCAACGTGATGGCCGTGCTGTTCGTAAAGGCAACTGGGTAGCCAAACAACATGCTGACAATAAAGTTGATGTGATTGTATATGCTGTAGAGAAGTCTCTTGATTCATATAAGTTCAATCTGTTACATAACAAGCAGTTATTTATTAATCAGCTAAAGACTAACAGCTTGGGTAAAAGAACCATTGATGAAGGAGGAATGGATGAGCAGAATGGACTTAACTTCAGTGAATATGTGGCTATTCTTTCTGGCAACACGGATTTGTTGGAGAAAGCCAAGTTGGAAAAGAAGATTACGGCACTTGAAAGTGAACGTAAGAGCTTTGCCAAGGAACGTGATGAAGCAAAATTCCGTTTGAATACTATTGACAAATCTATTGACTTTCATACAAGGCAAGCGAATGAAGCTAAAGCAGATATGGAGCAGTTTAACCGTCTTGCACGTAAAGATAGTGACGGTAATTTGCTTAATGACTTAAAGTTGAATGGAATAGAAAGTCAGGATGTCAAAGTCCTTGCAGCAAAGCTACAGGAGATTTCTAATAAAGCCAGAACCAATGGTGAATACCATCAGATAGGTGAGATTTATGGCTTTCAGGTGGTCGTAAAGAGTGAAGCATCCCAAAAGGATATGTTCGATTTTGTGGATAACCGTTTTATGGTTAAGGGTATGGGAAACATATACTATACTCATAATAACGGTCATTTGGCAAATGATCCCAAATTGGCTTGCATGAACTTTCTGTCCGCTTTGGAAAAAATTCCCAAGGTAATAGAAAACCATGAACGTGAGCTTGAAAAAGTAAAACGTGACGTTGAAACGTATAAAGCCATAGCTTCAGGTGAATGGAAAAAAGAAGGTGAGCTGAGAAAACTGAAATCTGAGCTTTCTGAGCTGGACCGCAAAATTAGTCTTACTATTAATAAGAATAAGGATGATGGTGATAAGGAACAAGTGGTTAAGACTGATACCTCAGGAGAGGTTTATAATCGGATTGACAAGGGAAATGATGGGGTTAAGGTGAAATTGAGATAGAAAAATAAAATGGATTTAGTTTACCATATACTCTCGGGAAAACTGATATATTGGGCGTTATTCCCGAGAGGCATTTAATAAAACTTTATTTCCTGTTTTGGATACTGGTAAAAATTCTACCACCATAATTGTAATATTCGAACCATTGTCTTTTAGATATAGAACTATTAATATCCTGTTTTGCTTTAAGTATCAGTGCCTTAAGAATAGGTTTGTTACGTTTTAATTGATGTAAAATTTCTTTTGATTCACAAATTGCAGCAGATTTAATAATATAACTCCAGTAATTTCCATAAGACCTTTTACCTGTATAAAAGAACTTCTTTGTTTTCTTATCACGTTTACGGATTTTATGGCATTTGCTACCAATAGGAGTATATTTTTTAAGTATTTGATTAACAAATAAATGTCCTAACGTATTATCTTTTTTGTAAATAGCATATTTCTTTTTACGGTCAATACTTTTGCGCATTTTAAGATAGTAATGATTTATTCCTTTATTTTTGATTCTAATAGACTTACCATCAAACGCAAATCCTAAATATTCAATACTTGAGTATTTCTCCTGGTTTCTGACGCAGGTTTCAAGCTTACAGTTTTTGTAAACTTGGTATATTTTAGTCTTATCTTCAGAAATTGTTAGTTTGACATTTTTTATTTCTATATTTAATTTATTAATACAACCATGAGTATTACAACTTGGACAAACAATCATAATATCATCGGAATATCTACGATAAAAACCACCTAATGATTCAACATATTTTGAAAGCTGCCAGTCAAACCTATACATATAAATATTAGCAAGGATTGCGCTGATAGGCAATCCTTGAGGAATACCAACATTGGGTTGGTTTAATCTTATTAGACCTTTAGAACGAATAAATGATATTTTATCTTTGTTACAGAAGGCTATAACATTTTTATTTCGAAAATACTTCATGTTCTTTACCTTCCTTTCTATGTATTTATTACTTTGGGGTTTTGAACAAATCATTTTGTCTTTAAACAACTCAAATAATTCCTGATTGTTTATATAAGAAAAACGAGTAACATGTTTAAAAATGTTATATTCGTCAATGCCTAAACTCATCTCTCCACAAATGAATTTCCACGCTCTTTTTAATAATGTATGGTTTATGTTATCAAAAAAAGAATTTATGTCTGTAACAATGACAGATAGAGAGGTATGTACAGATTGCTCTTTTATAAAATTGAATGCTTCTTTAGCAAAATCAATATTACATTTACTTCCTTTTGGTTCTTTTGGTACAGAACGATATGCAATAACATTGTTTCCTAAATTGTTGTTTTTCAGAAATATTTCATATTTCTTACTTAATTGTTGAGCATAGTAAGAGTATATTAATGAATCAAAATGTGAAGCATAACTAATATGACGTATTTTGGTTTTCTTTCTAAATTTACCGTCTGGGCAAAGTTTATATTTGAATGTTCTATGTTCCCTTCTAATCAACGGTAAAAAAGCATAATGTGATATTTTGATTTTATTATGAATAAATTTTTCAATATCATTTCTTTGATTAGGTGATATGGGAAGACCAATATGTGGATATCGTTTAAGCTTAAACCAGCTTTTATTTGCTTTCATTTTTGTGTATTTAGAAATAATTCCTTATCTGTTTATATAGAAAGTATATATTTCTTTATGAGAATTCATTCTAATGGCCACATAAAAATGATGTATCAATTAAATCTTCTCCAAATAGAAATACCATACCTCAGAATATAAAGTATAGAGCGAGTAAGAACGGAGTTTAACGTAAAATATTACGTAGCCTTCGATGAGTAAACAAGAGGCCATGTTAAAGACCTCACCCCTAAGATATTTAGAATAATATCCTTAACTTTGTTTATAAATATAATCATAACCATAACAGCCATGAATACAGATAAACTCGGTAAATTACTATCTAATCTTAGCAATATTATCACAATATTATCTTTCCTTTCAGAAATTATATCGTTAAATATTTGCTACTTTAGAAGTATTATCCTTTTGCACCAATTTGCAAAAGCTGATGAAAGTTCACTTTAAAGATAAGCTTCAGAAATCTCACTCGCTCTAAATGTATTCAAAGTTAATAATATTTTTTATTTTATAGAGCTTTTGACAACCCAAAAAGTAAAATAAAATCCTTTAGCTGTCACATTCTTAAAATAAGGTCTGTTAAATTTACAGATCTTTATTTGATGAGAAAAATACTTCTAATACCTGCTCAAAAATCGGTATATACTTTCGTGGAGTTAATGGACTTTTTGAAAAAGCATAAATCAAATTTATGTATTCTTCATCCGAGAGAACTCCTACAACCTCGGCAGACTCAAATGACTTTAGAAGATTTTCCTGTTCACCTTCTCGAAAACAATAATCAAACGGGATGGTAGTTACCAGTGGAAAAGAGAAATCCTCGTCAGAACCATATTTCTTTCCAATGCACCTGTTGGCTTCAAATACGTACGATACAATATCCTGTCCTCTGTAGTTCTTGCCGTGTTTCGGTGATAAGCTACCGGAACGTTTTCTTGAAGTAGGAAATACGGCAACAACGTTCAGTTTTTCACTTCTATAGAGGGAAATCAGATACTTGTTTTTGGGAGGATTTGTAAAGGTGCAAAAACCGTAGATAATATTCTTTGCCCTTAACATACCGATGTCGCATTACAGAACTGCATATATTCCAGTGCATCCTCAAAAACTTCTTCTTTTTCTTCGTCACCTTCAATAAGACGGTTCAGATGAATTTCACAGTCAGAACGACCTGAATCTGAAAAAGTAAGATTGTTTTCATTCACTACTTTACTCCACAAGGTATCATCAAGATGGGTAATGTCGGTAAGCTCATCTGCTGACATGGATCCGTATGTAGAAATGATTTTATCAATCATATCCATTTCATACTGACTGTAGAGGTTTAGCTTTTCTTGTGTAAGAATACCACTAACCGGAGATACTTCACATTTGTCTTCGTTGTTACGATGGCACTGTACATACTCTGAAAATGATCCGTTCTTTACATCATATACTTCAGGTGCAACAGGGCCTTTTTTCCATGCAAAGTAACTGAACCAGGTTAGAGGGAATCCTCTTTCGATAGTGAATTTTTCATCTGTAAGATACACCAGCTTCAATAGCTTCCTAAGGGTTATGTTAGGAATTCTTTCTGCGAGGTATGCTAATAAAACCCCATTCTTTTCTTTATTTACTGTATATCCAAAGCTCATAATGCTGTTTTTAAAGTTGTAATATTCTAATAAATAACTGTTTGAAGATATTATTAGCGTTTGCAAAATTACAATTATTATCGTATTCCGCAAAACGTTAATACTTATATTCTTATCGTCTTTCCTTTTGATGTGCAAGAACATCTTTTGCATAAAATAATCGTCTGCCACCAATCTTTACCGAAGTAACTTTTCTTTCGTAAGCCCAGCGGTAAACGGACTTGGGGGCAATTTTGACTATTTTGGAAACATCCACTACATCGAGAAGAGTATCCGGACCAACCAGCAGTTGGCTCTTCTCCAGATTGCTCAATGTAGTTTCTATGGCTTTAAGGCGGGTAAGGATTTCTTTTATCCATACATCCATTTCTTCATCATTATTCATAGGCTGATATTCCCGGTTATGTAATAATTATTGGAGTCTTGCGACAACATTTCGTTTTCTTTCATGTATCGGATATAGCTTTTGGCTGTACGTTCTTTTACGTCAAGCATATCCATTATTAGTTCTGTCAAGTCATTGTAAGATACCTTTTTTCGTGACTTGAATATCTCTTTGGTAATATTGGATAGTTCTGTACGTTTTCGCTTTTCCTTATCTTCGATGGATTTTTCTCCGGCATAGACGTGCATGTCCTTTGTTTTGTCCCATGTAAAGAGTAACATGGGAACATCAAGAGGGCTACCATCCCTTACTTTGATAGCTTTTACAACTGAGTAAGCAGGATTTTCATCTTTCTCAATGGAGAGGATAGCAGCAGCCTTTCTTTGCAGTTCTGAACCAATATGTCCTCTAAGTTTGATTCCATTGGGTACGAAATGCAGAACACATATTATACATGTTTTGTATATACCTGCAAGTCTGTACAGTTCGTCAACAATGGCTATACTTTCAGTTTCATCATTTGCGGAGCGGATTAGGTCTGCTATTCCGTCTATAACGACAAGGTGTATTCCTCCCTGGCGGTGATAATACAGGTCCATGCTGTCCCTTATAATCTGTAGCCTTTCTTTCCTGGACATGGATGCCAGATAAAATGTGTGATATGTTTCCGGAACAGAATCAATGCCTACTCGTTTTAAAGTCTTTGAAAGGTTCTTGTAGAGCTGATACTCTGATTGTTCTGTGTCATAATGAAGTATTGCTTTTTGATTATAGTTTGGGCAAATATCCAATCCTAATGTATCAACAGAAGAATCAGTTGTTTCATCTATCAATGTTCCGGCTATAATGGCTGAAATAAAGTTGCTTTTACCAGTGCCTTCACCTCCGGTTATACAAAACAGATTATCGTATGTTCCTAATGGTACATCATTGACTGATACAACAGTTTTAGAAATTTCAGGTGGATTGTTATAGTCCATTTCGCATGATTTGAGTAACATGAGTGTATGAGAATATAGTTTTTCCAATGAATTTGTGATAAGTTCCCGTAAATCTGATGCACTTTTACCAAGAGCAAAGAAATCCGATATATCTTTTTCCTTTTTACTTCCTGATAATGGCAGTTCCAGACGTATGACATTATGGTCTGACAAAGCATTGTAATGGCGTAGAGATTCCCTTTTACCTGTCTCATCAGAATCGTATAAAATGATGATGTGTCTGAATTTCCTTTCAAGCATTTCTATCATGGTTGTTGGAATAGATGCTGTTTCACTGTTGAAGCAGACAGCAAAAAATCCTTTTGAATAGAGTGACATCACGTCTTTTTCTCCGCCTGTTATGAAAACAATATCTCCTTTGTTGGGGAGTTGTTCCAGTCCAAAGCAATATACTTCAGGCATTTCACCACCATACAGAAAGCGCATTTTGTTATTTAATGGTCTATAAAGTTTTACATATCCATTTCCGTTATAGGCAAAAATGGGATCTAAATCTGATGATTCTATTTTGAATGGCTCATTATTCCTGTTTATGCTTTCGTATGATTTTACAGATGTTACATGATAAAGCCTTAATGTGGAGAGTTTTATGCCATATTTTTGCCAATATCCAAGTTCGGTAGATGTGAATTGTTTTGATTCGACTTTGAAAGAACTTGTATTCTTTTCTACTGCTATATTTGGAGAAATATTTTCTTTGGATACTGTTGCCGTTTTTGCTGTAGTGGTGGTGTATGTTCCTGTTGTACTTGGTGCAAGATTAAGATTCAAGTCTGAGTTTATAAGACTGACTATATTGGAAAAGTCGGATTTGACATTCCAGCCTTTTATTGTGGCAACGAACCAGAAACAATCGCCGGAATAACTTTCGTCACCAAAGTCCTTCATCTTGAAGGTGCGTGAATGTCTGTCAAAGTAGATGTTACATGAGGCATTTTTATCATCATATAACGGATTCTTGAAGTTTTTTCCCGGTCGGAAATCTATCCGAAGATAATATTTGAAAACATCAAGTCCCCTGTTAGTACGGTCCAGTATTTCTTCCTTGTTTATCATTTCGTCTGTCTTTGCTCATGTAACTGTTTAGAATTATGTTGTCCTTGAATTCACTAAGCCTTCTTAAAGCTTCTTCCTTTGGCATTGCCGGCACTTTAATCTGATAACATTTAATTCCCACAAAAAGCGAATTGTAGAAATATCGCACATCGCCAGATTCAGCATATCTGTATCTGATTATGCCTTTCTTTCTCCATCTGTATAATGTGGACTCAGATATGGCAAGTGCTTCCATCACATCCTTTGAACTTAATTCTAGGGCATCATCTATTTCTTTACTTAGGGTAGTTGAACGCTCAATATAACTCTCAATACGGTTCAGCTGCTCTTTCAGACTTTGAAAGGCTTCACTATCAATGGTAATTACTTCCATACTTTACTACTATTGGTGACCTAATATTTTAAATGCTTCATAAATTCTATTCAAGTCTTCTTGGGAATCTACATTAAGGGAAATGCTAAGTGAAATCTTCCTTTGTTTGGATTCACTTGCATCACATGCAAATAGCTCACCAATAGTGATGTCTAAAATATCGCAGTATGCCTGTAATTGCTCTACTCTTGCTGAACTACAGTCCGTTTCAATTCTGGATACTGTAGATGATGAAACTCCCATATTTTCAGCAACATACTCTTGTGAATAACCCTTTGCATCCCTTAATTTCCTAAGTTTCTGACTTATCTTTTTCATATAATGTAAATTTAGGAAGGACATCCAATAGGTTATGTTTCGCTATATGCAAAAAACTGCATCGTTTGCAACATATAATTCATCATATGCATAATGATTTCGTTAATCAATATAATATCCAATGAAGATGTGAGTATAGAAGGATATAAATTAAATTCTGTTCTTGTTTGTTGCTTAAATATTATTGTTCTCATATTGCTGACTAATTTGTTTTTTGCAAAAGTCGGAATATGTGAATGATAAAAAGTCATGGTTTATACCATCATGGTAAAAATAAAATAAAGGCTTATTTCTTTTATTTTGGCTTATAAAGTGGAGTAATTCTATGTACAGTAAATACAAATAAAAAAATACCATGTTGGTATAAACACGGTATTTTATCATATAAAATTTATGAGGCCTTATCTTATATCATCCTCATCCATTCTTTTAGAAAGATTTTCTATCAGTTTATTTAAATAGGAGGTACGATCTTTACGTTCTTTCATAGCTATATAGGCATCATAGTAACCTCCTAGATCTATATTGAACATCGTGCTAAGATAATTCATGAACTCTTTAATTTCAATATTTCCGTGGTTTATATCTCCGGAAGAAACTAATGCATAGCCAAGTTCTATTAATGCTGCTTTTTTCCCTGTAAAACGAATAGGTATTTTAGTGCTGATGCTTTGGTACTGTTTTCCTATATGGTTCTCATTATCGAGTTTTTGTAATTTCTTGTTGAGATATATGCGTAACATCTCATTGGAAAGTATTTTGGCGACTTTATAATCATAGCCTGTCGAAAAATTAGGATCTTTGTCAAATAAAGTACTATCTGTACATAAACGAATATCTGTTTTCCCTCGCAAAAAATAATGTTCATCATAGGTAGTTGAATGAGAACGGTAATATTGGTAAAAGTCCAAATTGCGATTGAAGAAATATGTAAGATTATCTAACTCTTTATTTATGTATAGTTTTATTACTTCATTGCTACCTGTAGGACATTGGGTTTCAATACGATAAATTTTATGAAAAAACAGTAAGCGGCTTAATAATTCAGGTTTTTGATTTTTGAAAAAGAATATTTCTTCTTCCTTAGTGGGGAATGTATAAGTTTGTAGTTTAATTCTTAAATTGGTTAAAATATTTTGTAGCCGATATATCATAGAGAGAGAGGTTTCAATAATGTCATATCCAAATAGATCGATTTCATCTATCATTGAGTCTACTTCTGATAATATTTTATTGAAACACTCTTTCATTATTTTACTTAAGTATAAATTATAATTTATTTATCCAATCGACAATGTCTTGAAGAACCTCTTCTGAACAAGTTTCTTCAATGTTATAGTAATCAAGAGAATTGTTTATTTGACAATGCTGAAACAAGTGATTCAAGCCTATATATTCTTTAAACACATTCTTTTTGTTTTTTTTGATTAGTTCCTTTTTTATAGCATTAAGGTTACTTGTTGATATTACTTGCATATCATTACTACCATTAATTGCCATTACAGGAATTTTTATTTGTGAAATAGTAGAAGTTGGATCATAATCTATAAAATAGTTTAGCCAACTATCTTTAGGATTCATACTTACTTCAGCTCTTACAGATTCTACAGTTCGATTAGCTGGTTGACCATAAAGCTTTAATGCGGCATTTTGTTGTTCAGCTAACAGTGTATCACCTTTTATTCCGGGACCTGCCATACTTATGATAAAATCGACTTTACTTTCAGCTCCTAACATAAAAGCTATTAAACCACCTTCACTGTGTCCTAATACTCCTATTTTGCCAAATTTGCCACAATCTTTTAACCATTGTAATCCACTATCTGCATCATCTGCATAATCTTGTGAAGTACATCCACTGCGCTCTCCAGTTGATTTACTTACACCTCTGTCATCATAACGTAATGAAGCTATTCCATTTTTTGCTAAATAGTCGGCAATAACCAAGAATGGCTTATGTTTAAAGATTTCTTCATTACGGTCTTGTGGACCACTTCCGGTTATCATTAAAACAACAGGTATTCGTTTTTCTTTAGAATATTCTTTTGGATAAGTCAAAGTACCCGAAAAAACGGCATTTGCATTTTTATTGGTGAAGCAGATCTCTTGTGTTTGATAATCAAAAGGTGGGAATGGTTCTTGCGGGCGATTTGGTTTGTCAATCTCTCCCTGCTCCAAGTCCATAGGAATGGAAACCCCATTCTGTTTGAATAAGCCTTTGATTTTATCTTGTACCAGTTTGCCATTATATGACATTCCAATCGCAGGTAAATGTAAACTTATAGAATCTTGGGTAAGTAGTGAAAGATTGATGGGCATATCTGTAACACTTTGTTGTGGTATATCCATTTTTCCAGAAGGCTTTCCATTTTCGTCTTTATACAAATGAAAAATAAGGCCTAATTTTTGTCCATTAAAATTTAGATTACCATGCCAAATCCCATCAATTTCTTGTGCATAAGATATTGTCGAATATATCCAAACGGCAAGTATCAATAATAAGTTTTTTTTCATAATTGTTTCTTTAAAATATTTCTTTTTATAAGTATTGTTCCTGTTAAATACAGAATACTTGAAAAAATGAGGCTTATAGGAATAAACCAATAACCAAGAATATCATTCATTGATGAGTCCATCTCAGAAGTATATCCGATAAAGAACTGTTCATAGTTATAGAAAAATCCAATGCTATTAGGCATAAAAATTTTAAGTATTGATAATATGAGAAAGATTATACTGAATAAGTATAAAATCCCAGAAATCAGATATTTTCCAGTACGAACTATGCAAAGAGTTGCGTATTTGATAATTTTAAGAGGATTTCCTTTTATCAGATTTTTTTTCAATCGAGCTTCTGATATATATAATTGAGCTATTTTTGTTGGGTTGCCCAATTGGCTTAAAACCTTGCCTAAACGTTCTTCTTCTGATAATTTTTTGTCTTGCAGCATACACATGCTTTCATATATATGTGAAGCTAATTCATTTAATATATCGTCTTTGGTCTCATTATCCAATATATTAAGGTTATGCTTTAGTTCATGCATATAACCTAAATATTGCTTGCTGTTTTGATAGTCTGTATTCATTTGTATTCTAAATTAATTGTCCTATACGCTTTGTAATATTTAGATAATAGTCTGTAAGATTAACTATATATTTTCTACCAATCTCTGTTATTTTGTAATATTTTCTTGGCATACCACTATCTTTCTGTACCCAGTATGGCTCAATTAATTCATCTTTACATAATCTCATTAAGATTGGATAAATAGTTCCATCTGCAACCTCAAATCCAAGAGTTTTCTCTATTTCTGAAGAAATTTGGTACCCATAACTATCTTGTTTACTTATAATTAGAAGTACAACAAGCGGAAGTATTCCTTTCTTCATCTGTGTTATTAAGTTATCTTGTAGCATAATTATTTATAAATACATTGTATTACTATGTATATCGTACGCAAATATATGTTGTTCTTATGGGATTCCCAAATAAATATTAATGTTTTTAATGAGAGACTATTAGAAATTCATAAAACTATAGCTGTAATACTTTGTCTATTAATTTTTACTTTTAAAATATTAATCGTAAGTTTGATAAGTAGAACAAATTATATTGCTATTTAAAATGTTACTTGTAATAAGTTTTAAATCGCAATTTGGTATATCATGAAAAAGTTTTATGCCTTTTCCTAATAATTTAGGAACTGTATAGATTGTTATGTAATTTATTAGCTTAGCTTTTATTAAAGTAGTTATTAAATTGCCGCCACCAACTACTAATAGATTTGTTTTATGTCTTAATTTATAAATTTCTTCCAATTGTTTGTTTACTAAGAACTTTACTCTACAATTAGGCGTAATATTGGTATTATGATGTGAAACTACAAAGGTTTGTTTATTTGTATATGGCCACCCTCCCCAGTGATCAAATATATAGTGGTAGGTGTTAGCTCCCATAAGTAGTGAATCAGCTATGGCGTACTGTTCATTAAGAATTGATTTAATTTCATTGGGAAGCCATTCTAATTCATTGTCTGAAGTAGCAATAAATCCATCAAGAGATACGGCAATGTGTGCTTTAATCTGTTTCATGTTACTTGTAATTAAACAGTTAAACAATATGTTTTACTGTTCACCAGTATCCAAAAAAGAAGCGTGGCTCTTACACTGCTTCAATGCGAGGTACTGGCATACCTAAACGAGGAACAGGCAAGACCACGCTATGACAAGGCATAGCATATCCTGCGCTGAATATCCCCTCGTTTTGAAAAGTGCCAGTTTTCGCATTGGGACGTTCGGCGAACGTATATGTTATATATAAAGACGACTTTAATGTAAATTTATCATTAAAGCGCCGTTATTCTCTTATGTAAGTTTCGCAAAGTTAACAAAATACAATAATATATGCTACTTTGAAGTAAGGAATCTATTATTAATGGTTTGTATTTTGTGTAAATAAGACATTTTAAGATGTTTATTTTAAGTATTTCTTTTGTGAACTAACATATTAAACGATAGTGATTTTATTTTTTTGGTAAGATATCTATTTATAGTAGATTATTAATTAGTTTTTATCTTATGTGGTGAAGTTTATTTTTGATTTAAAAAAAATCTATTGTGCATTATTATAGTTTGTTACGATACTATACACTGTAGGTGGTGAAAATAGCATATTGGGGTATATACTATTCAGAATTTATTAATTTTGAAGATACTAAAATGAAAGATATATAGGAATAATTGATGAAAAATGTAGCAAAATAATATGGATGAAAGAATTTTTTATATCACTTTGGGAACTAATTTTTAGAATTATTATATTTGGATTAAATTTTAATTCATAGAGAACAAATGCTGGAAATATTAAGAAATGTAGATTATAACCCTCATTTTTTTCATATTCATACATTTAATAGTGAAGAAGAAAAATGGAGTGAGGGGCAAATTATATCCACTCAAAATCGTGGTAAAAGAACTTTTATAAATTACCCTAAGAAGTTTAGAGAAGAAGAATTCGAGAAGATTAGACAAAGGTCATTTGAAAACTTTCCTTCTAGATATACATGTTTATTTTTATCTGAAGATATGGATACTGCAAAATTCTGGTTAGATAAACTTTTTAATAGGTGTAATTTTATTCAATTTGTTGAGGTTGAATTGTTATCAGGTAAATATGTATATGTAGATGAGCAGATATACAATATTGAGAATTTTTCTAAAGATTTAATGATTGAAGAGGCAAATAGTTATTGGAGTGGAGAGGAAATTGAAAATAATCGGATCTTGACTATTTTATTTGAAGGGCGATTTAGAGTTTGTAATGTTAAAGATATACATAATATAAATGATATATTATAGCATTAATTCATTTAGGAGGAATATTTATGTTTACTACGAAAAATATATAAGGTGTATCGAAATTTAATAATGGTAATACATCTATTAAAAATGATAGAAGCTGTGAAATAACAATTAAATTCTCAGGAAGATATTTATAATGTAATCATATTATAATTATGGAACAATCGCTTACAGGAAATATTGATTTTCTGTTGACTTTAGATACGACTAATGGACAACATACATTCAATGCTACTATTATAAACATAGAAAAAGAATTTAGGATTTATCTTTACCCAGATAAAACAGTTTCATTTAATGAATTAGTAAAACAATCAAGATTCTGGAATGATAAAATCCCTTACTTTTTGTTCGGAAAGAATCTTATAGTAGAAAATGCTCAAATAAACGGAACTGAAATTGAGCTTGATTTATCAAGAGCCAAACTAATTACTTCACAAACTATTGTTTCTTCGAAGAGTAATGTATTCTATTTTATCATAGATACCTATCAATACCGATACACAGACATGAGTGTTCAAAGTAAAGCTTCATTTTATCTAAGTTTCCCAAGTAACATGTTGGTGGACGATTTTCATTTAATAGAATATGGGTTAAACAATGAAGACAATAAATCCATTCCTTTTGAAAGCAACATTGCTAATATAGATTTTACAATCTTACCCAATTTAACTACTAATCCATATACAGCAGTTATTCAATATCATATATTTGATTCAGTTGAAAATGTTATTGAAAAGAATAATACATTATTGGATTTGCTTTCATTTTATTATGGTATCCCCATAGAAACCTTATCAATAATTGTAAAACAAAATGGATATACTTATGTAATTTATAAACAACCAACATATAGGTTAATGCAAAATTCACCTAAAAATATGAATTTAGCTTATCTTAATTTATATAGTTTTAATGATTTTGCAAAGGGTATCACCGCGGATTTCTCAAATATCAAAGCATTGCATACCACAATACATATTCCGGAGCATACCCGTTCACTTTCCGGCAGCTTATTAGGGTATA
>NZ_QSQT01000042.1 GCF_003437535.1 Phocaeicola plebeius
CGGCAAAGATATAAATTTATCGGATTTACCCCTCAGATTATTACGTTGACCCTCAGTCTCTTTTCCTCGTTTTTAAGGCGTATTTTGAAGAATGGGAGGAAAGTATATGAATCATCAATCTCAAGCAGTATTTAGCCGGAATTCGAGGCCGGTGGTTGTGATGAATTTTACAGGAGTCTACAATTATGAGTCTTTTGCCCGGAATTGTCAGTTTGTGTGGCTGGACTGCCAGCATTTGAATGGAACTGAATGTTATTGTGATGAAGAAGGTGCTTCTGCCTTGCAGCGCATGATAGCAGATTATTCTCCGCAGGGAATTCATTTTATAGATTCAGGAAACTATCATTATGTGACGAAATTCTGGACTGACAAGCTGGCTACTCCATTTGCTTTACTGGTGTTTGATCATCATCCTGACATGCAGCCTCCTTTGTTTGAGCATATCTTGTCGTGTGGAAGCTGGGTAAAAGATGTGCTTGATACGAATGCGAATTGTAAGAAGGTAATTATAGCCGGTGCTTCAGACCGTTTGCTGCAGGAAGTCCCAAAGGAATATGGCGACCGTATTCATTTTTATAGTGAATCTTCTTTGGATCAGGAAGCAGGCTGGAAAGCGTTTGCCTCTGAGCATGTGAGTGAACCTGTCTATATTTCTATCGACAAGGATGTGCTGGACCCTTCTTCTGCGATAACCAACTGGGATCAAGGTTCACTGACTTTATCAGAACTGGAGCAGTTGTTGGCCGTTGTGTTTCGGCAAGAGCGGGTCATAGGTATTGATATTTGTGGGGAATGTTCTTCTACCCTGAATTTATTTGAAGAGATGCGAGAGACGGAAATCGATAATCGGGCGAATGGAGAGTTATTACGCTTTTTCCGTTCGTTTGAGAAGAGATAGTCTATGTCAGAAGTTGTATATTATAAAAAAAGTCCGAAACGTGTTTTGCTTCGGACTTTTTTATGGTAAAAAGGATAATTATTAGTCTAATACAGTTACCCATCCGTATGGATCAGCTTCGTCACCGTACTGGATACCACGCAGCTTGTTGTATAGTTTTTCGCTGATAGGGCCTGGTTTGCCGTCTTTTGCAATAACGTATGATTTCTGGTTTTCCAGGTCATCAATTCGGCCGATAGGGCTGATTACGGCTGCTGTACCGCAAGCTCCTGCTTCTTCGAAGGTCGTCAGTTCTTCTTCCGGAATCGGACGGCGTTCTACTTTCATTCCCATGTCTTCAGCCAGCTGCATCAGGCTGCGGTTGGTGATAGAGGGCAGGATAGAGGTAGACAGCGGAGTAACGTAGGTGTTGTTCTTGATACCAAAGAAGTTGGCTGCACCACATTCGTCGATGTATTTCTTTTCTTTTGCATCCAGATAGAATTCACTAGCATACCCTGCATCGTGTGCCATTTTATTGGCGCGGAGGCTGGCAGCGTAGTTACCACCTACTTTAAACGTACCGGTTCCAAGTGGTGCTGCACGGTCGTACTGGCGGATAATTACGTATGGGTTAGTGGCAAATCCACCTTTGAAGTACGGGCCTACCGGAGTAACGAATACTACAAACATGTATTCGCTGGCAGGATGTACACCTACTTGTGCACCTGTACCAATCAGCAGCGGACGGATGTAAAGAGAAGCACCACTTTCGTATGGAGGAATGAAGCGTTCGTTGGCCTTTACTACCTTCTTCACAGCTTCACAGAATTTTTCAGTCGGAAGTTCTGGCATCAGGATACCCCGGCAAGTGCTTTGCAGACGTTCTGCATTAGCTTCAGGACGGAAGATACGGATTTTACCATCTTTTCCGCGATAAGCTTTCAGTCCTTCGAAAGCCTCCTGTCCGTAGTGCAGACAAGTGGCAGCCATGTGAATGTTCAATGTTTCTTCTGAACAGAGTTCGAGTTCTCCCCATTTTCCGTCGCGATAGTAGCAACGTACATTGTAATCTGTCCGCATGTATCCGAAAGACAGATTCGACCAGTCTATTTCTTTCATGGTTATCTTATTTTATAAGTTTTTTGAATGTTCTTTTTAGCTACGCAAGCAAAAGTACGGTTTATATTTACAAAATCCAACATAAATGCATTCTTTTTTGACATAAATAAAGGGGATGAAAGAATACTTCCTCTTTTTGCAATAAAAATCTTTATGGTAAAGTCGTTTGTTTCTGTTCCTTAAATGTTTTTATATCCAACTCAAGAGGGAAGTGTAAAAGAGTCATTGGGGTATTTGCCTTGATTTTTTCTGCTGATATGGGTATAAAAAGAAAGATTTTCTGTAAGTTTGCATGGAATAAAACAGAGAGATAAATACTGCAAAAAGATTTTATAATTATTTGTAGGGTGTCAAAATGAACTGAAATATGTCTTTGTGTGATAAAAGTGTTATATTAGGAGAGAGAATAACTGGATGAATTTGAAACTAAAATACATACTAATTATTTTTTTGATTATTGGAATACAAGTTCGGATTCCTGCACAAGAAACGATTCTTCCTGCCATTCAGCAGCAGGAACAGATATTGAAGCGCAATCCTGAAGATATGAGAGCCTTGAAAGAATTATGTTTTCTTTATTTGCATAAGGCCGATTATCATAAAGCCATAGAATATGGGGAAAGACTGTTTAAGATAGGATATGAAAAGCAAGATTATAAGTTTGGTATTCTTTATGCACATATTGGATTGGGGCAGGCATATATTATGTTGGGAGATAGTACTGCAATAAATCATCTTGGGCAAGCTAAACTATTGGCCGAAAGTGAGAAGAATGATTCTGCTTTATGTTCTATATATAATGGAATGGGACTTTATGCCAGCAATATTCATAGGGATTACTATTCAGCATTACATTATTTTTTTGAAGGGATAGAAGCTACGCATCGATGTCAGTATCAAGAACTGGAAGCTATTTTGCTTGGTAATATTTCCAGTATCTATTATTTGAAAGATGACCCTACTGGACTTACTTATTCTTTACAGATTTATGAGTTAGGGCATCAATTAAATTCTGCTTACCTTATTTTTATAGGAGCGTTAAATGCTTCTTATATGTATTATTTGCTTCATGAATATGATAAGGCTTTACCTTATATACAAGAAGCTGAATTTATAATGAAGCAGAATGAATATTATAATCAAGGAAATGTATATGCTATTTATGGGATGATTGAGTTTGCAAAAGGCAATCGGGAGCAGGCCGTAGAATATTATAAAAAGGGATTGTCTTTAAATGATATTAATCAGACCTCCTATAAGGTATTGTTGTTGAATGAATATGCCAAAGCCCTGGCGGAAGAAGGGAGAAACAAGGAAGCTATAGATTTGCTCTTTCAGGCTTTATCGTTTACTAAGGAGGAAAATTGTGAAATTCATCGTAATAAAGTGATAACCACTTTATCGGCTTGTTATGAGAATATGGGTCAATATGTGGAGGCATTGACCTGGCAACGTAAGCTTCAGCAGGAAACTGATAGTATTTTTAATACTGATAAAGAAAAAGTCTTGAGTGAACTTCGTATTAAATATGATACGGAGCATCAGGCAAATGAGATTAAAAAGGGTAAGCTGGCTTTGCTGCAAAAGGAAAAGAAGGAGCAGGCTTTAATGGGTACTTTGGTCATTATTTTGCTGGTAGTGTTTGCTTTGTGGTATCGTTATAAACGGCAAAATCAGTTGTATACCCGTATCGTTTGTCAGCATCAGGAAGCTATTCGAAAAGAACAGCAGTTAAGAGAAGTCATTACTTCACTGCGAGCACAACAGGAGAGTGTTTCTGCATCGTCTCCAATGAGTGAAAAATACGCTGCTTCTTCACTGACAAATGAGAAGAAGAATTCATTGTTTCAGCGTCTGGAAAAGCTTATGCAGGAAGATGCGGTGTATAAAGAGAATTTTTTGACGAAGGAACGGGTGGCTGATTTATTAGGTACTAACCGGACTTATTTGTCACAAGTCATCAATGAACAAACTCAACAGAATTTTACTCAATATATCAATAATTATCGAATTAATGAAGCTATTCGCTTATTGAGTGATCCGGAAACAGATCTTCCCCTTAAGGCTGTAGCGGCAGAAGTCGGGTTTAATTCAATGAGTACGTTTTACAAAATATTCCAGAACACGGTAGGAGTTCCTCCCAAGCAATACCGTAACAAGGTAATGTCTATGCATAAGAATGCATGATACTGCCTTTTTATAACAAAATGTTGTCCTAATGTAACAATTGTCGAACTTGGATACGTCTTTATTGTTAAAGTTATATCTTTTTTTTACATTTTTGCAATGAGAGAATCGTAAAAATGTCTGAGGACATAAGTCTATAACCTCTAAAAAAGATGTAAGTATGGAAAAAAACGTATTGCACGACATTCGGCTCAAAATGGAATTTTTGCTACTGTGTGCTATGTTGGTCTTGTCTGTCTCTCCAGCTTATGCTCAGAGAAACCGTACCATTCATGGCATTGTAGTAGATGAAAACAAGGAACCACTTCCTGCAGCTCATGTCAAACAGGTGAATGATGACCCTAAAGGATCAATTGCAGCGGTCATTACGGATATACAAGGGCATTTCACTTTGACACTTCCGTATGGCACGAAGGAAATTGAGGCTTCTTATTTGGGATATACATCTCAACGCATTAAGCTGACGGCAACTAATGATTATTACATTGCTCTTCAACCTTCTACAGAACTGCTTGACGAGGTAGTAGTGACAGGTTATCAGACTATTTCAAAAGAGCGTGCCACAGGGGCATTTTCAAAAGTAGATGCCAAGAAATTGGAAACACAGCGTTTGAGCGATATGGGTTCTATGCTCGAAGGACGTGTGGCAGGATACAGTGATGGCAAGATTCGTGGAGTTACGTCCATGAATGGATTGACTACTCCGTTGTATGTGATTGACGGATTTCCTGTGGAAAAGACTACGAACGACGGTTATGGAAACTGGATTGAGAGTGTGCCCGATTTGAATATGGAAGATATAGAAAGCATCACTGTCTTAAAGGATGCTGCAGCTACTTCTATTTATGGAGCACGTGCAGCGAATGGAGTAGTGGTGATTACTACCAAACGGGCTAAGAAAGATGAACTGAATGTTTCTTTCTCGGCCACTCTTACAGTACAGCCGTACGACACGTATGCAGACAAATATCTGGCCGGGTCTTCTACTATGGTAGAGCTGGAGCGTGAATGGGCCCGACAGAATCCGCATTTGAGTGGGGATAATGTACAAAGCTATGCCCAGACGGTGCTGGATAATATGTCTTATTCTTCACTTGGCATACGGAATATCTTGAATTATTATGCGGGACACATCTCTCGTGATCAGATGGAGAGTAATCTGACGAATTTGGCTTCACAAGGTTATCGGTATTATCGGGATATAGAAAAATACGGTAAGCGTAATCCTTTTTCACAGCAATATAATCTGAATATTGGTAAAGGTACCGAAAAGAACACTTTTAATGCGTCTGTTTCTTATCGTAACAATCAGCTGGAGGATAAGTATTCAGAGAATAGAACCATTGGCATCAATTTGCAGAATTCTACGAAGATGACTTCCTGGCTTACCTTGGATGTAGGTACATATTTGAACTATGGGAAAGGTACTACGCAGTCATTTAACCTTTTCTCACCAGGATATACTTATATGCCGTACAACGGGCTGGTAAATGGTGACGGTACGTATTACACCAATACAGAAGAGGAGCGTTATAGCTTGTACAATTTGAATTTGCTGCATAACAACGGATTGTACAATCTGGATATTACTCCTTTGGATGAAATAAAGATGAACCAGACTAAGAACCGTGATTTCAGTAACCGAACATTTGCTCGTTTGACATTCAAATTTACCGACTGGCTGAAGTATACAGCTTCTTTTCAGTATGAATATGCGGAATATAAGACTGAACAACTGAAAAGCAAGGACTCTTACGAAGTACGTAATAAAGTGAATACATTCTCTACTTCCAATAATGATGGGACATCCACTTTTGCCTTGCCGTATGGAAATATCTTTTTCACTTCTTCCAATACGACACATGCATATAATTTCCGTCAGCAGTTGGATTTCAATAAAACATTTGCGGATGTACATGATGTAACTATGATTTTAGGTACTGAAACACGGGAAAATAAGCTGGAATATAATGATCGTACGCTTTATAATTATGACCCTCAGTTGCTTACGTATAGCTTGATTGATGCGGGAGCGTTGAGTAATTTCCGTGGACAATGGGGATATGCATCATTCGGACAGCAGAATTTTGCTTATATCCGTGAACTGATTAACCGCTATGTGTCTGTGTATAGTAACGCAGCTTATACATACGATGGAAAATATATGGTAAGCGGTAGTATTCGCTGGGATAAAACCAATCTGTTTTCTACAGGTTCCAAATATCAGAAACGTCCTATTTGGTCAGTAGGAGCTGGATGGAATGTGGATCGGGAAAAGTTTTTCCATGTATCGTGGGTAAATATGCTGAAACTGCGTGCAAGCTATGGTATTGGAGGTAATATTGCTAAGAACTCTGCTCCTTATATGATTGCTTACTACAGCAACAATAATCAGGTAGGAGGTATCCAGGGAACTATTTCAAGTCGTCCAAATCCGAACTTGCGTTGGGAAAAGACCACTACATTGAATGTGGGAGTGGATTTTGCCTTGTTGGGAAATCGATTGAATGGTTCTATTGAATATTATAACAAACGAGGTACAGACTTGCTGGCTAACACGAACGGAGTTCCTACAGAAGGATGGGGATATAGCACCTACTCTATAAACAATGGGAAAATGACGAATCAGGGATTTGAATTGACCTTGTCAGGAGATGTAATTCGGAATAACGACTGGAATTGGAATATCAGCGGTGTGCTGGGCTACAATAAGAATAAGGTAACTTATATTAATGTAGAAGCTCCTGTGTCGTATTTGGTAATTGATTATCCGACGGCTTATCCTCGTGTGGGAAATCCGTACAATGCGATTTACGGATACCAGTGGGCCGGACTGAGTGAAACGGGAACTCCTCAGGTGTACGATGCCAAAGGAAATCTATACACCGATATGACTCCTCCTGAGATTGAAGATTTGGTTTATTTGGGAACTACCGTACCGGTTTACAATGGTTCTATTAATACGAATTTGCGTTGGAAGAACTGGGAACTGGCTGCTCAGTTCTTGTTTGAAGGAGGACATAAGATGCGTAATACCAATGTAGCTTTTATCTCTTCTGGTATGGGAGTAGTGAGTAAAGACATTGAGAATCGTTGGCGTGAACCGGGCGATGAGGCTTACACAGATGTGCCGCGCTATATTTCATCTGAGAGTGAATTGTACAACTATAACTACCAAAGCATGTATGCCAATTCGTCCATTAACGTGATTGATGCTACTAACTGGCGTCTAAGAAATTTGTCATTGACATACCGTATACCTGCCAGTGTGTGTCATAAACTATATTTGAAGAATGCACGTATCATGCTGGGTATGGAAAATGTATTTATGGTAGCCAAGAGCAGTAATGCCAAGTATTTGCTTGGTGGATATACGAAACCTAATTATCTGTGTGGCGTTTATCTGAATTTTTAACCTCGATTTTTGTAATATGAAACTTATGAATAGAATTATATATTTCTGTATTACATTGGCATGCTTTTTATGCAGCTCATGTAATGATTACCTGAATATTGCACCGAAAGGTAATAAGATACCTACGACTTTGGCGGATTTTGAAGCTTTATTGCGTGATCAGTATACCATCAGCAGAACGCCTGTAGAAAATGCCTTGTATTTGTTGAATGATGTATATCTGACAAATGCGAAGGTGAATACTCCGAGCTTGAGCCAGGCCAATTATATGTGGGATGAATCGGCTGACCGTATTATGCTGAATAATGCGGATGAAGGGACTTATTATGTACTTTATGGAGCTATTTCCAGTTGTAATCTGATTATCGCAAATGCACCTACAGCTACAGAAGCTACAGATGCAGAGCGAAAGGAAGTGATGGCGTATGCAAAAGTGATACGTGCACTTTGTTACGATGTGCTGGTTAATTATTATGCCGATACGTATGACAAGGCTACGGCAGCAGAGAAGCGTAGTGTACCTCTTATTGCCAGTGCGGATATTGATGCTCCTTATACGCAGGTTTCTATTCAGGAAATGTATGATTTTATCATACAGGATACGAAAGAAGCCATTGAGATGGGAATTCCAGCACAATCCATGACGGCTATTCATCCGAATTTGGGAGCTGCTTATGCTTTGTTGGCTCGTGTGTACTTGCAGATGCAGAATTATGACGAGGCTTTGCGCTATGCGAACCTGGCATTGGAACAGAATAATCAGCTTTTTGACTGGAATGCATTTTATGAGGAACATCAGGCGGCAATTGATGATCCGGACAATTATGACAAAATTGTTACCCCTATGCAATATGATTACGTGGAAAATTATTATTTGCGTTATGGAGTACAGTCAAACTTTGATAGTTATGAATACAACATACCGGTAGAAAGAGCTGAACGTTTTGAAGAAGGAGATGCTCGTTTCCTTTCACGCTGGAAATTGAAGGTAGACAATAATGATACATATTACAAGGCTTTGGAGTCTGGCTTCTTCAATCATGGCGGTTTGACAACTTGTGAAGCGTATCTTATTAAAGCGGAATGCCAGGCTCGGTTAGCTCAGAACAATGATTATGCTGAATCTATGAATACTCTGAATTCCGTGCGGATAACCCGTATTCGTCCTGATAAGTATCAGCCGGCTACAGCTGCTACACTGGAGGAGGCTCTTTCTCTGATTCGTCGTACCAAAGATAATGAGTTGATATTCTCTATTGTTCCTTTTGCAGACGCCCGTCGTTTTAATCTGGAAGGTACGTATGCTAGTACTTTAATCAAAACTTATGAGGGGAAGGAATATAGTTTGAGTCCGACGTCTCATTTATGGACCATGCCTTTCCCGGCAGGAGCTCTTAATAATCCTGGAAACGGATCGATAGAACAAAATGTATCTAAATAAACATTATTATGAAAATGAAGAAAATCTCTGGTTTAGCCATTTTAGGTTTGATGATGCTGTCATGCGGCAGTCAGCCGAAAGTAGATGGCTATGTGTTGAAAGGTAATATTGAAGGCTTGCCCGACGGCACGCATGTGCAGTTGGTACCGGTAAGCCATGACAGTGAACAGCCTTTTGCCGATACGACGGTAGTTAACGGGCAATTTGTGTTTACAGGAAAAATGGAAGAGCCGAGAGCTTTTCATTTATTGGTGAAAGATGCGTATGGTTCACGTAATCTTATGTTGGAAAATGCCCAGATGGAGGTTACGGGAAAGCTGGTGGCCAAGAAGGAATCTGACGGGGGAGTTTCCTATAATCTGTCTTCTTTGTCGGTAAAGGGTTCTCCGCTGAGTGCGCGCTACGACTCATTACTTTCTGCGCGTACCTACCTGGATTCATTGTATGCACTTAATGCCCGTAAATTTGCTGCTTTTGACAGCTTGATGATGGCTGCTTATAAATCAAAGGATCAGGCGAAAATTAAGGAGCTTCGGCAGAGTGCGGATGGAAAAGCCAGGGCTGAAGCTGATAAAGTCTTTTTTGGTACTGTAGATTCACTGTATCATCAGGTAGTCATGGCAAACAAGGATTCATTCTGGGGGCCATTGATGATGATTTCGTTTACCAGCTATTTGAGTGAAGATATGAAACCTTGGTATGAAGCATTGTCTTCTGCTGCCAAGGAGTCGTACTACGGGCAGAAGGTAAAAGAAGAACTTTATCCGGCAGGTAAAGAAGGTACGGTGGTACCCGATTTCAAGGTTAAAGATAAATCAGGAAAGGAAGTAGCCCTTTCCACATTGCGACAAGGAAAAAAATATGTATTGATTGATTTTTGGGCTTCCTGGTGTAACCCGTGTCGGAAAGAGATTCCGAACCTGAAGAAGCTGTATGCACAATATAGTGAAAAAGGTTTTGAGATTGTAAGTATCTCTATCGATCAAAAGAAGGCTGACTGGGAGAAAGCTTTGAAAGAAGAGGGACTTCCCTGGCCGAACTTCCTAGATGAAACAGGAGTCGCTGCACTCTATAAGGTGAAATTTGTACCTACAATGTATCTGATTAATGCAGACGGTGTGATGGTTGGTGAAAATTTGCGAGGTGAGGCTTTGGCTGAGAAATTGAAGGAACTTTTTCAATAAGAGTCGAACGAAGCGGGAATATGATACGAAAATCCGTGTAAGGGGACTTCGAATACAGGCGGTGCATAAATCTGAACAGTCAGATTTGTGTACCGTTTTTTTATGGAATGAATAAAGGAATCCATTCAGATGTAGGGAAGGAAATCCCGGACTTTGTGCGGAAGAAAAGATAAAAAAAGTGGAGGTGCGCTTGAGGTGCACCTCCACTTTGTATCGTGTTCCGGTCGTACTGGATTATTTTTTACGGTTGGCTTCCACCCACTTACGAGCATTAACGAAGGCTTCCATCCACGGAGTGATCTGGTCTTCTTCTTTGCGGTCAAGCGGATAGTATGCGTTTTCCCATGGGAAGCAAGCACGTTCCAGATGAGGCATCATGGCCAGATGACGTCCGTCCTGGCTGGCGATACCGGCTACGCTGTAGTCAGAACCGTTCGGGTTGCCTGGATATTCATCGTATGAATATTTCAGCACTACGTTGTAGTGGTCTTCTGGATAAGGCAATGAGAACTTACCTTCTCCGTGAGCTACCCAAATACCCAGTTTAGAGCCGCTCAGTGAACCGAACATCACGCTGCGGTTCATCGGTACGGTTACACCCAGGAAGTTGGATTCAAACTTATGCGAGTCGTTATGCAGCATCTTGCCTTTCTTCTTGTCTTCCGGAGTAATCAGTCCCAGTTCCATCATCAGCTGGCAGCCGTTGCAGACACCCAGTGACAATGTGTCTTCACGAGCGTAGAAGTTGTCGAGGGCAGCTTTTGCTTTTGGGTTGAACAGGAAGCTTCCGGCCCATCCTTTGGCAGAACCCAGTACGTCGGAGTTAGAGAATCCACCGCAGTAAACTACCATGTTGATGTCTTCCAGTGTTTCACGTCCGCTAATCAGGTCGGTCATTGTTACGTCTTTCACGTCGAAGCCTGCCAGATACAGCATGTAAGCCATTTCACGTTCACCGTTAGTTCCCTTTTCACGGATGATGGCTGCTTTGATGCCGCTTGGTGTGCGACGGTTCGGATCGAGACCGAACTGCGACAGTTTACCGGTGAATGACTTGTCGAATACAAATTCCAGCGGTTGCTGCTTGTAGTTTTCGAAACGTTTCTTGGCACAGCCGTTCATGCTCTGCTTGCGGTCGAGCAGGTAAGAAGTAGAATACCATACATCACGCAAGTAGTCGATACCGAACTGGTAAGTTGCATCGTGCAGAGTTGCCAGGATGTGACGTTCTTCGGTCGGCACACCAATCTTCACGTAACCTACACCTGCATCTTCCAGAATCTTCTTGACTTCTGCCTTGTGCTTGTCGGCTACCTGGATAACTACACCCGGATTTTCGGCGAACAGAATCTTCACGATGTCATCGCACTTAATCTTGTCGAGGTTGATTTCCATACCGCCTTCTGTATTGGCAAAGCACATTTCCAAAAGGGTAGTAATCAAACCACCGGCAGAAATATCGTGTCCGGCCAGAATCAAGCCTTTGTTCACTAGTTCCTGAACAGCCAGGAATGCATCGCGGAAGTATTCCGGATTCTGTACAGTCGGCACGTCATCGCCCACCTTGTTGAGTGACTGTGCGAAAGCAGAACCACCCAGACGGAGCTGGTCGAAGCTGAAGTCAATATGATAGAAGGTAGATTTCGGTTTGTTGACCATGACCGGAGAAACCACTTTCTTGATGTCGGAAACTTCACCGCCGGCAGAAACGATAACGGTTCCCGGGCTGATAATTTTTTCGCCGTTCGGATATTTCTGTGTCATTGACAGAGAGTCCTTACCGGTTGGCACGTTAATTTGCAGTTCGCAGCAGAAGTCTGACAATGCTTTCACTGCTTTGTACAGACGGGCGTCTTCACCTTCCTGTGCACGACAAGGCCACATCCAGTTGGCTGATAATGAAATGCTGTCCATTCCTTCTGCCAGCGGAGCCCATACCAGGTTAGTCAGTGCTTCGGATACGGATAGAACAGAACCTGCTTCCGGATTAGCCAAGGCAGCCTGCGGAGCATGTCCCAGTGCAGTAGCGATACCTTTTTCACCACGGTAGTCGAGGGCAACCACACCACAATCGCTCAACGGCAACTGCAATTCACCCTGACACTGCTGGCGGGCAATCTTACCTGTTACGGAGCGGTCTACTTTGTTGGTCAACCAATCCTTGCAGGCTACAGCTTCCAGCTGCAGTACGCGGCGCAAATATTCATTCAGTTTGGTGACATCGTAAGAAACGTTTTCATAGTGACGTTCTACAGTCTTGTCCACCATATAAGTTTTCGGAGAAGAGCCGAACATCTGGTCTACGGCCAGGTCGAACGGACGTACGCCGTCAGCCTGTTCGAAGGCAAAACGATGGTCGCCGGTAGTTTCACCTACCACGTACATCGGTGCACGTTCGCGTTCTGCAATCTTGTGTACATGTTCGATGGCTTTTTCGTCAATCAGCAAGCCCATACGTTCCTGTGATTCGTTGGCGATGATTTCCTTGGCAGAAAGTGTTTCATCGCCGATAGGCAACTTGTCCATGTGAATCAGACCACCGCAGTCTTCCACCAGCTCAGACAGACAGTTTACGTGTCCGGCAGAACCGTGGTCGTGGATAGATACAATTGGGTTTTCGTCTTCTTCGCACAATGCACGTACCACGTTGTAAGCACGTTTCTGCATTTCTGCATTGGCACGCTGGATAGCGTTCAGCTCGATACCAGAAGAGTAACGTCCTGTTTCTACAGAAGAAACGGAACCACCACCCAGACCGATGCGGTAGTTGTCACCACCCATAACTACGACCTTGTTTCCTGCTTCGGGGCTACCCTTCAAGCAGTCGCGCTGTGTGCCGTAACCCACACCACCTGCCAGCATGATAACCTTGTCGTAGGCATATTTTTCGTTGTTTTCTTCGTGTTCGAAAGTCAGAACAGAACCACAAATCAGCGGCTGTCCGAACTTGTTACCAAAGTCAGAAGCACCGTTTGATGCCTTGATCAGAATCTGTTCCGGAGTCTGGTACAACCATTTGCGCACCGGCAGAATGTTTTCCCAGTCACGTCCTTCGTCCGTACGCGGATAAGAAGTCATGTACACGGCAGTTCCGGCAATCGGCCATGAACCTTTACCACCCCCCATACGGTCGCGGATTTCACCACCTGTACCGGTAGACGCACCGTTGAACGGTTCTACGGTAGTCGGGAAGTTGTGAGTTTCCGCTTTCAGTGAGATAACGGTCTTAATATCTTTAATAATGAAGTAATCAGAAGTAGAGTGATCGGCCGGAGCGAATTGTTCTACCACCGGACCTTCGGCAAAGGCTACGTTGTCTTTGTAAGCCGAGATAATTTTGTTAGGATTTTCCTGTGTAGTTTTCTTGATCATCTGGAACAGAGAAGACTCCATTTCCTGTCCGTCGATGATGAATGTACCACCGAAAATTTTGTGGCGGCAGTGTTCAGAGTTAATCTGTGCGAAACCGAATACTTCCGAGTCAGTCAGTTTGCGGCCCAGGTCCTTTTCCACCTTCATCAGGTAGTCCATTTCTTCGCGTGACAGCGCCAGACCTTCCTTTTCGTTGTATTCTTCCAGGTTTTCGATGTATATGATAGGCTGCGGTTTGATGTCTACCGTGAAAATTTCCTGATCCAGTCCGTGGTACATACGTTGCAACATCGGGTCGTGGTCGGCGTTTTCATCTTTCACCGGGAAGTATTCCTCGATACGACGGATACCGTTGAGACCCATGTTCTGGGTGATTTCAACCGCATTTGTACTCCATGGAGTAATCATTTCACGGCGTGGGCCGATGAACCATCCTTTCAGGTTGTCTTCGTTTTCCACAGTGGCATCGCTGTACAGCCAGCATAGTTTCTTGACGTCTTCAGCATTCAGTTCCTGATTGCATTCCGTGGCAATCACACTGTTTGTGGGTGTTCTGAAAAATAGAATCATAGCACTTGTATGTTATAATGAATATTCAATGCGCTTTAAAAGTGGTACAAAGGTAGAGAAAATCCTCGGAATTACGAAGAAAAATAAAAGTTATCACAGAATATGCCTATCTTTGCGCCTTAAATTAAAAAACTCTTTTTGTTTATGTGGTTACAATTACTGTTTGTGTTACTGGCAATTATTGTCGGAGCGCGTGTAGGCGGCATCGGTCTGGGAGTCTTTGGGGGCTTGGGACTGGCCGTACTTACTTTTGTCTTTGGTCTTGAACCCACCACTCCCCCTATTGATGTGATGCTGATGATTGTGGCAGTGATTGCAGCTGCCGGTTGCATGCAGGCTGCCGGAGGGCTGGATTTGATGGTGAAATGGGCGGAGAAAATCTTGCGTCGCCATCCTCAGCGCATCACGCTGTTGAGTCCGCTGGTGACTTACCTTTTTACCTTCTTTGCCGGAACGGGGCATGTGGCCTATTCCGTACTTCCGGTCATTGCCGAAGTGGCTCGTGAAACGGGCATTCGTCCGGAACGTCCGATGGGGATTGCTGTCATTGCTTCCCAGCAGGCTATTACTGCCAGTCCTATTTCTGCGGCTACGGTAGCCCTGCTGAGTATGTTGGCCGGATATGACATTACCTTGTTTGATATTTTGAAGATTTCCATTCCCTGCACCTTGGTGGGTGTACTGGCCGGTGCGATTTATTCCATGCGGGTAGGCAAGGAGCTGAAAGATGATCCTGTATATCAGGCACGCTTGAAGTCGGGCGAACTGTCGGGTGCCAATTATTGTACAGCTGAAGTGGCTAATCCTGGCAAGGCGCTGACCTCCGTACTGCTGTTTTTAGGTGCCACGGTCGGCATCGTGCTGTTTGGCTCCATCGATAGTCTTCGTCCGTCATTCCAAACCTCTGAGGGGGTAGTGGTGATGCAGATGGCGCACATCATTGAAGTGCTCATGCTGTCGGTAGCTGCACTGATTCTGTTGCTGACCGGCACCAGTGGGATGAAGGCCGCCAAAAGTTCGGTCTTTAATGCGGGTATGCAGGCAGTAGTGGCTATTTTCGGTATTGCGTGGATGGGCGATACCTTTATCTCGGGCAACATTGCCGTCATCAAGGAAAATATATTCGGTCTGGTGACCGATATGCCGTGGCTTTTCGGTATTGCGCTTTTTGTCATGTCCATCCTGCTGTTCAGTCAGGCGGCAACCATCCGTGCCTTGCTCCCTTTGGGTATGGCGCTGGGTATTTCACCCTATATGCTGATTGCCCTCTTTCCGGCAGTCAACGGGTATTTTTTCATCCCGAACTATCCGACGGTGGTGGCAGCCATCAATTTTGATACCACAGGTACCACCCGTATCGGAAAATACGTGCTGAACCATTCTTTCATGATGCCAGGACTGATTTCTACCATTGTGGCGGTAGGGCTGGGCATTCTGGCTGTACTCTTTGTGTGATAGAAATTCGCAAACCTCTCTTTATTGAGGAAAGAGCGGGCTTGCCTGTTTTATGTTTCCCTGACTGGAAACGTATGTTTCTCATGGCGGAACCCTACGTTTCCCGACAGGGAAACATACGTTTTTGTGCCGGGAGACGTAAAAAATGTAGAAATGTCTTCCTGTTATCTCTTTAGGGTTTCTTAAATTGTTGTTTTTTCAGACATGCTCTTAATGATAATCGTATAAAAATGTAGGTACTTTCGTAAAAAAGTAGCATCTTTGCAGTATGAATTGGATTGAACAGGTTACTATACTTGATTTGTTGCTGAAGGGATTGATTATCGGCATTGTCGTGTCTGCTCCTTTGGGACCGGTCGGTGTGCTCTGTATTCAGCGTACGTTGAACAAAGGGCGCTGGTTTGGTTTCGTGACAGGAGTCGGGGCGGCATTAAGTGATATTTGCTATGCGTTGATTACGGGATACGGAATGAGTTTCATGGACGAACTCATCCTGAAGCATCATATTTTTCTTCAGGTGGTGGGCAGCATCATGTTGCTGGCTTTTGGTATCTATACCTTCCGCAGTAATCCGGTGAAGTCACTTCGTCCGTCTTCAGGTACGCGCGGAACGTATCTGCACAATTTCGTAACGGCATTTTTTGTTACCCTGTCCAATCCCTTGATTATTTTCCTGTTCATCGGTCTGTTTGCCCGTTTTTCGTTTGTCATGCCGGGCAGTCCCATCGGATTTCAGTTAGTGGGCTATTTGGCCATTATCCTGGGCGCATTGGGCTGGTGGTTCAGCATTACTTATTTTGTCAATAAAGTACGTTCACGATTTAATTTGCGCGGCATCTGGGTGCTCAATCGCATCATCGGTGTCGTGGTCATGATAGCGGCGGTGGTGGGAATCGTCCTGGCCATTGCCGGCAAATCTTTTTCTTGATAGGATATGTATATTTCTCAACAACTTAAAAAAAAGAATATCGCCGAATACCTGCTGTATATGTGGCAGGTGGAGGACTTGATTCGTGCTAACGGCTGCGACATGGAACGCATCCGCAAGAATATCATCGAGCCTTATCCGGCTACCGACGAGCAGAAGAAGGAACTGGCCCGCTGGTATGAAGACTTGATTAACATGATGCAGCAGGAGGGAGTGCTGGAAAAGGGACACGTGCAGATTAACAAGAACATCATTGTCTGGCTGACCGACCTGCACCTGCGTTTGTTGCGTTCGCCTAAATTCCCGTATTACAGTGCGGCGTATTACAAGGTGCTTCCTTTTATTGTGGAACTGCGTGCCAAGGGTGGCGACAAGGACGTGCCTGAACTGGAAACTTGCTTCGATGCCATGTATGGGGTGCTGATGCTGAAGCTGCAGAAGAAGGAAATCAGTGAAGAAACCATGAAGGCAGTGAAGGCCATCAGTGATTTGCTGGCGATGCTGGCCGGATATTATATTAAGGATAAGGAAGGTGATTTGGAACTGGATTAAAACATCACAGAAAATGAAAAAGATATTAGTGACGGGAGCCAACGGACAGTTGGGTAATGAAATGCGTCTGCTGGCAGAAGAACACAAGAATTTTGAGTATTTCTTTACTGACGTGGCAGAACTGGACATCTGCGACGAGCAGGCAGTAATGGATTTCGTTTCGACTCATCAGATTGATGTGATTGTGAACTGTGCGGCTTATACGGCAGTCGACAAGGCAGAGGACAACGTGGAGCTCTGCGACAAACTGAATCATGTGGCTCCGGGCTATCTGGCCAAGGCAGCACAGAGCCGTAACGGCTGGCTGGTGCAGGTGTCTACGGATTATGTGTTCGACGGCACAGCACATATTCCTTATAAGGAAGAAGATACACCGTGTCCGAATTCCGTATATGGCTCTACCAAGCTGGCTGGTGAGCAGGAAGCGTTGAAGCAGTGTCCTAATACGATGGTGATTCGTACGGCATGGCTGTATTCTACGTTTGGCAACAATTTCGTAAAGACCATGATTCGCTTGGGGCAGGAGAAAGAAACGCTGGGAGTTATCTTCGACCAGATTGGTACGCCGACCTATGCACGCGATTTGGCTCAGGCCATTTTTGTAGCTCTGGAGAAGGGTATCGTGCCGGGTGTTTATCATTTCAGCAACGAAGGAGTCTGCTCCTGGTATGATTTTACCAAGGCTATCCATCGCTTGGCAGGTATCACCACTTGCCATGTGTCTCCGCTTCACACAGAGGACTATCCTACGAAAGCCTGTCGTCCGCACTATTCTGTGCTCGACAAGACCAAGCTGAAGAAAACCTATGGCGTGGAAGTGCCTTACTGGATGGACAGTCTGGCAGAATGTATTGAAAAATTAAAACAATAAATATGGCAAATCAGGAAATAGCAAGAAGACGAACATTTGCGATTATCGCGCATCCGGATGCCGGTAAGACCTCGTTGACGGAAAAGCTGTTGCTTTTCGGTGGACAGATTCAGGTGGCCGGAGCCGTGAAATCAAACAAGATAAAGAAAACCGCCACGTCCGACTGGATGGACATCGAAAAGCAGCGTGGTATCTCGGTCACTACCTCCGTGATGGAATTTGACTACCATGACTATAAGATTAATATCCTCGATACACCGGGTCACCAGGATTTTGCCGAAGATACGTATCGTACCTTGACGGCAGTGGACAGTGTAATCATCGTGGTGGACGGAGCGAAGGGTGTGGAAACACAGACTCGTAAGCTGATGGAAGTCTGCCGTATGCGTAACACGCCGGTGATTATCTTCGTCAACAAGATGGACCGTGAGGCTAAAGACCCGTTCGATTTGCTGGATGAACTGGAGGAAGAACTGGTTATCAACGTGCGCCCGCTGACGTGGCCGATTGAGAGTGGTCCACGTTTCAAGGGGGTGTATAACATCTACGAGCAGAAACTGAACCTTTTTCAGCCTTCCAAGCAGGTGGTGACGGAGAAGGTGGAAGTAGACATCCATACAGAGGATTTGGACAACCATATCGGTACACCGCTGGCTGAAAAGTTGCGCAGTGAGCTGGAACTGATTGACGGAGTATATCCGGAATTCAACGTAGATGATTACCTGAAAGGAGAATTGGCTCCGGTGTTCTTTGGTTCGGCTTTGAACAACTTCGGTGTGCAGGAATTGCTCGATTGTTTTGTGGAAATTGCGCCAAGTCCGCGTCCGGTACAGGCAGAAGAACGCGAGGTGCAGCCTGAAGAACCTAAGTTTACCGGCTTTGTGTTCAAGATTACGGCCAACATCGACCCGAACCACCGTTCGTGTGTAGCCTTCTGTAAGGTATGTTCTGGTAAGTTTACTCGTAACACGCCGTATCTGCACGTGCGTCATAACAAGACCATGCGCTTTTCTTCACCCACGCAGTTCATGGCACAGCGCAAGACTACAGTAGATGAGGCTTGGGCTGGCGATATTATCGGTTTGCCGGATAACGGTACGTTCAAGATTGGTGATACGCTGACTGAAGGTGAACTGCTGCACTTCAAGGGATTGCCGAGCTTCTCTCCGGAAATGTTCAAGTACATCGAGAATGCCGATCCGATGAAGACCAAGCAGTTGAATAAGGGTATCGACCAGCTGATGGACGAAGGTGTGGCACAGCTGTTTGTCAACCAGTTCAACGGACGCAAGATTATCGGTACGGTAGGCCAGTTGCAGTTTGAGGTAATTCAGTATCGTTTGGAGAACGAATACAATGCGAAGTGTCGCTGGGAACCGTTGAGCTTGTATAAAGCCTGCTGGATTGAAAGCGATGATCCGGCTGAACTGGAAGCTTTCAAGAAACGTAAGTATCAGTATATGGCGAAAGACCGTGACGGACGCGATGTGTTCCTGGCCGATAGCGGTTATGTGCTTCAGATGGCACAGATGGACTTCAAGCACATCAAGTTCCATTTTACCAGTGAGTTCTAAGGAAGACATAAGATATAAACATAGAAAAAGGCAGGAAAGTGAACCGCTCTCCTGCCTTTTTTATATCCTTAAATTTGTTTCCTTTGCCAGCTTCCCTTTTTCAGATAGAGATAGCTCAGCAGGCCGATGGCTCCGGCATATACGTGTTCGGCAAACCAGCATACGGCTACATCCATTTTCAAAAGAAGGATGACCGTGACGATGAAGATCAGGTAGCAGGTCAGGGCTACTATCTCCAGCAGGAAGGCAGAGCGGGTGTCACCCGTGCCGGATACGGACTGGAAGAAAATGAATCCGGCACATTGGAAGAGGTAGCTGGAGCAGAGTACCCAGAGGGTTGGGACGGCAGCTTCTACCAGATCGGGCATGTCGGTATAGATGTGGAGCACATACGTAGGCAGACAGGCTATCAGCAGAATAACGGGCCAGACAATGCAGGTGCAGAGCTGTACGTGCTGCCGGATGGTGGGCATGACATAGCGGGCTTCTCTGCTGCCAATCAGGTTGCTGACCAGGGAACTGCAGGTGGAGGCAAAGGCTGTGATGGTCATGAACGGGATACTTGATACGTTACGTACAATGTTGGTGATGGCCAGTGAGCGTTCGCCCAAATGCTCAATAAAGATAAAGAACAAGAACCAGGTACTGATGGAGACCGCATTCTGTATCATGGTCCACAGTGATACACCCATGATGCGTTTCAGTTCCGTCCATCGGAAACTTACCAGTTGGTTCAGTCCGTATTTGGCGCAGTCTACTTTCCGCGTGGTGTAGATAATGAAAAAGAGCATGGACACCAGTTCTGCCAGTGAAGAACCGATGGCTGCTCCGGCAATACCTAATGCCGGAAATCCCAGCTTTCCGAATACCAGTATATAATTGAATACCACATTCGACGTCACCATGACGATGGAGTTGAGCGTGAGTGTCTTGGTTTGTGTGGTGCCCACGAAGAACGCCCGGAACATAATGGCCACAAACGAGAAGAAGAATCCGAATACGCGCCAGTTGATGTAGCTCACCGCCGCCTCACAGATGCGCGGGGATGCCACCACGTGCGACAATATCCAGGGAGAGAACAGCCGGGACAGGGTAAACATGAGCAGTGCCATGGCCAGCAGGAAGTAAATCCCCTGATAAAAGATGGAACCAATCATCCGGAAGTTACCTTCTCCGTTGCGACGGGCAATCAATATCTGCGAGCCGATGCTGAAGCCGAATCCTAACATGAAGATGGCCAGATAATACACTCCGGCAATGGCCGAGGCCCCTAGTTCCACTTCGCCCACACGTCCCATGAAAGCCGTATCGGTCATACCGATAAGTTGTTCCATAATCAGACTGATCAGGATAGGGTAGGCCACTTTCCATATTTCTCCATTGGTGTATTTGGTATGCATAAAAGGCAGGTATTAGTTAGGTGAGATGCAAAGATACGACATTTCTGCACAAAAAAAGACCATCCTTTTGCAAGGACAGTCTTTTGTTTGTCTTTTTCTGAAAGAAGAATTAAGCTTCAGCAGGAGCTTCTTCAGCAGCAGGAGCTTCTTCTGCGTTTGCAGCAGCTTCAGCTTCAGCCTTAGCAGCAGCTTCAGCAGCTTTCTTTTCAGCTACCTTCTTAGCGATTTCTTCGTTTACTTTCTTTTCAGCTTCCAGACGTGCTTTAGCTTCAGCTTTCTTAGCTTCTTCTTCCTTAGCCTTCAAAGCAGCCAGACCTGACTGTTTGTTTTCTTTCCAAGCGTTGAATTTAGCTTCAGCCTGTGCTTCATCGAATGCGCCTTTAGCTACACCGCCCAGCAAGTGTTTCTTCATGTAAACACCTTCGCGAGACAAGATGTTGCGTACTGTGTCAGTAGGCTGTGCACCTACCATTACCCAGTGTAATGCACGTTCAAAATTCAAATCTACTGTGGCAGGATTGGTGTTCGGATTGTAAGTACCAATTTTTTCAGTAAATCTACCATCACGTGGTGCTCTTGCATCTGCAATAACAATTGAATAGAACGCATATCCTTTGCGTCCGTTTCTTTGCAATCTGATTTTAGTTGCCATTTTTTAATTTAGTTTTTTAATGTAAATGATTTGAATTATGCTAATAACCCGTATTAGCGGGTGCAAAGGTACAACTTTTCTTTTGTTCTACAAAGAGTTGCGCAATTTATTTGTTGATTTCGCGCAGCCATTTCTCCAGCTCACCCGTCCATTGGCGTTTGTAGGGGAAGCTGTCGCGGTATCCCCAGCCGTGTCCTCCCACCGGGTAAGTGTGCAGGCTGGCAGGAACGTTGTTCTTGACGAGGGCTGTGTAGTAGTTCACGCTGTTGGCCACCGGTACTACCGTGTCATCGCTGCTGTGCAGAATGAAGGCAGGGGGTGTTTGCGGAGTAACCTGCAATTCATTGGAATATTTCTGTTCCAGTTCCTTTGAGGGATTTTTTCCCAGCAGGTTGTCGTGAGAACCCATGTGAGTGTAAGCAGGGTCCATGGTGATGACCGGGTAGAAAAGAATCTGGAAATCCGGGCGAGTTTCCGCATCGGTGAAATGGGTGGCGGTGGTGCTGGCCAGATGTCCTCCGGCTGAAGAACCCATGATGCCCAGTTTTTTTACATTCCATTCCTGAGCGTGCTGGCGCATGATGCGCAGAGCCTGCTGTGAATCGCTCAGAGGCACTTCATTGTGTCCGTTGGGCATGCGGTAGCGGAGCACGGCATACGTAATGCCCTGGCTGTTGAACCAGTCGGCCATGCTTTTCCCTTCGTGGGCCATGGCCAGATGTGAGTATCCTCCTCCCGGACAGGCTACGATGGCCATTCCGTTCCCTTTTTTAGCCGGATAGACGTAGAGAATGGCTTCTTTTGTATAACTTGGAGAATCGGTATCTCCATTTTTTTCTTCTGTGATGCCGTTGTCATTAGGGGCACCGTTGGGCCATACCTTCATTTCAATCGGCTGTTGTGCGAAGAGCGTGCCCGACATAAGTAGCAGGCCCATTAGTAGCAGTGTTTTCATGTGTGTGATATATTAGAGATTATTTTTTCAGTTTCATGCTGGCTTTTACCAGGTAAGTAATCAGCAGCAGATAAGCTACCAGTGACACCAGTTCGCTCATCGGGTTAGCCAGCCATTCTTCGTGGATAAGATTGATGTCGCAGTAGCGCATGATGGCACTCACTACACCCATCAGGGCACCTCCGGCAATGAATCCGGATGCCAGCAGCGTACCTTTCTCACCACGTGCGTTGTTGACAGCTTCGTCCTTGCTGCGTGAAGTCACGTACCAGTTGATGGCACCACCCACCAGCAACGGAAGGTTCAGTTCCAATGGAATGAACATACCCAGTGCGAAGGCCAGGGCAGGTACCTTGCAGAACGTCAGTACCAATGCCAGTGCAGCACCGATGCCGTAGAGCAGCCACGGAGCACCTACACCGTTCATCAGCGGGTCGATGACAGCCGCCATGGCATTGGCCTGCGGAGCAGCCAGTTGTCCGCTGGTGAATCCGTAAGAATCATTCAGCACCATAATCACACCGCCTACAGTAGCTGCGGAAACCAGTGTGCCGAGGAATTTCCAACTTTCCTGCTTCTTGGGTGTGCTACCCAGCCAGTAACCGATTTTCAGGTCGGTAATGAAACCGCCGGCCATGGACAATGCGGTGCAGACCACACCACCCATTACCAGTGAGGCCACCATACCCGTGGCACCTTTCAGTCCTACTGCCACCATGATGACAGAGGCCAGAATCAAGGTCATCAGCGTCATGCCCGATACCGGGTTCGTTCCTACAATGGCGATGGCATTGGCTGCTACGGTGGTAAACAGGAAGGAGATTCCTGCTACCAGCAGAATGGCTACCACGGTATGTAGGATGTTGCCTTGCATTACATCGAAATAGAAGAAGAGTACCACGAGCAGCAGGGTGAACAGCGAACCGAAGGCGATGATTTTCATGGACAAATCCTTCTGAGTACGTTCCACGTTTTCTTCGGCCTTTTTGCCCTTCATTTCACTGGCAGCCAGGCTGACTGCACTCTTGATGATGCCCCATGAACGCACGATACCGATGATGCCGGCCATGGCGATACCTCCGATACCGATGCTCTTGGCATATTCCTTGAAGATAAGTTCGGGTGACATATCTCTTACGGCTGTCGTGATGTCCGGATTCCAGGCATTCAGCACTTGGTCGCCCCAGAACAAGGAAATGCCCGGTACGATAATCCACCATACGGCCAGTGAGCCGGCACAGATGATGGCCGCATATTTCAGTCCGACGATGTAACCGAGTCCCAGTACGGCAGCTCCCGTGTTAATCTTGAATACCAGTTTGAACTTGTCGGCAATGGTCTCTCCCCATCCGCAGATGCGGCTTGTGAAGTTCTCGTTCCACCAGCCGAAGGTTCCCACGATGAAGTCATAAAGACCGCCCACCAGTCCGGCCATGAGCAGCGGTTTGGCCTGGTCGCCTCCCTTTTCACCCGACACGAGCACCTGGGTACTGGCCGTAGCTTCCGGGAAAGGATATTCGCCGTGCTTGTCTTTTACGAAATATTTACGGAAGGGAATCAGGAACAGGATGCCCAGCACACCACCCAGCAAGGAGCTGATGAACATCTGCATGAAGTTGACCGTCATTTCCGGATATTTTTCCTGCAGGATGTAGAGGGCCGGCAGGGTAAAGATGGCACCCGCCACGATAACGCCTGAGCAGGCACCGATGGACTGAATCATGACGTTTTCACCCAGTGCGCCTTTGCGTTTGGTGGCGCTGGAAATACCCACAGCGATGATGGCAATTGGAATGGCTGCTTCGAACACCTGGCCCACTTTCAGTCCCAGATAGGCAGCGGCAGCCGAGAATATAACGGCCATGACGAGTCCCCATGTCACTGACCAGAAGTTAACTTCAGGATACGTTTTTCCGGGAGACATGAGGGGTTCGTATTTCTCTCCCGGTTTGAGCGGACGGAATGCGTTTTCGGGCAGTCCCGTCGGTTTTTCTTGTGTCTCTTTCATGAATAATATTACATTTTGATTTGATTAATATTCCTAAGGGTGTCCAAAAGTAGTAAAAATCCTTTATATTCATTCAAAAGTGAGCTCATTTTTGTGCCTTCGGAAAACGCACTTGCGTTTGAAATAAAATGTAGTGTACTAAATAAGTTGACACAATTTATTTAGTAACATGCGTAAAAA
>NZ_QSQT01000043.1 GCF_003437535.1 Phocaeicola plebeius
GTCAGGAATTAATCTTCAAACTGACAACTATTTTCAGTACACTTCAAACGCTTCGACGTTTGAAACCAAACGCAAGGACGTTTTAGGGAAAACGCAAGGGCGTTTAAAAGCAAACGCAAGGACATTTTGAGTGAAACGTCCTTGCGTTTTTTTATGCCTTATTTTATTACCCGGAAATATTCCGGTTTGCGGGGTTTCGCCGGAGCCGACTCTCCATCAGGATAACCCAAAGAAAGGGCACCGATTCCCATCAATCCTTCCGGAAGGCCCCACTCTTCCATCAACTGCTTGCCTTCTTCCGTAGCAAACATTTCCCGTTCGCGGTGAATCCAGCAGCTACCCAGTCCCAGCGCATGAGCGGCCAGCATCATATTTTCGAGTACGCAACTGCCGTCTTGCACCGGATTGTTGGCCAGCGAGGGCGCAAACACCAGCACGTAGGTAGGCGCATCGTAATAAGGGTTCGAAGTCACTCCCATAATCTTGGCATTCATTTTTGCCAGCCGGGCAAGCACTTCCTTCTTCTGCACTGCCACAATGTAGGGCGACTGCATGCCGCGTGAGGTCGGCGCATAAGTACCGGCTTCGAGTACGGCTTTCAACTCTTCATCCGTAATCTGCTCCGGTTTATACTTGCGGCAGCTACGACGTGTTTCAATTACTTTCAAAAAATCATTTTCCATATTGTCACTCTTGTTTTTATTCTTAATATTACATTCCTTTTTTATAATCTGCCCTACCGCCGTTTTTTGGACAACAGGGTTTGTACAATAGTCTGCATAAGGTAAGTGCGAACGTCTGCATTCTCCACACATTCCAAAGGGAATCCCAACACAAAAGTACGATAATCTTCTCCACGATAAACCGTACCGCTACCGTAATTTCCATTGGTATAGGCAAACGCAGAGTAAGCTCCTTCCACCGGCATCACACACTCCATGGATGGAACAGCGTAAATGCTTTCATTAGCTCCGCCCTGAATACGGAAACTTGTACCGGCTCCCTTCACCGGAGCGGAAGAAAGGTTACTGAAACGACCTCCGTACGTGCATTTCAACACATTCTTGCCGAAATCGTCTTTCTGCAAATTCTCTCCCCACTTCGAACCGCTGACCAGCAAACGGCCTCCCTGACGGCAATAACCGGCCAGTGCTTCTCGCATGGAAGCAGAAAAGGTCTTGGCATCGGCACCACAAATCAAATCGACCATGTCATAGTGAGTTAAATCGGTACTTCCACTTTCCAGGGTTTCATCGCTGCATGACACGAACGAATAGCGTCCGGCACGCTGAATGGCCTTGCCATGTACGAATACATAATCACGGGTATTGCCTGCAATCAGTCTTCCTTCCAAGACATCATCACTTACTCCCAGCCCGTCGCCCGTTTCCAGTCCGGCTTTGTCGCGGTTGAATCCCTGCTGGTATCCGCAATAAGCAGGTGTCTGTCCGTCAGGAATGCCCGGATCGGCTTTCAGGTCGAACCCTTGCAACAAAGCAGAGTTGACTTCTGCCGGTCCCGACGTGGCATCGAATCCGTTGACGATGAGCAGGGTACCTTTGCTTCTCTTGGCTTTATAGGCAGACAGGATCTCGGAAGGGAAACTCTCTCCTCCCCGGTTCACAGCCGTCACCTTGAAGCTGTAAGTCAGTCCCGGCTCCACTTTCACCGTATATTCCGGCTTGCGCACATACACCCCATTATCGAATCCGCCATAACCGACACGAGTATAGACGATGTATCCCTGAGGCTTGGCAGTGGGTTCCATCACATCTTCCACCGGATTCCAGTTCAGCGTAAAGGTATTTTTCTTCTTTCCTTCACGGATGGCAAAGTGATTTACCGGAAGCGGCTGCACCACATAGTCCGTACCGTGCATGGTAGAGAGAAACTTCAGCACGGACTTATACACGGAGCGTCCCACCGTAAACTTGAAATCCGGATTATGCCCCCACTTCATATCGGCAAAATTCTGGTGTGAGAGTAATTCCAGAATCATGGAAGGCACAGCCGGCAGACGGGTTTCACTGTAGTTCCGGTTCCACATGCTTCGTCTGGCCCACTGCACGCCAAAACGGGAAGAGATATCACGCTGCAATCCAGTCAGTACCATGTCAGTCAAGTCGCGCGAAGCATAACGGGATACCCCACTGTTCAACTTTCCGTCATTGAAATCTGTGGTATAGATACCCAGCGAACCCACCAGTTCATCATCAGTCTTGAATCCGGCATCACTGTGCAAACCCAGAGTCATTTCAAACGGTACCTTCAATCCTTCTTCTGTCGGATTGTATACCGAACCGCCACTCAGGTAATTCACCGTCAGCGAGCGGGCATTGATGTCGTCCGTATAATCATTCTTTCCTTCACTCTTGCTGTATACCGGATAAGGCATTCCGGCCCACTGTGCCCAGTAGCGCGCTCCTTCCAGGTAACGGGGTACTCCGCTCACTTGTCCGCCCCTCACAATGTTTCCCATACCGCCACCAAAACGGACCGCATCGGCACAAACTACTCCTTTTTGGGAACTTTCGTTACTCAACACCACCATGCCGTAGTCGTTCCGTCCTTTATCGAATTCAAAGGTACCCAGATATACCCAGGTTCCTCCTCCCATCTGCTGGTTGACCTTAAATTCCGTCACCCCGCCGTTATGGAACACCAGGTACTTGGCATCCGACACACTCTCCGGCAGGGTCTGATAACTTACGTACACTGCGTATTTTCCTTTCTCGGGAATATCAGGAATCCACTCGGCAAAGGCTTTTTCAGGCTGCCCCTGAGTAGGAATAAAGCGGGCGGTACCGTCTGTAAACGGGTTATAGTTGTCGGGATACTGCTGGTATTTCTGGGCAAAACCCGGTTTATCGGTATCCTGCCAGCGGTATTTTTTATCTTCCACTTCCAGATAATGACTGCCTTTTGTGCAGGTATTGTTGTCCACAATCACTTCATAACGCTGCCAGTCGCGCTCACGTGGCGTAAAGACTACTGCCCCGGCATTCTCCAGCATCGGAATCAGGTAAGGCACCACGAACGACTGCGTAAACAGGTCTTCCGTAGTACAGAACAGTCTGGGCCGCTGCCAGCGCCACTCATTCCGCTCGTTCCGGTACACCTTGCCATGGCTTTGCCACAAGGCTATATGCCGTCCCTCCAGTCCCCGGCTGATTTCATACGGACGTGACACATTTGTCACCCACGGATTTCCCTTCGCCTCCAGCTTGCCATACAGACGCGTCTTGTCCTGTTTCTTGCGGTACGCATTAGGCACCAGGTCTTCAATGAGCTTACCGTCGGCATACACCTGCAAGGTATAATAATTCACCGGTCCTGGTAGCGACTGCTTCAACAAACGGTAGATAGCCGACACGTTTTCTTCCGTAAACGGCTGATAGCCAAAAGCCGGATTGGCATATACACGCAATACCTTCTTCTCATGCTCCACCTCAAAACGTTCCAGCTTGCACTTACCGATACGGGCATACGAAGTCTCATAACTGGTAAAAAAATCTTTCAGACGTTGCTCTGTGGTCTGTTCCAGACTTTGTCCGGACACCGCCCCTGCCAGGCAAAGAAAGCCTGACAGCAAAATAGCAAATTTATTCATATACATTTTATAGGGTTGCCACAAAGGTACAAAATATCACAGACTCTTGTTCATCCAAATAAAAAAAGCCGTCCGGCATCTTTCGGATACCGGACGGCCAATGCATTTATTTTCGACTGACTTTTATCAGTTGTTTTCCGGACGAAGTTTACGTACGGTTACTGCAGTCTGCCACATTTCGCTTTCACGCAATGCTTTCAATTCTGCATTCAGTTTTTCACGATAGTCAGGCTGAGAGTTGCTGTCGATAGAAATCTGAGCTTCGTTTCCTGACTTCACGCTCTGATACAATTTCTGTACAACCGGTTTGATAGCATCGTGGAACGGGCCCATCCAGTCAAGTGCACCGCGCTGTGCAGTAGTAGAGCAGTTAGCATACATCCAGTCCATACCGTTCTTAGCAAACAGCGGCATCAATGACTGAGTCAGCTCTTCAACTGTTTCATTGAATGCTTCCGACGGAGTATGTCCGTTTTCACGAAGTACTTCATACTGTGCCAGCAGCAATCCTTGAATAGCTCCCATCAAAGAACCACGTTCACCAGTCAAGTCAGAAGTAGCTTCACGCTGGAAAGTAGTTTCAAACAAATAACCTGAACCGATACCGATACCCAATGCGATGGTACGTTCGTATGCCTTACCCGTAGCATCCTGGTAAATAGCATAAGAAGAGTTCAAGCCACGGCCTTCCAGGAACATGGTACGCAAAGAAGTACCTGAACCCTTCGGAGCCACCATGATTACATCTACATCTGTCGGAGGAACTACGCCTGTACGGTCATTCCAAGTGATGGCGAAACCATGAGAGAAATACAGTGCTTTTCCTGCAGTCAGACAAGGTTTGATAGTAGGCCATACAGAAATCACAGCTGCATCCGACAACAAACACATAATTATAGTAGCTTTCTGGCAAGCTTCTTCAATGCTGAACAAAGTTTCTCCCGGTACCCATCCGTCAGCCACAGCTTTGTCGTAGGTCTTACCCTGACGCTGTCCGACAATGACGTTGAAACCGTTGTCACGCAGGTTCAAAGACTGGCCCGGTCCCTGTACACCGTAACCGATAACAGCAATGGTTTCGTCTTTCAATACTTCACGTGCTTTTTCCAATGGAAACTCTTCGCGGGTCATTACATTTTCAATAACTCCGCCAAAATTCATTTGTGCCATAATTTTCTTACAATCTTTTTACGCAGCCTGAAGCTGCTAGTTGTTAGTATAATGTTAATCTCTAAAAATCACTTTACTCCGGACTACGACCTCCGAGCCGTTTTTCTTCACCTCTACATCGTATTCGTTTTCGCCTGTCTGCTCCCGATAGAAGCTCAAGGTATCTCCGTAATAACTTTCAGCCACATAGGCCATCTCAAACCTACGGATACGCTTTTCACGGAACATTTCCATAGGGAACAAATCCAGAATATGCTCGATGTACTTGATGCTGTTCACGTGGCCGTTCAAGTCAATGTCACTGTATTTCACCTGACATTCGCCCACCAGCTCCGGATGACTCACCTTGATGCGTCCGGGTTTGTCAATCGGACAGTCCTTCACGCATACATAGTCAACTATCGACCCGCCGTGCAATGTCAGCAAATCGGCCGGCTTGCGGGTTTCCATACTGATCATGGCCCATATCGAACGGGCATAACCGATGGCTTTTCCGTCTTTATCCAGGATGGCAAAATTTCGGTCCGTAAACAGACGGTACACATTTTCCACCCACGTCTGTATGGAGAAACTTTCGTATGCGCGAGGCATATCCTCCAGTTCTATTGCCAGTCGGGAAAGTACCCACGTGTAATGATTCTCATTCAGCGTGGCAATACCAAATCCTCTGTCGGCTGCATGAAACCCGGCGCAGTTCAGCAAATGGTTGCCCAATACGCCCATAGTCAGCCGTTCCATAAAATCCACATGAAACGGTTCGGCTACAAACCGGTAAGTTCCAACTTTACTGTCCTCTGTCATATCTCAATCCTTTTGATTCTGATACCGTTCTTCGCGGTGTGCCAGGTACTCATTCACCCGTTCAAAGCAACTTGTCGAAACGGCAATACGCCCGGAGCGTACAAACTGCAACACACAGTTCAGCTGTTTCAGCTCCTGATACAACGACGTGATGTCATCGCTCATTCCCACCATTTCCACGATTGAAAAAGTAGGATTCACCTCTACGATATGAGCACTGTAACGACGAATCACCTTCGAAGCTTCCGGATTGGCCTGAAACTCCGGAGTAGCAACCTTGTACATGGCTACTTCACGCTGGAAAATCTCCTTATCCGTGAAATAATGCGCCTGAATCACGTCTATCTTCTTCTCGATTTGTGTCACCACCTTATCAATTACATCTGGAGTAGTCCAGCAAGTAATGGTGTATTTATGCACTCCCTTTATGGAAGAAGCCGACACATTCAGACTTTCAATGTTTATCTGACGACGGGTAAACACAGCCGTAATCTGATTCAATATACCGGCAATGTTTTCCGAATGAACGATGATTGTATATAAAGTCTTGTTGCTATTCATAATTCACCTCCTTCTCCTCTCAACATTCCATTAACATATAGTTGACCGAACTTCCCGGAGGAGTTATCGGCAACACGTTTCCTTCTTCTACCACACAAACCTCCAACAGGAAAGGACCGTCGGTCGACAACATTTCCTGAATGCCGTCGTTCAGTTCCTCACGGCTCATCACTCTTCGTGAAGCAATTCCATAAGCCGAAGCAATCTGCATGTAATCCGGATTCATCATCGGAGTAAAGGAGTAGCGACGATTGAAGAACATAGCCTGCCACTGACGTACATTACCCAGGTAATTGTTGTTCATCAATATAATCTTAACCGGAGACTTCTGTTCCATCACCGTGCCCAGTTCCTGCATGGTCATCTGCAAACCTCCATCACCCATAAAGGCACACACCGTACGGTCCGGACGACCGAATGTCGCACCAATGGCAGCCGGAAGACAGAAACCCATGGTTCCCATACCACCGGAAGTAACGATACTGCGAGGTTTCGTGAATTTGAAGTAACGGCAAGCCATCATCTGGTTCTGACCTACATCGGTCACCAGAATCGCTTCATTATGGGTAGCTTCGCTGACTGCATTCACCACTTCACCCATATTAATGGGGCCTTCTTTCGGAAATACTTCTTTTTCGATTACCTGATTGAATTCCTTCTCCTCGTATGGTTTGAAGCTTGCAATCCATTCCTCGTGTTTCTGCGGCTGAATCAGTTCAGTAAGTAAAGACAAAGTGCGTTTGCAGTTTCCGAGCACCGGTACATCTACCACCACATTCTTTCCGATTTCCGAAGGGTCCACATCTAAATGAATTATTTTGGCCTGTTTGGCGTAGGTTTCCAATTTTCCCGTCACACGGTCATCGAAACGCATACCTACGGCAATCAGCACATCACATTCGTTGGTCTTCACATTCGGGCCTAAATTACCGTGCATACCCAGCATACCTTTATTCAGGCGGTGATTGCTTGGCAAAGCCGACAAACCCAGCAAGGTACATCCACACGGGATGTCTGCCTTTTCTACAAAGTTCAGCAACTCTTTCTGGGCATTACCTAATTCTACTCCCTGGCCAACCAGCACCAACGGACGTTTGGCCGCATTGATTAAGGCAACCGCCTCAGCCACTGCCGTAGAATCAGTTTCAGGATCCGGATCATAACTGCGAATGAAATCAACGTTTACCGGCTCATAATCCGTCATGTCCACCTGTGCATTCTTGGCAAAATCGAGCACCACCGGTCCCGGACGTCCGCTACGTGCAATATAGAACGCACGAGCCACAGCCCAAGCCACATCCTCCGCACGGCGAATCTGGTAGCTCCATTTGGAAATCGGCTGCGTCACGCCCACCAAGTCAACTTCCTGAAAGGCATCCGTACCCAGCAATCCGGCTCCCACCTGACCGGCAATCACCACAATCGGTGTACTGTCAATCATGGCATCGGCTATTCCTGTAATGGTATTAGTAGCCCCCGGACCACTTGTCACCAGGCAAACACCCACTTCTCCCGATACACGGGCAAAACCTTGAGCCGCATGTGCAGCCCCTTGTTCATGACGAACCAGAATGTGATTCAATCTGTCGCGATGGTCATACAACGCATCAAATACCGGCATGATAGCCCCTCCCGGATAACCGAAAAGCGTCTTCACGCCTTCATGCTCCAAAGAGCGCATCAATGCTTCCGAACCTGATATTTTTTCTTTACTCATAAGCCTCTCTTTATTCTACGATTCTCACTCCACCTTTATCTGCTGAGCTCACCATGCTGGCGTATGCCTTCAGTGCCTTCGAAACTTTCCGGTCGCGTGTCACCGGTGTCATCGGGCGCTGAGCCAGTTCTTCATCTGAGAGCTTCACATTGATAGAGCGGTTAGGAATATCTATTTCAATGATGTCACCATCTACAATCTTACCGATGTTACCTCCGGCAGCTGCTTCCGGAGAAATATGTCCGATACTCAGTCCGGAAGTTCCTCCACTGAAACGTCCGTCGGTAATCAGCGCACATTCTTTACCTAAATGTTTGGATTTAATATAAGAGGTAGGATACAGCATCTCCTGCATACCCGGACCACCTTTCGGACCTTCGTGAGTAATGACTACTACATCGCCGCTCACAACCTTACCCCCCAAGATTCCCTCGCAGGCAGCTTCCTGTGAATCGAACACCTTGGCTGGTCCAGAGAACTTCCAGATGCTTTCATCTACTCCGGCTGTTTTTACCACACAGCCATCCTGTGCGATATTTCCTTTCAATACAGCCAAGCCACCATCCTTGCTGTACGCATGCTGCAAGTCGCGGATGCATCCGTTGGCACGGTCGGTATCCAGTTCCTTATAAGTGGAATTCTGTGCGCCTAACTGAATGCAGAACTTACCGCCCGGCGCACTCGAATAAATGCGCTGTGCCTCTGCATCGACTTCCGGTACACAAACTGCATATTTTGCAATAGCTTCCGCCAGTGTCGTACCGTCTACACGGCGAACCGTAGTATCCAGCAGTCCGCCCTTGGCCAGCTCACCCAGAATGTTCAGAATACCTCCGGCACGGTTCACATCCTGAATATGGTACTTCTGTGTATTGGGAGCCACCTTGCAAAGACAAGGCACCCGGCGTGACAACATATCAATGTCGTCCATCTTGAAATCCACCTCCGCTTCGTGAGCTACGGCCAGCAGGTGAAGCACCGTATTGGTAGAACCACCCATGGCAATATCGAGCGTCATGGCATTCAGGAAAGCCTGACGAGTGGCGATACTGCGTGGCAGCACACTGTCGTCTCCTTCCTCATAATATTTATACGCATTCTTTACAATCAATGCGGCTGCATCCTTGAACAACTGCTTACGGTTGGCATGAGTAGCCAAGATGGTACCATTTCCCGGAAGTGCCAGACCGATAGCCTCATTCAGGCAGTTCATAGAGTTGGCAGTAAACATACCTGAGCAGCTTCCGCACCCCGGACAAGCATGACGTTCAATTTCAGCTACGTCTTCATCGCTCACCGTCGAATCGGCCGACTTAATCATGGCATCAATCAAATCCAGATGTTGTCCGCCCCACTCTCCGGCCTCCATCGGTCCACCAGACACGAACACAGTCGGAATATTCAGACGCATGGACGCCATCAGCATCCCCGGGGTAATTTTGTCACAGTTGGAAATACATACCATCGCATCTGCCTTGTGTGCATTCACCATATATTCTATGCTGTCGGCGATGATGTCGCGCGAAGGCAAAGAATACAACATCCCGTCATGCCCCATCGCGATTCCGTCGTCGATGGCAATGGTATTAAATTCTGCCGCAAAGCATCCCAGCTTCTCAATTTCTGCCTTGACCTGCTGACCGATTTCATGCAGGTGAGTATGCCCCGGTACAAATTGTGTAAAAGAATTCACGATGGCGATAATCGGTTTTCCCATCATTTCCTTTTTCATTCCATTGGCCACCCACAATGCTCTGGCACCTGCCATGCGGCGCCCTTCCGTGCTCATCGAACTACGTAACTGATGTTTCATTTTCCTCACTCTTTAATTAAAAAGCCTCTCTCATCGTCTGGTGAGAAAGGCTTTCCATATTATCACAACTGCATGATTACATACACGAAACCTTCTCACCTCTTGGTGCCACGACCACGACGCGAATAATATGCAGGACTGCCAGGTTTACCAATGTATTCAGTGTAATCATATCTGTCTTCTCTCGTTTTTTGTTTACAGATGCAAAGGTAAAGGGTTTTTTGTAACACGCAAATAAAATGACACTTTTTTTTCAAATAAATTATTATTCGTAAGAAAGTCCGCATTTTTGTTGTCAGTTTATCATCTTTATATTTTCATATTCAACGCATAAATTTAGGCAGATTCATCTCTGTAAAACTTCTGAATCTAAGTCTTTTCATCCTATTGTTCTTCCCCACCCCAACGTCTATTTATTTAAGAATATATCTTGATATACCTTATTTTATTTCATTTAAAGATTCCAATTCTTATTCTTTTTTAATATCTACGCGTTTTTTAGAAAAAACATTTGGATATTGATGTTTTTTTATATCTTTGCCACCAATTAAAATTCAACTTTAAAAACAACTAAAGCTATGAAACATTTTGGAAAAATGATTGTTGGTGCTTGCACCGTTTTAACCTTAACTTGTACACCTGCCCAACTGCTTGCTCAAAGCCTTTCACCTTCCACTCAGTGGGAATGGAATAAAGGTACCATCGTAATAAAATCCCCGGAACGTCCAGCCGGACAGGAGTCTGTCATCGGTCTGACTGTACCTAAAATGAACGTTGTACGCGTAGGTTTCGTAGGACTGGGAATGCGTGGTCCGGGAGCAGTGGAACGTTTTACTCACATTGCCGGAACTAAAATCGTAGCTTTGTGTGACTATGAAAAAGAACGTGCAGAAAAATGCCAGAAATACCTGCAGAAAGCTTGTCTTCCTGAAGCAGCTGTGTATTCAGGTGCAGAAGGATATAAAGCGCTCTGCGAACGCGAAGACATTGACCTGGTATACATTGCAGCCGACTGGGATCACCACTTCCCGATTGCCAAGTATGCCATGGAGCATGGAAAGAACGTAGCCATCGAAGTTCCTTCGGCTATGAATCTGGAACAGTGCTGGGAACTTATCAACCTGTCTGAAACTACTCGCAAGCACTGCATGATTCTGGAAAACTGCTGCTATGACTGGTTCGAAATGAACACCCTGAACATGGCACAGCAGGGAGTATTCGGAGAAGTACTCCGCGCACAAGGAGCTTACATCCACAACTTGGATGATTTCTGGCCTTACTACTGGAAAAACGGAAAAGAAGACAAACTGGGATGGCGCTTGCGTTACAACAAGGAAAACCGTGGCGACGTATACGCTACTCACGGCCTTGGCCCTGTAGCTCAGGCATTGAATATTCACCGTGGTGACCGTATGGCTACCCTGGTAGCAATGGATACAAAATCGGTACACGGAAAAGCATTGGTAGAAAAAGCAACCGGCGAACCTTGCGATGAATTCCGTAACGGTGACCACACTACTACACTTATCCGTACAGAAAACGGTAAAGTAATCGAAATCCAGCACAACGTAATGAATCCTCAGCCTTACAACCGTCTGTATCAGCTGACAGGAACAAAAGGATTCGCTAATAAATATCCGGTAGAAGGCTATGCCGTAGACGCTGATCAGATGAAAGCTTCTGGCGTACAGCCGAAAGTAGACAACCTGAGTTCTCACTCATTCCTTCCGGAAAAAGAAATGGAAGCACTGGTCAACAAATACCAGCATCCTATCTTGAAGAAATACGGTGAAATGGCAAAAGAAGTAGGTGGACACGGTGGTATGGACTTCATCATGGACAGCCGTATGGTATACTGTCTGCAGAACGGTCTGCCATTGGATATGGACGTATACGACTTGGCTGAATGGTGTGCATTGGCCGAACTGGGAGCTATCTCTATGGACAACGGATGTGCAGCTGTAGCCTTCCCCGACTTTACTCGCGGACACTGGAACGACGTGAAAGGCTTCCACCATGCATTTGCTACTCCGGAAGATGAAGCCGCTGCCGAACTGGCTGCTGAAACTGCTACCCTTTCACTCAAAGCACAGGGTATGAAAGAATGGTTGGCAAAATCAAAGAAAGCTGAAGTATCAAAAGAAGAAGCTGAAGCACGCGTAAAACAACTTTCTGATCAGCTGGAAAAGACTCAGAAGAAAGCTAACGGTGCAGAAAGCAAGGAACTGAAAGATGCAGTAAAACAAGCAGAAAAGATGCTGAAACAAGCTCAGAAAATGCTGAAATAATCATATTTTACCAAAGGTATTAGTTCCTATATACCTAAAACTAAAAGGCCGGTCCCAATTTTGAGAATCCGGCCTTTTTCTTTATCTGACACCAGGCATTTTCGGACTGCTCCATCCTGTTTAAATTCGAATATATAGATAAACCTTAGAGTTCCCACAATATTTCTCCATAGAAATGCATCTGTCATTTTGTTCATTTTTTCTTCTCCAAGAAAGAAAATTCAACCCTCAGGGTTTATCCTTGTATGTACCTGCGAAGGAGAATGAGTTTAGAAAAATCAAGAAGAAATAGGATGTTACGCAAGAAAAGACAGGAGAAACCAACAAAGATATTTTATCCGCAAAAAGGGAATAAATAATTAAAACAAACGTCATTTAGTCACTTTAAAAATTTTTCTATTCCCGCTTGAAATAGAAAATAAAGTCCTCAAAAGTCTTCATTTTAAGGTCCGCGAAAAAGACATAAGTGCGTTTGTTCCAAAACTCCTAAGAGTTTTCAGAAAAACGCAAGGACGTTTTAGGCAAAACTCCTTTGCGTTTGACTCCGAACGCCAAAGCGATTTTTCCGGATTTTCATTTTTCATTCTCCCGTAACGACCGTTCCATTCCTCTTCTACCCCTCTACAGACAGCTGTAGCACAGGTAAGATTTTCAATTCCCAAAAGGCAGATGCACGGATAGAACATTTTGTCTAAAACTACGGTTAGCAGATTTTTCGAATTCAATACTTTTTGTCAGCAATTACCCACAAAGAACAAGCATTTTAACAAAAAAAAGAAATGTCATTCCCAAAGCAAGAAAGACTCCTGAAAGCCTTTGCGGGAATGACATTCCTTATTTCAATCTATCTTTGGCGGCGCACTCACACGCCCGGCATCTTAAATACCCAAAGATTTCTTCACTGCATCTACTTTTTCTTTTGCATCAGCTACGGCACCTGCATAGCACTTCGGACAGTGCATTTCGCCCTTGATTTCCATGTAGAACTTAATCTTAGGTTCTGTTCCGGAAGGACGTACAGAAACTTTTGTACCATCGGCTGTAAAGAACTGAAGTACGTTTGATGTTTCCGGCATATCCAGGTCTGTAGCTTTTCCAGTATTGTCGGTAGCCTTCAACGTCTTGTAGTCTTTCACCAGTACTACTTCCGAACCACCTAATTCTTTCGGCGGGCATGCACGGAAGTTGTCCATCATGGCCTTGATTTCGTCAGCACCTGTCTTACCCGGTTTCACTACGTTGACTGTTACTTCCAGTGAGAAGCCATATTCTACGTAGATTTCCATCAGCACGTCATACAAGGTCTTGCCCTGGTCTTTAGCCCATGCACAGATTTCAGCCAGCAATGAACATGCAGAAACGGCATCTTTATCACGTACGAAGTCTTCTGCCAAGAATCCGTAGCTTTCTTCACCGCCACCGATGTACTGTTCCTGACCTTCGCGCAGACGGATTTCACGGGCAATCCATTTGAAGCCGGTGTAGCAGTCAAGCATCTTGATATGGTTCTTGTCAGCTACCTTCTTAATCAGTTCCGTAGTAACGATGGTCTTCACGATGAATTCGTTGCCTTTCATCTTGCCCATAGCGATACGGTTCTTGATGATGTAGTACAAGAAAATCAAGCAAGTCTGGTTACCGTTAATCAATACCCATTCGCCCTTGCTGTCCTTGCAAGCCATACCTACACGGTCAGCATCCGGGTCGGAAGCCATCACGATGTCGGCATCGATTTCTTTTGCCAGCTTGATGGCCAATGTCAGTGCTTCTGCATTTTCCGGGTTCGGAGATACCACTGTAGGGAAGTCACCGCTCTTCACCATCTGTTCGGCTACGCAATGTACGTTTTCAAAGCCCCACAACTTGAGTGACTGCGGAATCAGTGTCATTCCGGTACCGTGAATCGGAGTGTACACAATCTTCAGGTCTTTCTGACGCTGGATTACTTCCGGGTCGATAGACAATGTGTGTACCTGACGCAGGTATTCGTCGTCAATTTCCTTGCCTACAATCTGAATCAGTTCTTTATTGCCCTGGAACTTGATTTCGCTTACGCTGGTAATCTTGTTCACTTCGTCGATGATACCTTTATCGTGTGGAGCCAGCACCTGTGCACCGTCTTCCCAGTATGCCTTGTAACCGTTGTATTCTTTCGGGTTGTGAGAAGCAGTGATATTGATACCGCTCTGGCAGCCCAGGTGACGGATAGCAAATGACATTTCCGGAGTAGGACGCATATCTTCGAACAAATATACCTTGATGCCGTTGGCAGTAAAGATGTCGGCAGAAATTTCTGCAAACTTACGGCTGTTGTTACGGCAGTCGTGACCTACCACTACTGAAATGTCTTTCTTTCCGGCAAAGCATTTGTTCAGGTAGTTAGCCAAGCCCTGAGTAGCAGCACCTACTGTATAGATGTTCATTCTATTGGAACCAGCTCCCATGATACCACGCAAACCACCTGTTCCGAATTCCAGGTCTTTGTAAAACGCATCAATCAAATCGGTCTTATCCGGATTTTCAAGCATGGCTTTTACTTCGGCCTGTGTTTCGGCATCGTATGCTGCGGTCAACCACGTTTGAGCCTTCTCTGTACACTGTTTAATTAATTCATTGTTTTCCATGATTATAATGTTTAATAAATAATAAATCGTTCTATAAGAGACAGACAAAAATAAAAGATTCAAAGAAATTATCCTAATAAAAACCTTCGTATTTTTTAGAGTCAATCCAAAAAGATTGTAGCTTCAGGATTTCTTAATATCTTTGTAACCGCTTAACAAATACGAAAAATGAGACAAAAAATGATACTGGCACTGGTTTTGGGAGGAATGCTGTCTGCCCAGGCCCAGCACGTCCAGGAGAGCAAGTTCTGCTCTCCTTTTGATTTTCCGATTCTGCTCAGTGCCAATTTTGGAGAACTTCGTCCGAACCATTTTCACAACGGACTGGACATCAAGACGCAAGGCGTTACAGGTAAACCGATTCACTGCATTGCCGACGGTTATGTGTCGCGCGTGGCAGTGCTGCACGGAGGATACGGACAGGCCATTTACGTGACGCATCCCAACGGACTGACTTCGGTGTATGGACACGTGATTTCCTTCGCAAAAAATATACAAGCTTACGTACGCCAATATCAGTATGCGCATGAAACGTTTGTGTGCGACCTGAAATTCCAGCCCGGACAATTCCCGGTGAAAAAGGGAGACATCATTGCCCTAAGCGGTAATGAAGGGGCTTCGGCCGGACCTCACCTGCACCTGGAGCTGCGACGCACTGAAACGGGGGAATACATTGACCCGATGCCGTATTTCAAGCATCTGCTGAAAGACAGCAAGGCACCTGTAGGCAGCCTCATCGGTATTTATCCCATACAGGGGAAAGGGGTGGTCAACGGGTCCAGCCATAAGAAACTCCTCGCTATCGGCAACCTGAAACAGCCTGTACACGCTTGGGGAGAGATTTATACTGGCATCAGCGCCAAAGATTACATGGACGGTACGTCGAATTTCTACGGGGTGCACTCGGTTACGCTGTATGTAGACTCTGTGCAGGTATTCAACAGCACAACCGACAAGGTACTACCCGATGAAAACCGGATGATCAACGGCTTTACCGACTATGAGGAACTGACCCGCACCCGCCGGCTCATTATGCGTTCTTACAAGCTTCCGGGCAACCGGCTGCGACTGCTGCACCCCAACGAGAACCGGGGAGCTGTGACCATCGACGAGGAAAGGGATTATCACTTCCGGTATGTACTGGAAGACAACTTTGGAAATCGCAGGACCTATCAATTTATCGTAAAGGGTAAACGGCAGGATATTTCTGAATACAAGCCGGAAGCCAATGAAATGCTATATTGGAACCGGACCAACGTCATTCAGAAACCGGGTATGGAACTGGTGGTGCCACGCTATTATGTGTACGAGGATGTTCCGCTCCGCACGGACATGCGGGGAGACAGTTCACACATCGCCTTTGACTACATACTGGATGCCGGACGAACACCCATTCACAGCTACTGCGACTTGTCCATCGGCCTGCGCCACATGCCCGTGGCCGACACCACGAAATACTACATCGTGCAGAAAGCCGGAAAATGGCGAAGTTCCATGGGAGGAAAATACGCCAACGGATGGATAAAGACACGCGTACGCTCACTCGGCACCTTCTCTGTGGACGTGGATACCATTGCCCCGCAAATCACTCCTATCGGTCAGGGCGGATGGCGCACCAGCCGAAATATCCGTTTCCGGATAAAGGATATGGAATCGGGCATCGGAAGCTACAAGGTATACATCGACGGCAAGTTCGTATTGTTTGGCCTGAAAAAAGGCATTTTAGTGATTCAGAACCCGGAGAAAGTAAAGAAAGGGGTATCGCACAAACTGGAAGTGACGGTAACCGACCAATGCGGAAACATGACACGCAAAGAATACAAATTTTAAAACCGCCTTTTATTTTTAAATCATAAAAAACAATCTGTTCGTATGAAAATGAAAAGATTACTGCTGGCTGTCCTTCTGCTGACAGCATACATGGCCAACGGATGGGCATGTACAAACTTCATCGTAGGAAAGAAGGCTTCGGCCGACGGTTCCGTCATCGTTTCTTACTCTGCCGATTCTTACGGTATGTTCGGCTATCTGTGCCATTTCCCGGCTGCACAGCATGCTCCGGGCACCATGCGCGACATCTACGACTGGGATTCGGGCAAATACCTCGGTAAAATCAAGGAAGCCAAACAGACGTACAATGTCATCGGCAACATGAACGAATTTCAGGTTACTATCGGAGAAACGACTTTCGGCGGACGTCCGGAACTGGTGGACAGCACCGGCATCATGGACTACGGAAGCCTGATTTACGTGGCACTGCAACGTTCACGCACCGCCAAGGAAGCCATCAAGGTGATGACTGACTTAGTGAAGGAATACGGTTATTACAGCAGCGGTGAGTCTTTCTCCATTGCCGACCCGAACGAAGCATGGATTATGGAAATGATTGGTAAGGGACCGGGCGTGAAAGGAGCCGTATGGGTGGCTGTACGCATTCCGGACGACTGCATTGCCGCACATGCCAACCAGAGCCGCATCCATAAATTTGACATGAACGACAAGGAAAACTGTCTGTACTCGCCCGATGTCATTTCATTTGCCCGTGAGAAAGGTTATTTCAGTGGGGTAAACAAGGATTTCAGCTTTGCCGATGCCTATTGCCCGCTCGACTTTAGCGGCCTGCGTTTCTGCGAAGCACGTGTATGGAGTTTCTACAACATGTTCAGCAAATCAACCGGACAGTCTTACCTTTCTTACATTCAAGGTGACAGCAAGGAACCGATGCCTTTGTACGTAAAACCTGACAACAAGGTTTCTGTTCGCGACATCCAGCACGCCATGCGTGACCACTACGAAGGTACGGCCCTCGACATTACAAAAGACATGGGAGCCGGCTGCTTCCAGATGCCTTACCGTCTGTCTCCGCTGACGTTCAACGTTGACGGTCAGGAATATTTCAACGAACGCCCCATCTCTACTCAGCAGAGTGCGTTCGTATTCGTATCGCAGATGCGCTCTACCCTGCCCGACGCCATCGGTGGTGTGCTCTGGTTCGGACTGGACGATGCCAACATGACGGTGTTCACTCCGGTGTACTGCAACACAGACAAGGTACCTTATCCGTATCAGCAGGAGAACGGCGACTGCGTAACTTTCTCATGGGACTCTGCTTTCTGGATCTACAACTGGGTGGCCGACATGATTCGTCCGCGCTACAACCTGATGGTGGAAGACATGCGCACCGTACAGAATACGCTGGAAGATACCTATGCACAATCGCAGGAAGGCATTGAAAGTGCAGCCTTGAAACTGTATCAGCAGAATCCGGCCAAGGCAAAAGAATACCTGACCAACTATACCCACATGACGGCTCAGACTGCTGTAGACAGCTGGAAGAAGTTGGGAGAATTTTTGATTGTACGCTACAACGACGGTGCGGTAAAACGCATGCAGAACGGACAGCTGCAACGTCCGAAAACAGGAAACACAGCTCCGCTGGACCGTCCGGGATACAGCAAGGAATTCTTGCAGGAACTGGTAAAAGCAACCGGCGAACGCTATAAAATGAAAGAGTTGAAGTAGGATATTTTTCTGCTGCTTTCTCATTCTACAATCAAAAGTTATGATTATTTTTGCAAAAAATAAAGCATATAAGCGAATCAGAACAAGCTAAATGATAGAGAAACATATTGTACTCGAAGATATCGACCCGGTAATCTTCTACGGCCCCAACAACGCCCACATACAAATGATCAAGGCCCTGTTCCCGAAACTGAGAATAGTGGCACGCGGCAATGTCATCAAGGTCATGGGAGATGAGGAGGAAATGTGTGCCTTCGAAGAAGCCGTTCTTGCACTGGAAAAATATTGCGTGCAATATAACTCGCTCAATGAGGAAACGATTCTCGACATCGTAAAAGGCAATGCGCCTAAAACGGAAAAGGCGGGAAACGCCATCGTGTTCAGTGTGACGGGTAAGCCCATCATCCCCAGAAGCGAGAACCAGCTGAAACTAGTGCAGGAGTTTGAAAAGAATGACATGATTTTTGCTATCGGTCCTGCCGGTTCAGGTAAGACCTATACCGCCATAGCACTGGCAGTACGGGCGCTGAAGAACAAGGAAATCAAAAAAATCATCCTGAGCCGCCCTGCCGTGGAAGCGGGCGAGAAATTGGGTTTCCTGCCAGGCGACATGAAGGATAAAATCGACCCTTACCTACAACCGCTGTACGATGCCTTGCAGGACATGATTCCGGCCGCCAAGCTGAAGGAATACATGGAGCTGAATGTCATACAGATTGCCCCACTGGCTTTCATGCGTGGACGTACGCTGAATGATGCCGTAGTTATTCTGGACGAAGCCCAGAACACGACTACCCAGCAAATCAAGATGTTTCTCACCCGTATGGGTATGAACACCAAAATGATTGTCACGGGAGACATGACACAGATTGACCTTCCCGCTTCGCAGACTTCCGGACTCGTGCAGGCCATCAAGATTCTGAAAGGAGTGAAGGGCATCAGCTTCATCGAACTGAACAAGAAAGACATCGTACGCCATAAACTGGTGACACGCATCGTGGAGGCTTACGAAAAATTCGAGGAGAAAGAGAAAGCAGAAAGAAAAACTACGCGTACGGCTAAAGAACCGGAAAAAACGCCGCAGGCATAAACCATAAATGAATTCTATTCATTACTAAACATAACAAGACAATGAGTAAAGCATTAACAAAAACAGACTTTCACTTTCCTGGACAGAAAAGTGTGTATCATGGAAAAGTACGTGATGTGTATAACATCAATGACGAAAAGTTGGTAATGGTTGCTACCGACCGTATCTCGGCGTTCGACGTCGTATTGCCGGAAGGTATCCCTTATAAAGGACAGATGCTGAACCAGATTGCAGCCAAATTCCTGGATGCAACTACTGACATCTGCCCGAACTGGAAACTGGCTACTCCCGACCCGATGGTAACAGTGGGCGTAATGTGCCAGGGATTTCCTGTAGAAATGATTGTACGCGGTTACTTGTGCGGAAGTGCATGGCGTGCTTACAAGAGCGGTGTACGCGAAATCTGCGGTGTGCGTCTGCCGGAAGGCATGAGAGAAAACGAAAAGTTCCCTCACCCGATTATCACTCCGACTACCAAGGCTGAAATGGGATTGCACGACGAGGATATCTCTAAAGAAGAAATCCTGGCGAAAGGTCTGGCTACTCCTGAAGAATATGCCACACTGGAAAAATATACATTAGCTTTGTTCGAACGCGGTACTCAGATGGCTGCTGAACGCGGCTTGATTCTGGTGGATACCAAATATGAATTCGGAAAGCACAACGGTGAAATCTACCTGATGGACGAAATCCATACTCCGGACTCCAGCCGTTATTTCTATTCTGAAGGTTACCAGGAACGCTTCGAAAAAGAAGAACCGCAGAAACAGTTGTCTAAAGAATTCGTACGCGAATGGCTGATGGCCAACGGATTCCAGGGTAAGGAAGGACAGCAGGTCCCTGAAATGACTCCGGCTATCGTAGAATCTATCAGCGACCGCTACATTGAACTGTACGAACACATCACTGGCGAAAGCTTCGTGAAGGGTGAAACAGAAGACCTGACCAAACGTATCGAAAAGAACGTAACAGATTATTTGACTCTTTAATATCCCTATCTCCCTTTAAGGCGGCACGTGCTGCCTTAAAGGGAGATTCAAAATTTATCCCATCCTAATATTTTTCGCATGTCTCACTATCCACAAGAAAAAATCAAGCCATACAATGAAGATGAGGGCAAGGCTGCTCAGGTAGAGAAAATGTTCGACCATATCGCCCCGGCCTACGACAACCTGAACCACCTGATGTCATGGGGAATCGACAAAAGCTGGAGAAAAAAGGCCATCCGCCTGCTGAAGCCCTATCACCCGCAACGCATCATGGACGTGGCTACCGGAACGGGAGACTTTGCCATTCAGGCCTGCCAGATGCTGCAACCTGCCGAACTGATTGGTACGGACATTTCGGAAGGCATGATGAACGTAGGACGGGAAAAAGTAAAACAGCTGGGACTGGACAAGCAGATTTCTTTTGCAAAAGAGGACTGTACGGCTTTGTCGTTCCCAGACAACCGGTTCGATGCCATTACCGTGGCATTCGGTATCCGTAATTTTGAACACTTGGACCTCGGCCTGAAAGAAATGTACAGGGTACTGGTTCCCGGAGGACATCTGGTCATCCTGGAACTGTCGGAACCGGAACATTTCCCTATGAAACAAGGATATGCAGTTTACTCTAAGGTGGTGATACCTGCACTGGGAAGACTGCTGTCGAAAGACCGTAGTGCCTATACTTATCTTCCTGAATCCATCAAGGCTTTCCCCCAAGGAGAAATCATGCAGGAAATTATCCGGAAAGCCGGCTTCAGCCAGGTAGAATTCAAGCGCCTGACAATGGGCACTTGCACACTCTATTTCGCTACCAAATAACTAAAATCTTTGAACCTTATGAAAATATTTGGCTTAATCGGCTATCCGCTCGGACACTCATTCTCCAGAAATTTTTTCAATGAGAAGTTCCATTCCGAGAATATTGATGCCGAATATGTGAACTTTGAAATTCCAAGCATTGATGAACTTCCGCACATCATTCAGGCAAATCCTTCGCTTGCAGGACTGAATGTGACTATCCCTTACAAAGAGAAAGTTATTTCCTATCTGGACGAACTGGATAAGGATGCACGCGAAATCGGAGCGGTGAACGTAATTAAAGTGGAACACACCAAGGGAGGCACCAAACTGAAAGGATACAATTCGGACATTATCGGATTTGTGCGTTCCATCGAAGCGCTGCTGGAACCTTATCACAAGAAGGCATTGATCCTGGGTACCGGAGGAGCGTCCAAAGCCATTCATCAAGGATTGAAGCAACTGGGACTGGAGGTGCTGTTCGTTTCACGCAACAAGCACAATGACATGACCATTACTTACGAAGAAATTACACCTGAAATCATGCAAGAATACAAGGTGATTGTCAACTGCACACCGGTGGGTATGTATCCGAAAGCGGATGAATGTCCGAATATTCCGTATGAACTGCTGACTCCCCAGCACTTGCTGTATGACTTGCTGTACAACCCCAACACCACGCTTTTCATGAAAAAAGGCAGCGACCAGGGAGCCATTGTAAAAAATGGACTGGAAATGCTCCTGCTACAGGCATTCGGGGCTTGGGACATCTGGAACAGCTAAACATTTATCCTACATGACACTGAAGAAAAAAATTGGCTGGACAGCAGGAATTCTGCTTGTACTGATAGTGGGGATTTGCATAGGAGGAAGCCTTTACCTGATAGACTTTTCACTCCGCCCGGAAAACCGGGGAAAGAATATGGAGGAATCTGAAGCGTTCATGCGAACTGAATATCCGCAGATTGTCCCCTGGCTGGACAGCCTGCAACAGCACCATGCCTTGCGGGATACGTTTATCACCGCACCGGACGGCATCCGGATGCATGCGTTTTATGCACGTGCTTCTCGCCCTACCCGACGTACTGCCATCATCGTACACGGATATACGGACAATGCCATCCGCATGTTCCACATCGGCTACCTCTATAACCAGTCGCTGGATTACAACATTCTGCTGCCGGACCTGCGTTACACGGGACTGACGGAAGGAGATGCCATACAGATGGGCTGGCTTGACAGAAAGGACGTGTTGCAATGGATTGATACAGCTCCGGCTCTGTTTGGCGACTCGCTGAAGGCGGTGGTTCACGGTATTTCGATGGGGGCTGCCACCACAATGATGGTGTCGGGAGAAAAAACGCCTGAATACATCACCTGTTTCGTAGAAGACTGTGGCTATACCAGCGTGTGGGACCAGTTCAGCAAAGAGTTGAAAGGTCTTTTCGGACTTCCCCCCTTCCCGTTGCTCTACACGGCCAGCTGGATTTGCCAGCTCCAGAACGGATGGAACTTTCAGGAAGCGTCTGCCCTCTCGCAAGTGGCTCGCTGTACGAAGCCCATGCTCTTCATCCATGGCGACAACGATGATTTTGTACCCACATGGATGGTGCACAAGGTATATGCCGCCAAGCCTTCTCCCAAGGAAATCTGGATTACAGAAGGCGTAGACCACGCACATTCTTACAAATTGTATCCGGATGAGTACACAGAAAAGGTAAAAGCGTTTACTGACAAATATGTTCGCTAAAACTGATAAAATAAAGAGGCTGTCTCAAAATGAAGTGACCCCAAAAAGTTGGACAAGTTAAAC
>NZ_QSQT01000044.1 GCF_003437535.1 Phocaeicola plebeius
GACTAAAATTTATGCCTAAACAATAAATCCCTCAGGTTTTTACGTTGACCCGAGACTGACATCGGAAACTCTTTTCCCATTGTCTATAGGCTATAAATAGAAAAAAGCCGTAACCAAATAGTTACAGCTTTTTATCTCGGCACGGGAAGAGAGGCTCGAACTCCCGACACTCGGTTTTGGAGACCGATGCTCTACCAACTGAGCTATTCCCGTGTTTGCGGTTGCAAAAGTAGTACAAATTTCGGAAACTGCAAGGGATTTCGAAAAATATTTTTCCAGAATCCCTCTACAGTAAAGATAAGTCATTGAACATCTGACGATAATACGCCGCTTTTTTTTCAAGCTTTAAAGGGTAAGCCCGACTGGAAGACGGCATCCGATAGAGGGTCAGCTCCCGGTCTCTGAAGTGAAACATACTCCCCCCTCCTACCGGAGGCTCTTTTGCTTCCATCTGCTCGCAAAACACATCCGTCGCTTTCTGACCGGTAGTCACCACCGCCCGACAGGAAGGAAGCTGCTGAAGAAGCAGCCCAATATCCGTGGGCGAAACCACCTCTAAAAACTTGTCAGAAGCATTATCCTGCAATCTGCGCACACACGAAGCCGTATCATACAGAGCAATCCCTTTTTCACGCAGAAAAGCAATGATGCGTTCTTTATCAAATATCTTTTCAGGACTGAGAAAATAATCCTTGTCATCAAAGAAAATAAAGCCGAATATACGCCACATATCATTCTGCAGGTTGGGATAGAAGAAATCCATACTCCAGCGTTTCTTCTGCGGAGGAAAACTACCCAGCATCAGCAAGACTGCATTCTCCGGAAGAAAAGGCTCCAGCGGATGATGCTCCACTCCAGAAAGCAAATGCTCGTCCAACGTCATGCTTTTGGTTTAGGTTCCTTCTTTGCCAGCAATACGATGTTATAGACATATTCCGTCATCCAGCTTTCAGAATAGCCTAATGCATGCTGATACTGACGAATGTTTCCGCAAGTCTTACGTACGCCATCATCCTTCCAGTCTACTTTTGTCAGAATGTCATGCACAGCTTTTTCTGTCATGTTACGAAGCATCTTCTTAAATACCCCTGGCATACGGAACTTCCATTGCATCAGGTTACCGATCACCATCATCAAATCCTGACTGAATCCCTGGAACATGAAAAGATAGTTCTTTATATCGTTCACATTGCGGCAGTTGCGCTTGATAGAACCATCAATCTCCTTGAAGAAAGTTTCAGGCAGACCATAAATATCCATCAGCATCTTGCGGCAGCGTGTACGCTCTGCGATACCAAGTTTGTTATTCTGCGTAGGAACTTTCAATGTGCGTTTGAATACAGCCAAATCCGGCAGGAAGTTAATGTTACTGATACCCAGCTGAGCTGCCATTACTGCCTGATAATACACACGAATCAGCGTCATGAAGTCTTCCATTCCGCCCACACGTACCGTTTCATCAGCACCTTCTGCTGTTTTCTTGCCTAATAGTTTTGAAAATATACTCATACTTGTACTTTTTATTGTTTTTTGATTTGCAAAGATACGAAAATAGTTACCAACATTCTAAATCCTGCTCAATATCTTTCATCTGCTCTTTGTGAAAGACTGGACTTTTGATGCCTTTCCGCTTCTGTGCCAAGTAATCATCGAGCAAGCGAAAAGCATATTTGCCAAGTAAGGATATTGCAATCAGGTTACAAATGGACATTAAAGCCATAGTAACATCAGCCAAGTTCCATACCAGATTCAGACTTGCCAATGAGCCAAACAAAACCATCCCTCCAACCAACATACGGTATAAAACTACCGGCCACTGTCGAGAGGTGAAAAAGCGGATATTAGCTTCTCCGTAATAATAGTTTCCTAAAATGCTGCTGTATGCGAAAAAAAGAGTAGCAATGGCAACGTAGATGCCTCCAATATTACCAACCTCACTGGTCAGCGCCGCTTGGGTCAACTGAATACCATCCAGGCCACTGCCAATATAATCCTCACCGAACAAAATGATAAAAGCTGTACAGGAACAAATAAGCAGAGTATCTGTAAACACTCCCAGAGCCTGAATAAATCCTTGTTTAGCGGGATGGGTTACATGAGCCGTTGCCGCAGCATTGGGGGCAGATCCCATACCAGCCTCATTGCTGAAAAGTCCCCGTTTAATCCCTTGCATCAGAGCCGTTCCTATTCCGCCACCAACGGCCTGATGCCAGCCAAAAGCATTACCGACAATTTGTTCAACAACTGCTGGGATACGGTCAATGTTAGCCAATACAACAAACAAAGCCAATGCAATATAACCGACAGCCATGACAGGAACAATGACACTACTGATAGCTGCAATACGATGTACACCTCCAAAAATGATGACAAGGGTTAATACCGAAATGACAATTCCTGAGTTCAAAGGCTCTATAGAAAAAGCACTTTGCAAGGCAGCACTCATAGTATTACTTTGCACCGAATTGAATGCAAGACCAAACGTGACCGTAATCAGTACAGCAAAAAGTACTCCCATCCAACGTTTCTTCAATCCACGCTCCATGTAATAGGCAGGGCCTCCGACATAGGAATGTTTTCCTTTGACTTTAAAAAGTTGGGCTAACGTAGATTCTACAAAGGCACTGCTGGAACCCAGCAGCGCAATAATCCACATCCAGAAAATCGCTCCTGGTCCACCTACCGTAAGGGCCGTTGCCACACCAGCCAGATTGCCGGTTCCAACACGGCTTGCCAGCGAAATGGTAAAAGCCTGAAAAGAAGAGATATGTTTCTCGTGTCCGTTTATCTTAACAGTCGAATCACCCAGTAACCGGATCATCTCACCCAACATACGGAACTGTACGAAACGAGTCTTAACACTGAACCAGATGGCACATCCCAGCAACATGATTATCAGGACATAAGTCCACAAGACATTATTGGCTTCATTTATGATATTCGTGAATAGATCCATGAAGTTTATTAATCAGATTTGAGTTTAAAATAAAATGTATGCTCCCTGAATACCGGTTCCACCAGGTCAAAACGAATAAAATCTGCCAGTAAGCCAATCACCAGCTTCCGCGGAAGCCCTGAAAGCCTGACACACTTATTCAACGTCAATTCGCCGTGCTGCCCCACCAGATTTAATATAGACTGTTCTTTCTCTGTATAAGTCACTACCACTTCTTCTTTATTGTGAAACCACACGTTCAAGTGGACCGGAGTGGCCAAGATTGTTTCATCTTTAATGCGCAAGTAAGCCTTGGGCCGATTGTCTTCATCGAGGGCATAGACAGGCTTCTCCTTGCTTTCGGGAACATAAACCTCCAGCACATCTTTGCCTTCCACCTTATATAACCGGTTATCAAGTTGTAGGGAAGGCTTACAATACATTGTAGCTGCAGCTTCTATCATGTAAAGCTCCTCTTCCGAACGTATTCCTGCTATTTTTCCGTTATCTTTTACTCCTATAAGCAATCTTCCCCCTCCGGTATTGGCAAAAGCCGACAAACTCTTCGCTATTTTCCGGGCATCGGAAATGGCAAACTTGAAATCCTGATGCACATGTTCACCTTCAGTAATGAGTTGTTGTATATAATCCGCGTCTGTAGTCTGTTTCATTACCGGAACAACTCAATCACAATGTTTATGCGTCATGATGTCGAGCACCAGCTTGTCGGTCTCGTTCATGCCTTCAGAACCGATTTTCGTCAGATTACGGATACTGAAATCCACATTGTCTTCAATGATACCTTCTACTGAAGTCACACACTTTCCTTCCATGGCCAGGATAGCAGAGAACACAGCGGTAGATACCCCACTGGTCAGTTTCAAAGCACAGCTTGGCTTGGCTCCGTCGCAAATCATACCTGTCAGATTAGCAATCATGTTCTGCACGGCATAAGCTACTTGCTTATACTCCCCTCCCATCAGGTAAGTAATTCCGCAACTGCTTCCTGTAGCCGCCACGACACAACCGCACAAAGCCGACAGACGTCCCAGATTCTGCTTGATATAAATAGCTGTCAGATGACTAAGCACCAAGGCACGAATCAGTTCTTCTTCTGTCTTATGATTCTCTTCCGCAAAAACTACGACCGGAAGCGTAGCAGCAATTCCCTGATTTCCGCTACCGGAATTACTCATCACCGGAATCATGGCTCCTGCCATACGGGCATCGCATGCAGCAGATGTGTACGAAAGGATATGCGTGAATGTATTGCTTCCCATGATACTCTGTTCGCTGCGGCTACCCTGCAAGGTTTTTCCCAGCTCATGTCCGTAATTTCCTTTAAACGAACGTTCCGCTGCTTGTAAGTTCAGGCGTTTGGCCTCCAGAATAAAGCGAATCTCATCCAGCGGAGTTGTAGTAGCAAAGTCGTACACCTTGCTCAGGTTCAATTCCACTTCTTCTGTATCGGCTTCAGCTCCTGCCTTGGTTCTATGATCGAATAAAACCTGACCGTTTCGCTCTGCATACACAAAGTTTGTATGCCCTCCGCTGATAATAGCCGTAGCCTCATCTCCATCGGCCGAACAAACCACTTCAATATACAATTTCTCTTCGATACCGTCCTTCAGTTCTATCTTAATGCCTTGACCGGCTATCATCTGTTTTCCTTCTTCCACACTCTCGGGAGTGATGTCTTTCAGGACTTCCAGTCCATATTCCGACTTACCCTTCAAGGCCCCCAGTGCAATAGCAATTGGCAAACCAATCATGCCCGTACCGGGAATACCTACTCCCATGGCATTTTTCAAAATGTTAGCACTCAGACGTGCGGTAATCGTTTCCGGACACTTCCCCAATACTTCCGTAGCCTTGGCCACGCAAAGAGCCACAGCCACCGGTTCCGTACAACCGATGGCTGGGACCACCTCCCGCTGAATGAGTGCGATGATACGCTCTCTTTCTGCTTGTGCAATCATACTGATTATCTTTTATAGTTCTTCAATCCTGTTTGCAGGAATTCCACATATTTCTGAATATCCTCATCGTACGAATAAGACTTGTTCAACGGCATTCCTTCGTTGTCGAGCAGCACATAGAAAGGTTGTGCGTTAGCTCCGAACTTGGAGCGCTGCAAGTAGCTCCACTTATCGCCTACCGTACGCAATGTACGTTCCGTACCGTTTTCCATCACCTTCACCGGTTCTGGCAATTTGGTCTTTTCATCCACATACAGCGTAATCAATACGTAGTCCTCGTTCAACAGTTTACTTACTGTAGGATCTGTCCATACAGCCAGTTCCATCTTACGGCAGTTCACACAACCATAGCCTGTGAAGTCAATCATCACCGGTTTTCCCTGCTGACGGGCATATTCCATTCCGGCATCAAAGTCATTGAACTTCGCATGCACTTCATTCTTATATAAATTGAAATCCTGTGTCTGCATAGGAGGAGCAAAAGCACTCACAGCCTTCAACGGAGCACCCCATAAACCCGGCACCATATATACGGCAAATGCCAGAGAAGCAAGTGCCATAAAGAAACGGGGCACACTTACCTTTGTATCGTCATCATCGTGCGGGAACTTGATTTTTCCCAGCAGATACATACCCAGCAACGCAAAAATCACAATCCACAATGCCAAGAAGGTTTCACGATCCAACAGACGCCAACCGTAAGCCAAATCGGCTACAGAAAGGAACTTCAATGCAAATGCCAGTTCCAGGAATCCCAGTGTCACTTTAATGACATTCATCCAGCCTCCCGATTTCGGCATGGACTTCAGCCATGACGGGAAGAGTGCAAACAGGGTGAACGGCAAAGCCAACGCAATGGCAAATCCCAGCATTCCGATGGCCGGCGCCACAATACTTTCAGAAGTAGATACTTCTACCAGCAAGAAACCGATAATCGGACCGGTGCAAGAGAAAGAAACCAGTGACAGCGTGAAAGCCATCAGGAAAATACTCAACAATCCGGTAGTCTGTTCAGCCTTGCTGTCTACCGCATTGCTCCACTTCGACGGAAGGGTAATTTCAAATGCTCCAAAGAAAGAAGCAGCAAAAACCACCAGCATCAGGAAGAACAAGATATTAAATACCGCACTCGTAGATAAGTCATTCAAGGCACTGGCACCGAAAATCAAAGTAATAGCCAAACCTAAAGTAACATAAATCACTACGATAGAAGCCCCATACGTCCAGGCATCCCGAATACCCTTTCGTTTATCCTTGGTACGTTTCAGGAAGAAACTTACCGTCATCGGAATAATCGGCCATACACAAGGAGTAAACAATGCCAGCAGTCCGCCTACAAATCCGGCGAAAAAGATATAAATCCATGAATGAGACTCATTGTTCACGTTTTCACCGAATGAACTTAATTCCTTAATAACCGGTTTCCAGTAGTCAGCAGCTTCACCCGCAGCCGTATCTTCACCAATACGAAGCGGAACCAAATCCACCGATGCCGTATCTGCTAACGCCAGGTCCTCTGTCGTTGCCACCACTTCTTCAGCCGTTTGCTTTCCAGCAGCTTCCCCCTTGAAAGAAAACTCTACATTAGTAGGAGGCAAACAGTTTTCATCATTACAAGCACCATATTGCAGATAACCGCTCACTTCATATTTCCCGCCTTTCAACTTGATTTTCTGCACAAAGGTAGCCGTACCTTCAAAGAAACGAACCTGCATTCCGAATATCGGGTCCATCTTGTCAATTTCCTTACCAGCAGGTTTCAGTTTTCCAACCACCTCTGCCCCTTCAAGCTTATCCGTATTGAAAGTAGCCGAAATAGGACCTCCTTCAGGCAGGTCAGTAGAATATACATGCCATCCCTTTTCCATTTTTCCGGTAAATACAATTTCCACCTCATCAGCAGAAACCGATTTCCATTCAGTCTTAAACTTTACCGGTTCCTGTATCTGAGCGAATACCGGCAAGCATAAAATGGCCATGAAAAGCCAGCTAAGTAGAATTTTCTTACTCATAAATATACCTTAGATGATGTAATAAAACTATTATCTTGTAAAAAGTCGTGCAAAGATAACGATTTTTTCGTAGGGAATATATAGCAAACTGTTATTCGACATTGTTTTTTACTTTAAATATGCAAATAGTCAGTAACGCACTTTATCCGGAAACAAGACAAAAAACACTAACCACAAGAGAAAAAATATCCAGAAATGTTTGCAAAGTTAAAAATAATTCCTACCTTTGCACCGCTTTTGAAAAATAAGGCAACTCTCAAAAGAGTTTTGGAGAGGTGGCAGAGTGGTCGATTGCGGCGGTCTTGAAAACCGTTGTACCGCGAGGTACCCGGGGTTCGAATCCCTGTCTCTCCGCAATAAAGGGTGTAAATCAAGCATTTGCGAGATTTACACCCTTTTTTACACCCAAGAATGTAAAATTGGGTGTTTTTGTATTTTTTAAGATTCTTCAAAAGAATGTCAATTACAAAGCGATTGGTATTTCTATGGACTGGCAGAATGAACCTTTATGACGAAAAATATAGTTATTCAAAAAAATAAATATCTTAAATATGGAATTCATTTGCCAAATATGAAATTTCTATTCATATATTCCTCTTTTGTAATTCATTAGATATTGGGTAAAAGTCTTGCCTGTTTCTTTTTTGAAAAAACGCATGAGGTGACTGGGGTCGGAAAAGTGGAACTCGTCTGCCAGTTGGCTCACATTCAGATTGGAGAACAGTAGCTCATTTTTCAGCTCTTCCAAAAGACGTTGCTTGAGTAAGTGAATGGCTGATACACCAAATTGCGCCATGACAGAATTATTCAAGGTGATACGACTTACCCGAAGCATATCAGCATATTCTTGAACGCGCTGTGTCGTTCGGATATGTTTTTCGAGTAAGTCCTTGAATTTGAATGCGTAATTGTTTTTTGGCACTTCGACAGGTAGACGATAAGTTTGAGCGTATGCCCGGTTGATAATTACCAGTAGATAATAAAGCACTGACACAATGAGGTTGTAAGTGTCTACCACAGGATGTTGTAGTTCTTGTTTTATCTTTTTTAAGAGGCGCATATATTCCGTCAGCTCCTCCGGCTCGGCAAACAAGTAGGGCGGTGTATCAGTCTGATAATAATACAACAGCCGATATACGAAGAACTTGTCAGCAATGAACGTGCGCATAAAGTCTTCGCGGAAAATAAGAAAAGTGTAATCTAGTTCTACCTCGTTCACGTGCCATTCCTGTTGCTGGTGCGGCGACAAAAGCAGCACCATACCATCCCGTAACTCCACTTTTCGGAAGTTCAGCAACAAATATCCATTGGCACGACGAAAGAAATAGAAGCTGAAAAAATCTGTCTTAAACGCCTTATGCTCGGTCAAGACACCACAGATGTCCTTGCTTTCGCCTGTGTTAATGTAGAAGTCTACGCCACATTGCGTTTTATTGAACGGAACGCTTACAAGTCTTTCGGGATTGATTATAGCTTTCATCACTCTTGTTTTTTGCTTTTTGCAAATATACATCATTCTTTTATCAAAATGGCATATATTCCTGTTTTTAAGGCATAGAGACATTGGGATATCCTTTCGAACTTTGTACCCGAAAAATAATACAAAACATAACATCATGAACGAAAAAGCAATTATTCGGTTGGTACGCAGTGCCACCTTGAAAATCAACTATGCAGGACATACCATTCTTATTGACCCCGTATTTGCCGACAAAGGAACCCTGCAATCAGCTCTCGGTGTATATAAGAATCCGAGGGTACATCTCGTAATGCCTATTAGCGACATTACTGAAGGTGTTGATATGGTACTGCTCACCCACAACCACATCGACCATTACGAACCAAGTGTAAAGCAGCATTTGCCGAAAGACATTCCTTTCTACACCCAGCCACAAGATAAGGCCGCCATCCTGAAAGATGGTTTCTCAAATGTAGAAGCGATTGAAGAGAGCATAACCTTAGGTCATCTGACCATCCACCGTGCTATTGGCCATCACGGTTTCGGTCAGATAGGCCAGATGATGGGACCTGTTTCGGGCTATGTGCTGATGTCCGAAGGGCTTCCGACTATTTATATCATGGGCGATTGCAAATGGGAAGAATGTACTCTTGCTACCGTGGAAAAGTATCGTCCTAATTATATTGTGGTGAACAGTGGCGGTGCGGTATTCCCCGAATTCTCTAAGACGGACGGTTGTATCATCCCCAATGAACAGGAAGTAATGGCGATGCTTGACACACTCCCCCCACACATCAAGCTGATTACCGTACACATGGATGCCATCGATCATTGCCAGACCACCCGTGCCATCCTTCGCAACGAAGCTCGCCATCACGGGACGGATATGAGCCGACTGATTATACCGGAAGACGGAGAAAGCATAACACTTAAATAACTGTATAAACAATCATTTCAAAATATTAGAAAGATGAAAAAGATTAGGAAAATCGCGGTAGAACAGAATTTCGCCGCGATCAGTGTCGGTAAGTTGAATGAACTGAATGAATACGAACTTCAGCTTGGCCCGGATGTGAAAATTCCCGGAAAAGTATTCTGCAGCACCGCTCTCGGAACTACGGGAAGCGAGTTTTCTTTCCAGTCATTCGCCCCGGGTACAGAAACCGGATTTCTGCATAGTCACAAGAGTCATGAGGAACTTTATTTTTTCCTCTCCGGTAAAGGTGAATTTCAAGTAGACGGAACAGTGTTCCCAGTGGAAGAAGGTAGCGTTGTCAGGGTATCTCCTGCAGGAAAACGAAGTGTCCGTAACAACGGAACGACTCCGCTCCTCATGCTCTGCATACAATATTGCAGCAATACATTCTCACAGGAGGATGCCACTGACGGAATCATACTGAAAGAACCGGTAAAATGGAAAGTCTCTCCGAAATGATTCTAAAAAGGAACTCTAAGCAGATGACTATCTGTATAAAATCCCTGATAAAGAATATGAACATAGTGGTAGGCTGCTCCATCGGGTGCAGCTACTGCTATGCCCGTAACAACTGCCGCCGTTTCCATATTACGGACGACTTCTCCGTACCGGAATATATGGTGCGAAAGCTGCGTATCATCGACACGCCCAAGCCTCACGTATGGCTGATGACCGGAATGAGCGATTTCTCCGATTGGAAGCCTGAATGGAATGCGGAAATATTCAGACGAATGAAAAGCAATCCGCAACACGCTTATATATTCCTTACGAAATGTCCGGACAAGATCAGTTTCTCTACAGATGACGAGAATGTATGGATGGGCGTGACCGTCACGCGCAATTCCGAAAAAAAGCGGCTAGACGATTTGAAAAGAAATATCAAGGCCAAGCACTACCATGTCACTTTCGAACCTATTTTCGATGAAATCGGCGATATAGATTTCGAGGGTATCGACTGGATTGTCATAGGTACGGAGACCGGACATCGGAAAGGCAAAGTGGATTCCCGTCCCGAATGGGTGCTTCACATTGCCGACCAAGCCCAAACACAGGGCGTCCCCGTGTTTATGAAAGAGGATTTGCTGCCTATAATGGGCGAAGAAAGGATGATTCAGGAACTGCCGGAACAATTTACAAAACGCTTACAATGAATACCGAAATAATCAAAGAAATAGACGTACAGAGCGTTATGACCAAATCCTCACTGCCGGTCGGAGGATATTCGGTCAACCCTTACGTGGGCTGCCCCCACGCCTGTAAGTATTGCTACGCATCGTTTATGAAACGATTCACCGGGCATACAGAACCGTGGGGTGCATTTCTGGACGTGAAGAACTGGAAACCGATAGCCAATCCGCACAAATATGACGGAGAGCGCATTGTGATAGGTTCCGTGACGGATGGTTACAACCCGTATGAGGAGCAATTTTGCCGTACCCACAGGCTGCTCGAAGAGCTGCGTGGGAGCAACGCCGAGATTATGATATGCACTAAGTCCGACCTTGTCCTGCGCGACCTCGACCTGTTGAAGCGTTTTCCCAAAGTAACGGTGTCATGGTCGGTCAATACGCTTGACGAGCGTTTTCGTACGGATATGGACAATGCCGTGAGCATAGAACGTCGTCTGAACGCAATGCGTCAGGTCTATGAGGCGGGCATCCGTACCGTGTGTTTTGTATCGCCCATATTCCCCGGAATAACCGATATGAAGGCGATTATCGAGAAAGTGAAAGGATATGCCGATTTGATATGGCTCGAAAACCTGAATCTGCGCGGGCAGTTCAAGGGAGGGATAATGACGTATATCCGTGAGAAGCATCCCGACCTCTTTCCGTTATACGAAGAAATATACAACAAAAAGAGGCTTGATTACTGGCAGGCATTGGAACAGGACATTTCCCAATACGCCAAGGCACAGGGGTTTCCATATAGAATAAATGATTTGCCTTACGGGCGCTCGGAAAAAGGCAAGCCGGTTATCGTAAATTATTTCTACCACGAAAAGATACGATTGACTAAATGAGGGAAAGATATTGACAATATGGTATATTAATAGTGAATAAGATATTCTTTTATTGCTTATTTTACTTTAGAATAGTTAGACAACTTAGATTTTGTACTATATATTACGATAGAAGTACAATCCATGATGAATTGTACTTCTCTATATTACATCCTGAATCCTCTGGATTTTTGTTCTTTCTGCACTGAGTTACGCAGATGCTGCTGTAACTTCTCCCATTGTTCTTTGAACCATTCGCTGATTGGCTGTTGGTTTATAGTCAGCATCAATTTATTCTTATCGATCGGGCTTCGTTCAATTTTGAAAATTACATTTTTTGTTTCAAATCTCTGTCTATATTCTTCGGAATAGATTTTTCCACTACATCTGAGAGCTTCCTTTTTGTATAAAAGAGAATCAACCATCCCCTTGGTAAAACCAGTGACATAGCATAATTTTTCCATTCTCAGCATTTCTTTGAGTAATGGGAACCAGCATAATGCCTTTTCAAGCAGGGTGTTTAGCCGTGATATTTCTTTGTCTTTAGCTTCAATCTCTTTATTATGTATTCCTTGAAGATTGCGTATTTGTCTGCCGTGCTGTTCCTGCATTTGTTGCATCTGAATTTTTAATTCATCAGTAGCTTTGTCCCGGTTGGCAATCTCCTGATGTAGCTGCTCGATGTTATGTTCCAGTTCTTTCAACTTACCGCTTCCGAAAAGAGAACCTACGCTGCTGGTTATGGCAGTGGCTACATCGGTAGCTGCACTTTTGAGTTTGTCTGTACGTATCTCAGCTTTTACCTGTTTGAGTTCCTGTTCGGCAAGGCTTACCTGTTGCTCCTTGTGTCGCTTGGTTTCTTCTATACGTTGCAGTTCGGCTTTCTGCTTCTCAATGATGAAATCGTTTCGTTCCAGATGCTCTTTACCTGTGACAGCTTTTGTCTGCCCACGTTCCATTAGCAGAATATCGGAAGCAAGGGTCTGCATGGTTGCCATATCCTCGTCATTGAGCTTTCGGCTCTTCCCGGTTTCGTGGTTCATCCAGTCGAATACGATATGAGCATGATAGTTCGGCTTGAACCATCTGCTTCCTATTTGGAAGCTCTCTTTGTCTTCCGCTTCCGGCTGACCGTTCAGCCAATGCCCTTCGTCTTTATGCAGGAAAATCTGTAGCGGAGTGATGCCCCAGCGTCTTTGGCACTCTTCACCGAATTTGCGTACATCAGCCAGTGTGGTGTCCGGTCTGATAAGCAATACTCCTTCACGGATGGGTGAGCATCCCGCCACCTTGATAATCTTTCCATTCTTTCCCTTGCGTTCCCTTTCCTTTTCCTGCATGGCACGTCCGGTCTTTTCCTTGACCATTTGCTTGATATTGTCATAATGAGTTCGCAGTTCGGGAGTGCCGAAGTCGGGATTTATCCACTGTTCGTTATCGGTGGAAAGTTCGGGAACGACATAGATTCTGGACTCCCCGATATTACGCATATACTCGGCAGTCCTTCGGTTGTGTGCCTCGCTCGATGCGATGTTGCAAGGCTTGATGTGTATGCTTGATTTTGTTGCCATAGCTTCTTTTCTTTGTTTACAATTAATTTACTTTGCTCGCTTTCGCAGAGGGGTTATTTTATGAATCTCGGCTGCATTCGGCATAGGTCAAGCAAGTTTGCCTCTGCTCTCATTTGCACGAGATTTCTTAGGGGTAACCCATAAGCGGAGATTGCAAAGAGAGGGTCACTCTTTGCTCGGGGTTCTCAGGGGTGAAACGCCCTGAGTGGGTCATTAGGGCAAAGCCCTAATCCCCTCGGGAGAGCCCACAACTACGAAAGCGGAGCGTGTAGTTATAGTGGGCTATAACCGGAAGCCGCTCTTCTTCTCCGGTGATTGGCTGCGCACCCCTTTGGCGGACTGGAGCTGCCTTTTTCTTTCAACCTGTTTCTGTAAGTATTCGTTCAAGTCCTTGCATCCGCTGTAAATCTGCGAAGCGTCCCGGATGTACCGGTCTCTGCCGTATTCCATGCGGATTTGCCGGAGTGCTTCCATTCCTGCATGGTCGTTGTCGAAAAAGCAGTGGATGCGTTCGTAATTGCCCAACGGATAGAGAGCCTTGTTCACATTCGATACGGAGTTCAATACAATATAGTCCTGCCCGTCCAATTCCGGATAATTTGGGCAGCTCTCTTGTCTCAATGTCAGAAAGGAAAGGTAGTCCATGAAACCCTCGAACACATAGCAGGCAGTCCTTGCTTTTCCCGACTGTCTGATGTGGGAGATTTCCTTGGGGGCGATGCAGCCCTTGAAATAGGGGTTACGAACCTCAAACCCACCCGAACCGTTAGGGAAGGCAATGGCAAAGTAACGCTTGCCGTTGTGGGTGTAACGGGCTTCACTACATTCTCTTTTTGCCAGTTCCAGATTTATTCCTCTACCTTGTAAATAGGAAAGCAGGGCAGGAGACGATAGCGGTACTATCTCCAGCTGTTGGAAGCTCGGACCGAAAGAGTCCTGCTTGCCAAAAGAGAAAGATACCGGGTGTACATGCGGTGTCTGTTCCGCAATCCGCTCCAGCAGGTAAGGTACATGGTCGGTAGCATACAGGTGTGCAGCCAGTTCAATGATACCGCCCCCTTTCCCTAAACCGAAGTCGTACCACTGGTTGCGTTCGGTGTTCACTTTGAAGGAAGCCTCTGTTTCTTCCCTCAAGGGAGATTTGTACCAAAGGTTGATACCCTGCTGTTTGACGGGTGAATACCCCAGGCTGTGCAGGTAGTCAGCCAGATTGATTTGTTTTGCAGTCTCGATGTTCATAAGGAAATCGTTTTTAGTGAGTGCTTTGATTATTTCTCTTTTTGCCCGCAACTCTTAAAAGTATGCGGTCAGTACAATCACTTCACTAAACTCCTAATATATAGACCCCCGGAATAAAGTGAAGTGATTTGTCTGTTTCTGAAATCACTTCACTAAATTGTCGTATATATAGGATGCGGGAATAAAGTGAAGCGATTTTCGGGATTGTCGGCTAATAGTGGTAATCGGGCTTGAAGGAATACTTCCTGCCGTTTTCCTGCACTATCATCCGTTTGTTGCGCAGCATGGTGATAAGCGCCACTGCATTCTGGTGATTCAGTCTAACCCCTTCTGCCAGATAAGTCCTGATTAAGGTGTCTTCCAGCTCCTTGTAGCCGTATTCCTCTTTCAGTGCAAAAGCGTCTTCCAGTGCGGCACGGTGCTGCGGTTCTGAAATATCCTTGTAAGGGTCAAACTTTTCCACCGAGGGTCTTCCCGGCTTCCTTGCTTCCGGCTTGTAGCCTTCCGCAAGTTCGGGCAGGGCTCTGTCGTTGATGCAGAATGCAAAAGGCTCGAAATCCATCGCCCGGATGTGCATGGCGGAAACATGGCTGATGTCGCTGTTCCCCTTGTCCTTTTCCACCAGCAGGACTGTTTCCGCCTTGTTGTTCAGTTCCGTACCAATGTGCCCTCTTGCGTTCTCATCCCCCTTGTTCTGATGCAGTATCGTATGGATATGAATCTGCCTGTCGTCCGTCCACTGCATCAGCTTGGATATGATGCGGGTGGATTCACCGGGGCTGTTGATGTCGTACACCATATCCCGGATGCCGTCTATGATGACCAGCCCAATATCCGGTGAGTGGTAGATAGCCTGTTCTACAATGCTGATGCGCTGTTCCGGGGTGTATTTTCTCAAAGCGAGAAACTCCAGATAACCGCTGTCCCTGTCATCGGGCAATCCTGCCATCCGCAGGATCCGCTTCATCACTTTCAGGCAGTGGTAGGGGCTTTGCTCCGTATCTATATAAAGCACTTTCCGCTTTTCCTCGGGCAGTTCAGCCGCATATCGTAACACGGTACCGTTCTTCAATGCAGCGGCTACGATAGCCGATACATTGAAGGTTTTCTTGCTCTTGGCTTTGCCGATGGATGCGCTGAAATTGCCCAGCGTCCCGATGACAGAGCCGTGTACTTTCAGAATTTCGGGGGCTTTTTCGTAGCATCTTGACAGACTTAGCCGGGATTCCTGCCAGAGGATAACGGCTTGTTCGGGTGATATTTCTTTTATATAGTCCATAATCACCTCCTTTATCTGCGTCCTCCGGTTTTCTTGCCAGCCAGTTCCAGCGCCAGTTCCGCATCCACGATAATCTTGCGTCCAATCTGGGTAATGGCTTTGTCTATCTTTCCGCTTTTCTTGATGCGGTTGGCTGTGGGCAGGCTGCACCCGAAAAGCTTGGCTATGCCGAGTATGCCGTACACGTACTTTCTTTCCGTGTCGGTGGTCGGCTGCGGTTGCGCCTCTGCCTGTACCGAAGCGTGTCTGCTTAGAAAAAGGAACTCTTCGCCTGTCATCTGCCAGACGGGTTTCACTAACAGTTCTTTGAGGTTGTTCATCGTCCGTATGATTACTTGTTTGACAATAGCCCTGCGCACAGGCCGTTTCTTCTGTTCTCGAACGATGCAAAATTAGGTAGGGTTTTGAGTGGTAAGTATGTGGATGATAGATATGGATTGTTCTGTTATATCGCTGAATATCAAGAAATAAAAATACCACTCAAAAATTATTTTGAGTGGTATAAGTGGTCATGTCGTAAAATATATTGGAATATCACGGGTTATCGGAATATTCCGTCCATTTCCTTGGCGAACTTTTGGTTGGGAATACTGGGTAAATCGGAAACGGGTTCCCTGTACTTGGACTTGTAATAGTCTTCATCAATATCCAGGTGTTTCAGGATGGCTTCCTTCCATTTGTCCTTATCCTGCCCCGGCAACTGCTCCCTCATCAGGGAAATCAGATAGCATACCCGTATCTTTTCCCTTGGCTTTATTTTCAGTACGCACTGGCAGGGATGCAGATTCATGCAGGCATAGAAATCCGGTGCGGTAATGTCTTCAAACTGTTCCCCTGCACAAACTTCATGAATTAGGGAAATCAGCTTCATGCTGAAATATTCAGGCAATCCGGCAGTCGTAGCTGTAGTCGATGCGGTTGTAGTTTCAGCTTCCGGCTGGCTGTCTGTACGGCTCTGCCTGTCTGCTTCGTTCGGTTGGCTTTCTTCGTCCGGTACATATTTGGTCAGGATGCCCATGAAGTGTACGCTAAGCAGGTAGATGTCGTCGCAACGGTTTTTCATGTATTGCCGGGCTTCTTTCCAGAGAAGGGTTTGCTGCTCATAAAGATGCTCCAGTTGGGCTTTCTCCCTTTCATATTCAGCCTTGCAACGCTCATATTCTCTTTCCGCCAGCTTTTCTTCTTCGGGTGTATGCTCTCGGTAGCCAATGGAATCATAGCGGTTGTTGGCTTCGTTCATCGGTTTGCGCAGCCTGTTTACCACTTCCATCTCTTCCTTGATGGTTTCCTTGTAGCGGTCTGCGTATTGGTAGCATACACGTATGATCACTTCGTCATGGAGAAGGCGGTAAGATTCATAAAGCCGTATGTATTCTTTGACTTCCTTTTTCAGACTTTTCAGCAGCAGGGTACATGGTTCTGGCGGTGTATGCAGCACCAGTTCAAGGATAGCTTGCTCAAAAGCCTTTATATCGCTCCATTTCGAGTAGAAATCAACGATGAATTTCTGCTTTTCAAAAGAGAAAGTATGGCTTACAATCCAATCTTTGCAGATTCTGTTCAGCTCCCCGTATTGAGGAATGAGGGTTGTTATCGTTTTCTGCATGGCATACTCTTATTATTGGGGATCCTTGTCAAGGAAAGAAGCCAGTTCTTCTTCCACTTCTTCTACGCTGGGCAACGCTGATTTCAATTTCTCGGGAATCGCCTTGCTCAATTGGTAATCGCTGATGCCGATGGGCTGGTCATAGCCGGAAAGGGCATACTGGGCAACCACTTCGTCCTTTCCTCTGCACAACAAAAGACCGATGGTCTTGTTGTCGTGTTCCCCTCTCAACTTATCATCCACCACGTTGATGTAAAAGTTGAGTTGTCCGGCATATTCCGGCTTGAAAGGAGTGGCTTTCAATTCTATGACAATATATGCGTGCAACGGAATGGAATATAGAATCAGGTCGGCAAAGAAATCGCTGTTTCCGACTTGGAAGTGCTTCTGCCGGGCAACGAAGGCAAAACCGTTGCCCATTTCCAACAGGTAGCGGGTAACGTGTTTCACCAGCTGTTCTTCAATATCCCTTTCGTCTGCTTTTTCTTTGGCTCCTGCCAAATCAAAGATGTACGGGTCTTTGAGTAGGTAATTGGCAAGGTCGCTTTGTGGAGCCGGAAGTGTGGTCGTGAAATTGTTTACCTTGTTGTTGCTGATTTGTCGGCTATACAAATCACTGTCAATTTGCATTTTCAATACATTGCTGCTCCATCCCATTTCCACAGACTGCTTCATGTACCAGTAGCTTAGACCTAAAGGTAGCGAACTGTCAAGTATAGTCATTTGGCTTGTCCAGTTTATTTTGGCTATAGGAGAGGTCAAGAAAACTTCTTCTATTTCCCTGATTCCCATCCTGTAAATGGCAGACACGGTTTTTCCCACATCTTCAAATTGCGCAGGAACTTCCTGCGTAATTGCTAATGATTGACAATCAATCGATTGTATTTGCGCAGTAAGTTCCTGCGTAAATTGCTTGTCATTCAGTTTTAATACTTCATTGGTCACACTCTGTATGGTTGGGACAGACAGGCTTGCATCTGTTTCTATGAAACTTTGCAACGCTCTTAAAGGATATGCTTTTGCAAACTGGCACATATAGGTAAGGTTACGTTCCGAATAGCCTTTCTTTTCAGGGTAATGCAGTCGGATAGCCTTTGCCAACTGCTTGATGATTTTGCTTCCCCATCCGTGCAGCTGCTGGTGATAAAGGATGTAATTGCCTATCTTCCAGTAATGGAACAGCATTTGTGCATTGGCTGCAACAATCAGCCTTACTTGTGCCTGTTCTATTTCCGAACCGACCGCTTGTATGAATGCATCAAAATTCGTTTTCTCTATGTTGGATTCCTTGTTGCTCATATTGTGATGATAATTTCTACAAATATAGTCATTGATAACTATCTATGAAACTGTTTGATACTTTTATAGTTGATTAAACTTGTTCATGGCATTTGCCTTAATATCATCCGCTATGTCAATGTAGGGTTTCATAGCTTTGTAGTCGCTGTGTCCCGTCCATTTCATGACCACCTGTGCCGGGATTCCGAGAGCCAGCGCATTGCAGATGAATGTCCTTCTTCCTGCATGGGTACTGAGCAAAGCGTATTTGGGTGTGACTTCATCAATACGTTCATTTCCCTTGTAGTAGGTTTCCCGTACAGGCTCGTTGATTTCTGCCAGTTCGCCCAGCTCTTTCAGGTAATCGTTCATCTTCTGGTTGCTGATGACGGGCAGAGCCATGTAATTCTCGAAATGGATGTCCTTGTATTTGTCCAGTATGGCTTTGCTGTATTTGTTCAGTTCAATCGTCAGGCTGTCGGCAGTCTTGACTGTGGTTATTTCGATGTGGTCGGACTTCACATCGCTTCTTTTCAGATTGCGAACATCCGAATACCGCAAACTCGTAAAGCAGCAGAACAGGAAAACATCACGCACACGTTCCAGGTATTGCTTATCCTTGGGTATCTGGTAGTCTTTCAGCTTGTTCAGTTCATCCCAAGTCAGGAAGATTACTTTTTTCGAGGTGGTTTTCAGTTTCGGTTTGAATGTATCGTATGCAATGTTCTGATGATGTCCTTTCTTGAAGCTCCAGCGCAGGAACCATTTGAGGAATCCCATTTGCTTGCCGATGGTGCTGTTTCTCATATCCTTGGTATCACGCAGGAAGTTGACGTATTCGTTCAATCCAAACTCGTCGAAATAGTTGAACGTTGCATCCTCCTTGAACTCTTTGAGGTGGTTCCTCACTGCTGCAAATTTTTCATAGGTGGATGCCGTCCAGTTATTCTGGTTACCGCACTCTTTTACAAACTCATCGAATACCTCCCAAAAGCTGACAGGGGCTTCTTCCGGCTGTTCTTCGCTGGTGTCTTTCATTCTCATGTTGAAAGCTTCCTTCAACTGTTGGGTCGTTGGCATGACCTCCTGCACCTCAAATTCCTTGAAAATATTCTGGATTTCGGCATAGTATTTCAGCAAGTCCGTATTGATTTCGGCTGCACTCTGCTTTAGCTTGTTGGTACATCCGTTCTTTACCCGCTGCTTGTCTGCATCCCATTTGGCTACGTCAATCCGGTAGCCCGTTGTAAACTCGATGCGTTGGCTGGCAAAGATGACACGCATACGGATGGGTACGTTCTCTACGATTGGCACACCGTTCTTTTTCCGGCTCTCCAATGCAAAAATGATGTTGCGCTTGATATTCATAATTGGGTGCGTTTGAAATTCTACACCCAAATATACACCCAATTATTGAGATAGCAAAAGACATTTAGAAACATTTAGTTTTACTCTATGTTGTAATTTGCACTTGATTATCAGTTGTTTGCGGTTTTATGAGATTCTGTGAAAGTATAAGTTCGAGAGCCTGTCTCTCCGCAAAATACTGAAAATCAGTAAATTTAAATAACTACACCCAGCCTTATACATTACAATGTAAAGCTGGGTGTTTTGTTTTTCATATCCTCTTACCGTTTGCACGATTCAGAAACAAATCGTATCTTTGAATCAGAGTTTTAATCAAGCAAATACCTTGTATTTACCTCAAATTATCCATATCATGAAAATGAATCATTATGTAAAATGCGTAACCGCCGGCATTGTGTGTTCACTGATGTACGGCAATGTATGCGCGCAAGACACATTCGATCTGTCTTCCCAGCGCTCGGAGAAGCAAGATGTACAAGCTGTTCCCGGAAAAAAAGTAGACCACAAAGGACTTATCCTGAATCCGCAGCCTCATCAGATTGTGACGATGGCCGGAAAAACATGCAACCTGTCTCAGGGTATCAACCTGAAAGACAAGCAGGATAAATTTGCGGGTTACCTTGATTTCCTTTCTCCGAACAAGAAAGGAGTTAAACTAACCATCGATTTCGGACAGAAAGTTGCCAGTAAGGCCAATGTAAAAGCAGTGTCGGGTGCCTATGCCCTTGTTGTCAATGAAAAAGGAATCACCATCACGGGATTTGACGAACGCGGTGCTTTCTACGGCATACAAACCTTGAAGCAACTGGTGGAAAGCCCGGTTTCTTCCGGCAGTGCTCTTCCCTTTGTAGAAATAAGCGATTATCCTGACCTGCCTAACCGTGGAGTAGTGGAAGGTTTCTATGGTACTCCGTGGTCGCACGAGGTACGTTTGTCGCTCATTGATTTCTACGGAAAGTTCAAGATGAATTCTTATTTATATGGTCCGAAAGACGACCCTTATCACAGCTGTCCGAACTGGCGACTGCCTTATCCGGAGAAAGAGGCTCAGCACATCAAGGAACTGGTGAATGCCTGCAACCGCAACTACGTGGATTTTGTATGGGCCATCCATCCGGGACAGGACATCAAGTGGAACGAGGAAGATTATCAGAACCTGATCAATAAATTCAACTGGATGTATGACTTAGGGGTACGTCATTTTGCCATCTTCTTTGACGATATTTCCGGAGAGGGTACCAACCCGCTGAAGCAGACAGAACTGCTCAACCGATTGACAGAAGAGTTTGTGAAGGTGAAAGGCGATGTTTCTCCGCTTACGGTCTGCCCTACCGATTACTCCAAACTTTGGGCGAACCCGACCGAGAAAGGTAGTCTGGCCATCTACGGAAAAACGCTTAATCCTGAAATCAAGGTGTTCTGGACGGGCGACGTGGTGTGCAGCGACCTGACACCCGAAACACTCGACTTCATCAACTCACGCATCAAGCGTCCGGCTTATTACTGGTGGAACTATCCGGTAACCGACTACATCCGCAACTTCCTGCTTCAGGGTCCGGTGTACGGACTGGACACCAGTCTCACGGCTAATGAAACCTGCGGTATCGTGAGCAACCCGATGGAACATGGAGAAGCCTCCAAGCTGGCTTTATACGGAGTGGCCGATTATACCTGGAACATTGCCGACTACAATGCCATCGACAACTGGGAACGCGGACTGGCGGAACTAGTTCCGGAAGCAACCGATGCCTACCGCACCTTTGCCATCCATTCCAGTGATACCGAAAACGGATACCGCCGGGATGAGTCGTGGGAAACTCAGACTTTCCGCCTGGCTGACTGGACAGACGAAGCGGCTAACGCACTGGAAGAAGAATTCAAGAAAGTAGAAAGTGCACCAGCACGTCTGGAAAGCAGTTGCAAGAACGCGGCCCTAATTAACGAGCTCCGCCCCTGGCTGACAGAGTTCGGTAAATTAGGTACACGCGGCAAGCAGGCCATCGAACTGGCACGTATCTACCGCTCAGGTAAAGACGATGCGCTGTTCTGGGAAAAATACATACAGAATATCATGACTCCCGAAGACCGGAGAAGCTATGAGGCTCACAAATCGGGTACGCTGAAACTTCAGCCGTTCTATGAGAATGCCATGGATGACATGGCACACGGATACCTGAAAAAGCTGTCGGGCAAGGTACCGACTGACTACAGAGGTATCGGTTCTTTCAGCAGTGCGCATACCGTACAAACCAAGCTGATGTTCGACAATGATTCTACTACCTTCTATACCTCGGGAATTGCTCAGAAAGCAAACGATTGGATTGGTGTAGACCTGCGCGACGTGCGTGACGTGACAGAAATCTCGATTCTTCAGGGAAGAAATTCCAAGGATGATGTGGACTATTTCGACCATGCCATCGTGGAATGCTCGGCAGATGGAAGAACCTGGAAGGCACTGACCGGAGAACTCGACAAGCAATACATCATCCACTGGCAGGGAGCTCCGGAAAAAGCACGCTACGTACGCCTGAAACGACTGGATTCCAAACGCACCAACTATGCCTCTGTACGCTCGTTCGACGTCAACCCGCTACGTCCGGAAAACATGGGATTCTCACTTGAAGCGGACAGCCTGGACAAGGCCATCTATGCTTTCGATAACAACCTGGCGACTTCTTACAAGAGCACTAAAGCACTGACTTTCGGAGTAAAGGAAAATGTCAAGGCATATACCCTGCTCATGAATCGCCCGTCTGCCCCGTTGAAGTGCATCCAGCTGGACAAGAAGGGTAAGGTCGTATCAGAAACCATGATTGAAACTCCTTTTGCAAGAATCGAACTGGCCAACAAGAACGTAGCCAAGATTCGCCTGGAGGGAACTGCGGAAGTGTTTGAAATCGTGGCGATTGACTAATTTAAAAACAGGCATAAAAAAACGCCTTTACGTTTCTTCTAAAACTGTAGTGTACTAAATAAGTTGACACAATTTATTTAGTAACATGCGTAA
>NZ_QSQT01000045.1:0-783 GCF_003437535.1 Phocaeicola plebeius
TCCTTGTTTCCAAGGGTTATTGACGGTTGTCTTCCGTTCATCCTATACATTATATACAGGACTACTTCTTGTACTACATCCTAGTCTGTTTATCCAAAGTCTTTCAAAGAACTATCTTTTCTTTCGTGCTCCCGTTTCAGCGGGAAAGCGTTTGCAAAGGTAAGGCGTTTTTTTCGTAACCTCCAAATTTTTTCGAAAGTTTTTTTGAAAAAATTTTCGGAAGGTTTTCAGAAGGCGTGCGGCTTACCCTTTCTCGCTCCCTTGCACATCGCAAGGTAAGATACTCGGTGCAGCAGTCAGCACTGTCTCCCGTAGCCTCAGCTCTGCCAGTCTGTCATCTTCAGCGGCTCTCCCTCTCGAAAGCGGTTGCAAAGGTACAGACTTTTTCCTTTCATGCAACTTTTACACCATACTTTTTTGCAGGATTTTTTCAGGCTATTGCCTAACTCGCTGATTTACTTTATGCTATAAAGCATAATTTTTGTTTCCATACGAAAACGGATGTGAAATACCCTACATTATATAATTCGTGCGTGCGCGTACGTGTGCGCGTAACGAGACGGAAAAAGTTTTACAAAAAATAGGGGAAAACAGCTGCAAAGCCTGAAGCTGCGAATGGAATACGGAAAAAGGAACGGAGTTTTTACACGGACAAGGAGGAACTTTTTACGTTTCCGCTACGAAAAACATACGGTTCCGCAACGCAAAACGTACGGTTCGCATGGCGGAAACATACGTTTCGCCAAAGGAAAACATAAAAATAATGGAAACGTTACGAGATTT
>NZ_QSQT01000045.1:793-22308 GCF_003437535.1 Phocaeicola plebeius
CGGCGGAAACATACGTTTCGCCAAAGGAAAACATAAAAATAATGGAAACGTTACGAGATTTTCGACCCGAGGTTTTCTAAAAAACCGGATTCCGGAAAAAAAGACAGCCCTTCGCGTAAGGGCATAAAAAAAGGAGTTCCGCTGAACTCCAACCTTTGTTAACCTTAAATCTAATACTATGAAAAACACAGTACAAAAGTATTTATTTTATCCGGAATGGCAAAATACAAGACTAAAAAAGAATGCTTTACAACATACATTAACCAAATTCTATTTACCGATTAAATCCCTTAACAAATACAGACTCAACCTTAAAAAAATCAAGAACGAGACTGCATTATCATATTACCTCTCCCAACCATCAATTACTTTTGTCTAAAAATCATACACCCCATGTCAAAAATTTAGACACTCACAGAAAGCTGAAAAATCGCATATATCTATAAATCAAAGATTTGAAATAATGGCACGAAAATTGTATCGTACATTTGCAGTAAAAACAAAACCAAACACAGAAAAATGAAAACTTACTTTACCTTTTTACAGCGCAACAAGCTTTTTACCTTTGTCAATGTCATTGGATTAAGCATCTCACTCATGTTTCTCCTGCTGATTACCCACATGGTGACCCGACAGCTCACCGTAGACAAAGACATGAAAGATGCAGACCGGACTTATGTACTGGCTAATGAAATATGGGCAGGAGGCCACATCTTGCTGGGTGACAAACTGCAAAGCCGTTATCCGGAAATAGAAGACTGGTGTGCCGTAAGCGGTTCCTATGAACAGTTTGTCAGAACTAACGACCAGCCGGTTAATATACAAATGATGTTTGTCCGCGAAAACTTCTTCCGGTTCTTCAACTTCCATCTGCTGGAAGGGAATCCGGAAACCTTGCTGGCCAATGAGAACAACATCGTGCTGACACGTTCCTGTGCCATCAAGCTGTTTGGTACGGAGCATGCGTTAGGGAAAACACTTATTGAACAAGCATTCGGTGACCGACGCTGTACAGTGAGTGGAATCATTGAAGACATTGATAATTCTATTTTTCCTTCCAATATTGAAGCATTCAGCCTTCATAAGAATGTGCGATACGTTAATTGGAGTGCCAGCGAAGAAAATACCCACTTAGGCAATGCCGCCAGCTGCATCTTCTTCCTGCGTTTCCATCCGAACGTCAACCCTAACGACAAAGCCGATGACATTGCCCGCTTCTTCAAAGAATTCTTCTGGATTTACCAGTATGATTCCGTTAAAGAGGTATTATTCATCCCCATACACGAGTTTTATTTCTCCGATACACTGGCCGCCGGAGCCATACTTAACCAATATAGCCTGAAAGTGGTACTTATTTTCCTGACCATCGGCGTCTTGATTCTGTTTATGGCCATCTTCAACTATACCAGCATGAGCATTGCCCAAACCAGTTACCGGGCAAAGGAAATGGCTACCCGACGCCTGTTAGGTTCCTCCAAGAAAAGCATCTTCTGGCGCATGATTGCCGAATCGTTCCTGCTGACCACACTGGCCTTTGTGATTGGTTTTTTACTGGCCAAGGCTGCAGAACCTACAGCCATGGAACTGCTTCACACACGACTTGATATTGTGGGCGACTTAAATCCCTTCACCCTATTGTGCTACCTGCTTCTGATTACCGTACTTTCCCTGCTCTCCGGATTCGTGCCTGCCACCCTGCTGTCACAATACAATCCGCTGGACATCGTAAAAGGTACCTTCCGCCGCAAGACCAAGACTTTATACCTCCGCCTGCTAAACATTGTGCAAAACGGACTCACCATCGCCATGTTAGGATGTGCCATTTACCTGAGTGTACAGATTTACCGCATCCTGCATGCCCCATTAGGATATGAATACGGTCACGTCATCCACTACCCTCCTATGGGCAGCGACCAGAAACTTCAGCTTTTCCGCCAGGAAGCCCAGAAGCTTCCTTTCGTAAAACGTGTCAGTTTTGCACAAGGTACTCCCATTGACGGTGGAAACAATGATAGCATGTACTTCACATCGGCCGACAGTACCAAGGACCTAAGCTTCCAGACTTTTGTGGTGGACTCTGCCTTCATCGACATTTTCCATATCCAAATTACAGAAGACCGTCACGCAGGATACAATCCAAAAAATTTCTTTGTAAGCCAGTCCGCCATGAAAGACTTGCGCCAGTTAGGATTTACAGACTTTGTAAGAAGTGACCGTGGGGGCTATACTATGAACGTGGTTGGAGAATTCAAAGACTTCCAGATTCGCTCTCTGCTTATGAAAGATCCTCATCCGCTGCGTATGCAAATTGCTCCTTCCGACAGCATCAGCCCATGGAACATCCTGGTAGAAGTACGCGATGAACAACCCGAAGCTTATAAAAAGCAGCTGGACCAGCTCTATTCCAAGATAATAGACGGATACCCGTTTGATTCAGAATGGTATGACACACTGGTACAGAAAATATATGAAGACATTACCCGTATGAATCACCTGATTCTTATCTTCACCTGTGCAGCACTGGTTATCTCCCTGTTAGGACTTACCGCCATGAGCATCTACTTCATCGCACAACGTAAACGAGACATCGCCGTACGCAAGGTATTCGGCTCCGACAGCCGCAGCGAAATGCTCCGGTTAATAAAATTCTCTTCCGCATCACTGGCGGTCAGTCTACTCATCGGCCTCCCGCTGATGTATATCGGCATTCAGCAGATAGACAAGATTGTGACCTACGAAAGCAGTTTCCCCTGGTGGGTACCGGTTGCCGCTTTCCTGATTGTAGCCCTCATCTCACTGGCTTCCGTCTGGCTAATCAGCCGAAAAACCGTACGGGAAAATCCAGTACTGAACCTGAAAACAGAATAGTCTTTATCAACTCAGAAACATAAAAAACGAAAATATGAAAACCATCCTACGAAATCTATTCTACACACTGAAACGCTTCCAGACCGCCTCTGTGCTAAACCTGATGGGACTTTCGGCTGCCTTTGCCGCCTTTGTCCTGCTTATGATGAAGGTAAGCTACGAACGCGATTTCGATACCTGCTATCCTCATACCGACCGCCTGGTCATGCTGAATCTGGCACAACCTCAAGAGGTGAATTATGTCAGTACACTCCCCCGAGGCCCTATCGACTACCTCATCCAGCAAGTACCGGGCATCGAATATGGCACCATCTATTCCCCGGCCTGGCAGAAGCAGGCTTTCTACACCGACCCCAAGAATCCGCAATACTTCTACGAGGAACCTTGGGCTGTGTATCCCGATTTCGGAAAAATTATCGGACTGAAGTTCGTAGAAGGCAGTGACCAGGAGATGAACCGGCCCGAAAGTGTCATCGTATCCGAAAGCTATGCCCGCAAACTATTCCCGAATGGAGATGCCTTAGGTTCCTATCTGTACACAGATACTCCAGACTGGCGAAATCCGGAAGCCACCAAATTCCGAATATGCGGTATTTTTGAAGACCTGCCGGAAAACTGCCAGTTCAAAAATGACCTCTTTGTCCCGATGGGAAAACTTCAGGAGAACGACTGGGGCAGCCAGAACTTTTTTGCATTCTTCTTGCTAAAACCAGGAGTCAGCGTGGAAGAAATCAACCAGCAGATTGCAGCTACAGAAGCCAACAAACGACTGTTTACCGGGGATCAAGGTACTCAGAAACTCTATGTTCTCCCGATACAGAAACTGTATTATGACATGTATTCTCCCTACTACTTCAAGACAGGCAGTCGCAGCACCATGACCCTGCTGGTAAGTATCGGGTTCCTGATTATTCTTATCGCCTGCATCAACCTTATCAATTTCAGCACGGCACTGGCTCCGGTGCGCATGCGCAGCATCAATACCCAGAAAGTGCTGGGAAGCACCAACGGAGAACTACGCCGTGCCCTGGTAGCCGAATCGGTGAGCATCGTATTGATAGGTTGGCTATTATCATTAGGTATTGTCGCAGCCCTGATACGACTGAACGTATTATCCTTTATGGGTTTCACTCCTTCCCTGCTTGTTTACTGGAAATACGTGCTTTATACCGGAGTAATAGCCCTGCTTACCGGTATCGTGGCCGGACTGTATCCGTCATGGTACATGACCTCTTTCCCTCCTGCCCTTGTATTGAAAGGAAACTATGCCCTGAGCGGAAAAGGGAAACGGCTTCGTACGGTACTCATCGGTTTCCAGTATATTGTTTCGTTTGCCCTGATTGTGACCGCAGCTTTTATTTTTCTGCAGAACCGATTCATGCGAAACCATGAACTGGGCATCGACAAAGACCAGATACTGGTCGCTTCCCTCCCCCAAATGCCTTATCACAGCAGTCCGTACCGCAAATTCGACACTCAGCTGAAAAGTTTTGCTGAAATCGACGACATCGCCTACGCCAAATGGGAGTTAGGAGGCACCGAGGGATATACACAGTATACCTTCCGCTACAAAGGAAACAACTACGGACATCAATATATTGACGTCACAACGAACTTCTGCCGAGTCATGGGAATGCACATTCTGTCGGGAAGCGACTTCCTGCCCAGCGATTCCATCTACACCTCCCAGCTAAACTTTATCGCCACGCAGGACCTTCAGAAAGAAAGCGGTATCCCGGCAGGAGAGACACTCGACTTTTTCCCATGGGGAATGAGCGCCACCCTCAAAGGATATGTGAATAACGTTCAGTTTACTTCACTCAAAACTGGCTCCGTCCCCTATATTTTCTGTCCCAACGGTATCTACAGCAACAATGTGCTACCATTTGCCTACATCCGCGTAAAGGCCGGAAGTAATATGGACAGCGCACTGAAGCATATCCGTCAGACAATGAGTGAATGTTTTACGGGCTATCCCACAGAAGTGAAATTTTACGACCAGATATACGGCCAGCTTTACCAAAAAGAAACAAACCAGCAAAAGATAATCACCTGGTTCAGTCTGCTGGCCATTCTCATTTCACTGGTAGGAGTATTCGGACTGATTATTTTTGAAGCCGCACACCGCCGTAAGGAAATCGGGGTACGAAAAGTGTATGGAGCCTCCACGGGACAAATTCTCTGGATGTTTGGCCGCTCCTACCTCACGCTTTCCATCGTCTGTTCACTCCTGACCAGCCCTATCGCCTGGTATGCCGTATCGGAATGGCTGAAACAGTTCAATGAGAAAATTCCTATTTCTCCATGGGTATTTCTGATTACATGCGTCATAATCAGTCTAATTACACTGATTACCATTACTATACAGAATTACCGGACAGCCCGTAACAACCCTGTAAACAGCTTGAAATCAGAATAAATACAAGAGAAATAGCCTAGAAAAAGGCATAAAAAAGGAGTTCCGCTGAACTCCAACCTTTGTTAACCTTAAATCTAATACTATGAAAAACACAGTGCAAAAGTATTTATTTTATTTGAAACAGCAAAACGAAAGAGCTAAAAAGAATGTTTTACAACATACATTAACTACAAAGTACCGGGCGATAAAACCCATTAACAAAATCGAGTTCAAATATAAAAAAAGACTATCAGAAACGACTGCCTGTCAGCAGTCAGCCAGTTTGTAAGTGCGGAAGCGTTTCCCTTTCTTAAGTTTGAACACCAGTTCCCTCCGATCTTTATGGAAAAAGCGATCGTGGATATTCACACCAAACTCACACGTTTCTCCTTTTTTCATATTAGGAAGATGAATCCGGCATATTCTTTTCTTTTTATAGAACAAATAGAAACAGGTCTTACGCATCACCTTTTCTCCCTCATTACTGATTTTCATTTTCAGACGTTTTCCATCGTGCATCGCACAAAATACCGGAGGATAAATCACCATTTCCTTCAGTACATCATCGCTGTCATTAGACTCCACCAGCCGCAGGCATTCATTGTCCGATACAGACTGAGCACAAATTTGTCCGATAAAGAAAATCCACACACATACGATTCCTATGATTCTATAATACTTCATAACCCAATACCTCCTTTGTTATACCCATGGCACCTAAAGTTACAAAAAGATTCAATTGCCTTGCATAAATGAAAGGTTTATTTCACAAATAAAGAATAAAAGGCCAGTTTCAGGATAAATCATACCATAAAGCACGCGGCCTGACACACCGTTATAGCATGCCAGGCCGCCCTGCTGAAATTTACAATTCTTACTTATTTTTCTTCCATTGTTCTTTTTCTATCAAATAAGAGATGACAAGGCCTAAACCTCCTCCTAACAGAACGCACGCTCCGTAAATTATGGAAACGGCCTCTTTTACGGTATAAGGGTAATTATCAGACAAATAATCCGGTTGGGTGGTACATGCCAACATGTATCCTACCAAAAGCCCTGCCCCCAATCCAAGCAGCAAGCATCCTATACGCAGTCCTCCAAATGAATACAGGCTGGGACGATACATAATGCCATTCTTAAAAGTTTCCGGCGTCAGTTTATCGCCCATCTTTTCAATCAGCATCATCCGTTCCCTTCTTCCGGCAAACAGTTCAAACAATTTATAAATCACTCCAAAAACAATTGCCACATTGGCCACAATCATCAATTCTTCCATTTTATTCAGTTTTTAATTTGTTACTTTGCCCTTTAGACGCAACCTATACAGAAAGGTTACACTTTTACCGAGAAAAATATTTTTCTAATTTCAGTGTAACCTTTTACTTTGCTCTGCGTCTAAAGGGCATCATGAATCACGAGGAACTACATATCATTGCATCTATCCTGAGCGGACGAACCGAACAGTTCGCCTATTTTCTCGACACCTACGGGCCACAGGTCTTCCACCTGATCGTCCGTATGGTAGGCTCACCGGAAGATGCCGAAGAACTGACCCAAGACTGTTTTATGAAAGCCTTCACCCACCTTTCCTCGTTTCATGGAGACAGCAGTTTCTCTACCTGGATTTACCGCATTGCCTACAATGAAGCGACTTCCGCACTCCGGAAAAAAGATAAAGAACTGCTTTCATTCGACGACCGGATGTGGAACAGTCTTTCAGATAAAGAAATAGATGAGGAGCTGGATACCGAAAACGAAATGCAAATTCAGAAACTGCAGCAGGCACTCACCCAGCTCAAGCCCGATGAGCAGGCACTGGTCACTCTGTTCTATGAAGAAGAAAAAAACATAGAAGAAATAGCCTATATCTTTCACCTGACAGAAAGCAACGTAAAAGTAAAGCTGCACCGCATCCGAAAAAAGTTATGTAACTTAATGAAAGAGGAGATTTAAGCCATGAGAACAACAGATAGAGGACTTCAGAAAGCAATAAAAAGGCAGCCCCATTACGAGCTGCCCAGCAATTTCAGTTACCGCATGATGCAAAAGATACAAGAGGAAAGTATCTTACGCGAAAAACGGCAGGAAAAAAGAATATTCATTCTCTTCCTTATCTTTACCATACTCAGCGGGGGAGGCTGCATCGGATTTTTTATTTGGAAATACGGAACAACCTTCATCAGCTATTGGCACACCTGTAAGGAAATACTTCCGGACTCCCATACGCTCCTTTTCTACCTGCCTACGTTCTGCGCCCTCTGTCTGTTGTACTTCTTCGACCGATGGTTACGGAAAAAGATAGACCTTGAAAAAAAATAGTCTACCTATTTTTTCACACAAACGGTTACAGACTTTCCACAAGAAATACCCTGAGGCATGGGCACCACAATTTTTTGCCCATTCCATACCAACGTAATTTCTTTTAATGTGGCATCCATTCTGGCATCCGTTACTGACACATAACACTCTGTATCCGTTTCACGCAAGACAAGTGCACAAGGTGCAGAAACCTCCAACGTTAACCCCTTTGCTTTTAACACCGGAGCTTCCGGATAGAACACGGCTTCTACCACCTTTTTGTCTGTCGAACGAACGGCTTGAATCAATGTATCGTTTCTCAATACTTCAAACGGAAGCTTACGAGCCGGTTCATCTTTCCCCAAGTAAACCGTATAGCCATAGGTATCATTCTTCGGACTTTGCCCATGGTCTGTCCACAAACGCAATACAGAAACCTTTTCAGGTAGTCCTGATTTCTTTTTATTCCGTGCATTCATCTTTGCCCAATGAGCCGGACAACTCTCTGAAGCGACGTATAAATTAGCCTGATACTCCGGCAAACCTTGATAGGCAAACTGTCCTTCTTGTATAACCCAGGTATCTTTCATCTTACGTGCATCCAAAAGCATGCTTCCTTTCGCCACATCTGTCTTCTTACCTTTCTTCCAAAGATAAACCGGAGCCACCCTTGCTGTCTGATCCAATGTGGTCCGGATGTGCCCTTCCATATCCGGACAGTTATTGGTCACTCCTGCTCCTAAAGCTACCAGATAATCTCCCAATACAAAATAACCTTTATAAGCCTTAAAACCATAGAGTAACTCATTCTTCACCTTACGGTCACCTTTATCATTCACATTTTCCTTATCGGCTCCATGCATTTTTTCAAAAATATAGCCACCAGCTGCATAATCTGCCCCATCTGCTGCTCCTGCAGCGAAATTATGACGACTACAATATCCTCGCCAGTTTGTTACCGGAGTCAACCGCTCCATTCCTTCACGTGCAGTTACACCGGGAGAAGCGGTCACATCCCAACCTCCCATAATCTGAAAATATTCATTTCCATGACGCTGAAATAAAGTCATGCCATCTGTCGGATAAAAATTATAGTTGTCCGCGAATGCTGCACTTTCAAGCCCGTCACAGCGCACAGAAGCCATATTAATCATCAAATGATAATCCGGAGTATGCTTCATCAGGTCATCATTATTAAAAAACCAGCGTGTACCTTGATAAACACCTTTTTCGGTTCCCTTCATCCGGATACGATTTGTTTCTGCCTCAGCCAGAAGTTGCTGAAGCTCTTTCTGCTCTTCTGGAGAAAAAGAAGAAAGCCAATTCTTCACCACATTGCGTAACATCTTGTAATAAGGTATTGCTTCCTCCTTATTCCGATACTCATAGGAATTTCGGTCCAGACAAGGCAAACGATAACCGTCCCGATAATACCAGCTGCCTCCACGGAAAAAATTCATCAAGGCATCTGCATTTTCACGGCTGAGCTGCTTTGCCCAAGGAGTGCCATTGAGCATACCCAGCATATTCAAGGCACTGGAAGTTCCATCAATGGGATAACCCCATATCAAACATTGCATGCCATGTCCCCATCCTGCTCCGTCAGCCGTGAATCCCTCCGTCCAAAAAGAATCATCATAGGTAATCTGGGAAGTCATGCTAATGCCCCGCTGACAAACCTCAGCCAAGACATCCAGCATCGGAACAGAGCTATACATCACAGCTACCGGAAGCAAGGAACGATAAGCCAGCGCATTGCCGCCTACCCACCACACATGATTACGGAAACGCTCCACTGACACCACATTCTTATCAGTATCATCCCTTCTCAAAGGCTGAGTATAAGCCTGAAGTCCCAAGACTTTCAACATATCACATGCATTCTTCAAGTATTTATTTCCCTCGCCCCGTTCTGCCCGGTCCATATCTTCTGTACAAGCAAAATAAATATTCACGGCAGCCGTAGGTATCGCAAAACAAGAAGCATGAAAACGTGGTTTATCATTCGGACGAGAAATTTCCAAGTTACCATAATGCACCACAGCCTTCCAAAGTTTATCTGTAAATTCAGAAGTTTTCTCCAGCCGTCCTTTCCGGCAAGCATCAGCCAACTGATATATACGGTTCAATGCACCGGCAATAAAAATTCCGACACGGTCATCCGTTGTATTCTCATAGCCTTGTTGATAAGCATTCTCACGTTCAAACTGCTCCTCTGTAGAATTCAAGTCTGAAAACCGGCCATCTTCTCCTAACAGGGAAGCCATCTGAATAGCCTGAGAAGCATCAATTGATTTTACAGCCCGATAAGGGTGTTGAGAAAAATATTCTCTCAATTTCTTGACTGCATCTTTTTTCTCACCTCCCGCATGACAACGTGCCTCCTGATAATAACGACGATAGTTTGAATATGCAAACTGAGATTCCGCCTTACGAACAACAAAGTCGCTCACTTGTACATGGTTTTTCCACAAACGAATAGCAAAATATCCATCCCCCTGTCCCCTGCTTATAGGATGGCAAAACAATTCCTCACCATCGACAGCAAACGTAGTTTTTCCATCCGTCACGGTAATCACCACCTCATACCAACGATTAGGCTTCAGCAAATGTGCCTCATCTGTATATTCTTTTACCAGAGGTTTTATTTTGTTCTCATCAATGCCATAAAATTCACTGTGATATTCCCGAAAACGAGTGGTCTTATTCTCATTTCCTCCATAACCCACATAGAAAAGATTTAATGTGTTATAATTCTTGAATATCCCTGCACGCCAATCCTTTCTGGCATAAATATTATCAGGGTATTTCAAGTCTTTAGCCCCCCCAAAAGCAGTTCATGTCACTCAAACGGTCGTATTTTCCACCTTCCATCACTACTTTAATGCGGTAACTGATTTCATAGTTTCCAGTCAGGCACTCATCATACCACAAAGTCAGACCATCCGGTGATACAATGTCCAGACAATCGTCTACTTTAATCATCTTGAACTTACCCGAAGAGTCTTCGCCAATCCAGTTTTTCAAAGATATTTCTGAAGCAGTAATCCCCAACAAGGAATAAAACATCCCCCATAAGAAAAATAATAATTTTAGTTTACCCATAATAAAAGATTAAATATTTCATGATTACATATCGCAAAAATAAATATTATCTTTTAATGATCATAACCACTATAAACAAAAAGGACGAATTTCGAATGAAATTCGCCCTTTCCATTTCTATATCAATCAGAAATCTTATTTTCGATAGCTTTCCAGTTCTTCTGCCTGGAACTTACGGATGAAGTTGAAATGCTTTTCTACTTCAGATTCAGCGTAGTTCACATACACATTCAATGACTTGCCAAACATGTCAGGAGCCTTTGTCGCATCCTGCAATAGCAAATGGCTCATCACGCACACAGCTGCCATCTCATACAAACGACGAGATACCAAATCCAGCAATTCCTGGTTCTGTGCTTCCTTCACTGCATTGGTACATGCTTCCAATTTACGAGTCATATCCTTGATACGATTCATATAACCTTCAAATTCCGGCGCACAAGGAATCATTTCATATTCATGCAAGGTAGCCGCATACGAACCGTTTGTTACATAACGGATGGCAGCTACTGTCTGCAACTGGGTAGTACCTTCATAGATGCTGGTGATACGGGCATCACGATAGATACGCTGACAAGCATATTCCATCATGAAACCTGAACCGCCGTGTACCTGAATACAGTCGTATGCATTCTGGTTGGCATATTCAGAGTTCATACCCTTTGCCAGCGGAGTAAAGCTGTCAGCCAGTTTTGCATAACGTTTCTGTTCCTGACGTTCTTCCGGAGTCAGCTTGCGTTCACGGGCAATGTCATCCAATGCTTTGTAGATATCCACGTAACGAGAAGTCTGATACAACAACGCACGGCCTGCATCCAATTTAGCCTTGATGGTAGCCAGCATGTCATACACAGCTGGGAATTCGATAATGGCCTTACCGAACTGTTTACGGTCTTTTGCGTATGCCAAAGCCTCATCGTAAGCAGCCTGGCTCAAACCTACAGACTGAGCGGCAATACCCAGACGGGCACCGTTCATCAACGCCATGACGTATTTAATCAAACCTAACTTGCGCTCACCGCAAAGTTCGGCCTTCGCATTCTTGTAAACCAACTCACAAGTAGGAGAGCCATGAATACCCAGCTTGTTTTCAATACGGCGTACGTCTACTCCCCCATCGTTCTTGTCATAGATGAACATAGACAATCCACGACCATCGTGTGTACCTTCTTCCGAACGGGCCAATACCAGGTGAAGATTTGCATCACCGTTCGTAATGAAACGTTTCACACCGTTCAGGCGCCAGCAGTTGTTAGCTTCATCGTATGTAGCTTTCAGCATCACACTCTGAAGGTCGGAACCAGCATCCGGTTCAGTCAAGTCCATTGACATGGTTTCACCGGCACAGATACGCGGAATGAAACGGCTGTGCTGATCTTCGTTACCGAATTCATAAAGTGTTTCAATACAGTCCTGAAGTGACCAGATATTACCGAAACCAGCATCAGCCTGAGCCACGATTTCTGCACACATGGTGTACGGCGTAATCGGGAAATTCAAACCACCGAAACGGCGCGGCATGGTCATTCCGTTCAATCCGGCCTTTACCATGGCCTCCAGGTTAGCCTTTGTACCCGAAGCATATTCCACACGGCCATTGGCATGATGCGGACCTTCCTGGTCTACTCCTTCGGCATTGGGTGCAATCACCTCACCCGTGATTTCACCAGTAATTTCCAACACTTTATCGTAAGAGTCGATGGCATCCGCATAATCCTGCGGCGCATAATCGTACTCGTCTTTATCTCTGTAATCGCGTTCTTTCAACTGACAGATACGCTCCATCATCGGATTGTTCAAGTGATACTTGAGTTCCGGATGTTCTGTATAAAAGTTTGCCATAATTTTAATTTTTTATTTTGAGGCTTTGAGGTTCGGTATCTTAAATGCAATCGGCAACACAAAACGAATTTTCTTAAATTCCCCAAATTGCACGGCTGGTTCCCACTCTGTTTTCATCAAGTCTTCTTCCACGAAACGAATCGCTTCTTTCCTCAAATAATAATTCTCCGTACTTTGAGGAAGTACATGATATTCCACGATTCTACCACGCTGATCAAAAGTCAATTGTACAAGTACACGTCCTTCCACCTTTTGTGCTGAGGCTTCCAAAGGGTAATGCACATGCTCTTTCATAAAAAGTGCCAACGCATCCACTCCACCTGGAAAACCTACAATCCGCTCAGACGGATAGAACTCAATTTCATTTCCTGCAGCATTGTACACATGACCTCCTTGTGAACGTCCTTTTCGGAACTCTTCAGTCCGCCATAAAGAACCATTGGGATAATACATCTCCAACTGTCCTTCGCGTCTGTTATTCTCAAAATGGCAAAGGTACTTCAACTCGCCGTTTCTATAGAACCGACGATACTCACCTTCCTTCTTTCCCTTTACATTCATATAGGTATCCGAAAGTTGTCCATCTGCATAAAAAATGGACGACACTCCATTTACGATACATTTTTTAGGGTCATCTACAAAATAGGAAAAGTGATGTAAATAGAGCAGTGTATCTCCCAAGTTATAAACCTTCACCTCAATATTGTCTTCGGCCAAATCAACCCGAGTACAATATCGAAACGCATTCTCCTTGCTATCCAGCCATCTACCTTTTTTATCCAAATAAATCGTATCTTGCGAAAAGGCAGGAGCCGCAAAAAAGAATATCAGCAGATACCACAGCCACCATTTACCGCCCATACTTACCTCAAATTATTACTTACTGTTCTTTTTGTAATACTTAATCATTTTCGGGATTACTTCTTCCACCGTACCGTTGATGACATAATCGGCAATAGTATTAATCGGAGCATTCGGGTCGCTGTTCACAGAGATGATGATACCTGCATCCTGCATACCGGCGATGTGCTGAATCTGTCCGGAAATACCGCAAGCGATATACAACTTCGGATGTACCGTTACCCCTGTCTGACCAATCTGACGGTCGTGTTCACAGAAACCGGCATCTACCGCCGCACGGCTGGCACCCACTTCTGCATGAAGTTCCTTAGCCAGTTCGAACAGCATGTCGAAACCTTCCTTACTGCCCATACCGTAACCACCGGCTACCACAATAGGTGCTCCTTTCAGATTATGTTTTGCTTTTTCCACGTGACGGTCGATCACCTTCACCACATAATCTGTTTCAGGTACATACTTCGCTACATCATGACGAATCACTTCACCCTGATAATTGGCATCTACGATTTCTTTCTTCATCACACCTTCACGTACGGTAGCCATCTGCGGACGATGTTCCGGGTTGATGATGGTAGCCACAATGTTACCACCGAAGGCCGGACGAATCTGATACAGCAGGTTTTCATAGGTGATACCGTTTTTCTTGTCTTCATGGTTACCGATTTCCAGCTGCGTACAGTCGGCAGTCAAACCACTTGTCAGTGCGGAAGACACGCGCGGACCCAGGTCACGACCAATTACGGTAGCCCCCATCAGGCAAATCTGCGGTTTTTCCTCCTTGAACAAGTTGACAAGAATAGAAGTATGAGGAAGTGAAGTATAAGGGAACAAGCCCAGAGCATCGAACACATGTACACGGTCTACTCCGTATGGCAACACTTGTTTTTCTACATCTGCAAGGTCTGTACCGGCACAAATCGTTTCCAGCTGACATCCCAGCTGAGTGGCCAACTTACGACCTTTGGTTAAAAGTTCGAGACTGACATCGGCCACATGCGCGCCTTCCATCTCACAATATACAAATACGTTATTCATAGTCTTTATCCGATAGTATGGTTAGCCAACAGTTCAACAATCAAGTTTTCTACATCTGCATCGCTGCCGGTAAGCGTCTTGCTTTCCTTTGCCTGGAAGATGATGTTCTCAATCTTCTTTACCTTAGTCGGAGAACCCGACAGACCGCATTGTTTCGTATCACCGTTTACATCGGCTACGCTCCATTCTGTGATATTCAGATAAGGACGGCTTTCATACAAAGAAGCATAAGGCAGTTCAGCTCCGTCTTTGGTAATGGCAGCTTTTTCCTGACCACCCAGTGCACGTTTGTACTTCTGTACCAGTTTCGCATTGCGCGGACGGCAAGGAGCTGCACTACCGTTTACAGTCAATACAATCGGAAGCGGACCTTCTACAGTTTCCACACCTCCGTCGATATGGCGTTTCACACGGATACGTCCGTCTTTTACCTCCTGAATTTCTTCTACGTAAGTCACCTGAGGCAAGCCTAATTTTTCTGCTACCTGCGGACCCACCTGTGCGGTATCACCATCGATAGCCTGACGTCCACCCACAATGATGTCATATTCACCAATCTTGCGGATAGCTGTTGCCAGCGCATACGAAGTAGCCAGCGTATCTGCTCCGGCAAAAGCACGGTCTGTCAGCAGATAACCGTTGTCTGCTCCTCTGTATAATCCTTCGCGGATAATTTCAGCGGCACGACCCGGACCCATTGTCAGGATAGTTACAGTAGAACCAGGATGTGTGTCTTTCAGTCTGAGTGCCTGTTCCAAGGCATTCAAGTCTTCCGGATTAAAAATCGCCGGAAGTGCTGCACGGTTAATTGTACCGTCAGCATTCATGGCATCTTTTCCCACACAGCGTGTATCGGGAACTTGTTTAGCCAATACTACAATTTTCAAACTCATTAGATTCTTTATTTTGGTATTAGTAAATTCTTGTCGGCAAATTTAATGAAAGCATTTGTTCCGCAAAAAGATATGAAGAAAATAAATGTTTTAGAGGGTATATTTCCATTTTGCAAACTCTAAGAACTTGTTTATCTTTGACTCCCGAAAAAGACTTTTATAAAATATGAATACAATGAATCAGGAAACTGCGCAACTTCTCCAGCAAATAGGAATTGAGAAATCTGATTTGAGCTGGACCACACAAGTTGTACTCATTCTAGCCATTTTACTGGTATCTTATCTTACTACACTAATCTTCCGCCATCTTATCATGCCAGCCGTACGAAAGATTACGGCCCGCACCAAAGCCACGTGGGACGATTATCTGTTCAATGACAAGATGATGAAAGCCTCTTGCCGGATGATTCCACCTATCACCTGGTACATCCTGCTCCCTTTTGCCTTTGATGACAAATCAGCCTATCTGCTTCAAATCTTACTGAAAATCTGTCTGATTTATCTCATCATCACGGCCCTCATGCTGATTAAATGCTTCCTTGACTCCCTCTATGAAATATCCAGCGAGCATGAAGCGTTAAAAAACCGTCCGCTCAAAGGTATTTACCAGATGATAAACCTGATATCTATAGGAGTAGGTATCATTCTCATCATCAGCGTCCTGATTGACCGGAACGCCACTGCTATCCTGACCGGACTCGGTGCCTCGGCCGCCATCCTGATGTTGATTTTCAAGGACAGTATTCTGGGATTAGTGGCCGGCGTACAGCTTTCGGCCAACGATATGCTTCGCCCGGGCGACTGGATTACCATGACCAAATACGGTGCCGATGGTTATGTGATTGAAGTATCACTGACTACCGTAAAAGTACAGAACTTCGACAAGACCATCACCACCATTCCTCCCTACGCACTGGTCAGCGATTCCTTCCAAAACTGGAGAGGCATGCGCGAGTGTGGAGGTCGCCGCATCAAACGCTCGCTGTTCATTGACATGACTACCGTGCATTTCTGTACACCGGAGGAAGTGAACCAATTCGTACAAAAAGGATGGATAACTGCTCCAACCGAAGGAAATGAACCACCCGTCAACCTGCACGTGTTCCGCGAGTATGCCCTCAAATACATCAGCAACCATCCAGAAGTGAATCACAACCTGATGCAGATGGTCCGCCAGTTGCAGCCCACCACCGAAGGTATCCCCGTAGAAATCTACTGTTTCTCGAACACCCCCGACTGGATTCCTTACGAAACCTTGCAAGGAGAAATCTTTGACCACCTGATAGCCATGATACCGGAATTCGGCCTGCATATCTTCCAACGCCCGGCCGGAACCGATTTTCAACCCAATGAGAAAAATGAATTTATAACTTCAAAATAAAAAACAATGGAAACAGGACTTACATACAGCAGCACCGTACAGGTAAATTCCACCAACACCGCCTTAGCACTCGGCTCAGGAGATATGGAAGTGTTTGCTACTCCCGCACTGGTAGCCTTGATGGAAAACGCTGCCATGAATGCCGTAAAGCCCGTACTCCCGGAAGGCTCTACTACCGTAGGTGCCATGATACAGACCTCGCACCTCAAGCCCTCCGGTCTGAACGAAGAAGTGACAGCTACCGCGGAACTCACAGAAATAGAAGGCCGTAAACTAACCTTCAAAGTTAGTGCAACCGACAGCAAAGGGCTGGTGGGAGAAGGTACTCACATCCGCTACATTGTGGACAGGGAACGTTTCTTGAGCAAACTTTAACAGCACACAATCGTCTACCATAGATTTATAGACAGACAACTGCATCAACGGTAGAACTCTAAAACATCATTTACGTTTTCCATTCTGCATCCCTAAGTTTTCCGATGCGGAAACCTATAGATGCAGAATGAGAAACATAAGTTTCCGCAAGGGAAAACATAAAAAACAAAAGTCGAAATACCACTTATCTCCTTCGTATTTTTTCAATTAGCGTGAAAGTGTTTTTCCCTCATCCTCTCTATGTCATTTAACACAGAAAAAAAAGAATCCCTGAAACAAGGATATTTCACTTGCTTCAGGGATTTTTTCATATACATATTATTACTATTACACAATTACCAGTGCAATCAGCTGAATAAACAATATCAGGAATACCATAGCAATAGGATATACTGTAGCGTATGCCACTCCCGGAATGTTACTGTCTGTCATCGAATCGGCAGCAGCCAGACCAGGCGTACTGGTCATACCGCCGGTAATGGTACCTAACAAGTCGAGCAGGCTTACCTTAAAGACCCATCGGCCCACTATGGCAGCCAACAGCATGGGTACCAATGTAACCAACGCTCCGACTCCGAAAAGCAGGAAACCACTTTCCTGGAAGGTGGCTACCAAGGTCTTTCCGGCTGAAGTTCCTACCTCTGCCAGGAACAGCAACAAGCCCAACTGACGCAGCAACTGATTGGCAGGACCTGACATGGACCACATAATCGGACCAGTCTTACCAATGGCGCTCAGGAACAATGCCATCATCAGTACCCCTCCGGTCAGTCCCGGAGAGAAAGTCATGCCACCTCCGAAAGAGATGTGCAGTTTTCCGAATAATACGCCCAACACGATACCCATAGCTATCGGGAAGAAGTCTGTATCCGACAAACGCTTTACATCATTTCCCAACAAACGGGCTACTGCCTGGATACCTTCCTTCTCACCTACCACCATCAGCTTGTCACCAAACTTCAGTGCCAGTTCCGGTGAGGGAGACAAGTCAATACCGCTTCGACGTACACGAGTAACCGTACAGCCAAAGTTCTTCTGCAGGTTCAGTTCACCCAACTGCTTGTTAATCATATCTTTCTTGGTGAGCAACAAAGATTCAATGGTCTGTGTATGGCTCAACGGAAGTTCACCTTCTTCACGCTCACCCAACATCAACGCCAAACTGTTCAATGAATTCTCGCTGCCCACAGCCTGAATGCAATCACCTTCCTGCAACACGGTATGTGCTTTGGGTATCAGAATCTCTTCTCCCTGCTTCAAGCGTGAAATCACAGCCCCTGTCATGGCACGTATGTTCAACTGGCTTAACGTACGGCCAAATACAGCCGGATTCGTCACCCGGAACAAGCAAGTGCTCAGTTCAGGGAACTGGCTGCGCCGTTCCTTCTCCAGTCTGTGTGCTTCTTCATTCAAGTCCACTCCCATCAGTTTGGGAAGCAACTTCACAAAAAGAATCACCCCAATCACCCCAAACGGATAGGCAATACCGTAGGCAATGGAAGCCAACGGCGACTGGGTACTGTCAATGGCCACCGCCAAACCAGGTGTACTGGTCAAGGCACCGGCTATCAAGCCCACGATACTTGGCGTATCGATGTCAAAAAGATATTTCATTCCGACCCCTGTCAGGCAGGCAGAAGCCACTATCAGCAGCGTAATCAGAATCAAGGTTTTTCCCTTGCTCCGGAACGAATGGAAGAAACCCGGACCGGCCTGAATGCCAATCGTAAAGATAAACAACACCAGCCCGAAGGTTCCCAGTTCCTTTGGAATGGATACCCCCCAATGCCCGAAGGCAAGAGCAATGAAAATCACGGCAGACACATCGAGCGATAGGCCCATCACTTTGATACGTCCGAGCATAAAGCCCAAGGCTACAATCAAGAAAATTGCAAAATACGAAGTTTGCAGTAAGTCTGTCAACATGGTTAATAAAGATAAATGAATAAAACTGGGATAAAGATAAGTAAATTTTACGGATTTCCCCAATTGGCTGCTATCATATCCCCCTATAGTTCATGAAAGGCTTATTCATTTACCAACAGACCTCTGCTTAAAACCATCCTCACGGTACGGAATTTAGGAGTTACCTCAGATTTTCCACGCATAATCTTCACCTCCCATTCCGAAGCTTTCCACAATTCTTTCGGCAATAACAGCGTATGCAATGCATTTTTCCCTTGAACAGAGCCTATCTTCACTTCATTTACATACACGTCTGCATCTTTTGCTGCGTCAGGGAAAGATTCGATTCTCACGGCATTGACCGGTTTTCCCTTGGACTTCATTTTATAAGCGAACCATCCGCGGGTTTCACGCCAGGGGGTTCCCTGCTCACTGCCTATCACCGAATTTTCCATCTCTACAAAGTGGTCACTTTCCGGCTGTTGCTCACCACACACCACCATATCGGCCGTAGCCTGCTCCAATTGGGCACGTTCTTTCTCCACTTCAGCAAGTTCTTTTTGCCGCTGTCCGAGTTCCTCCTTAGACACAAGTTCCCAATAAATCATGTACCGGCACTCGTGTGTCTGATAGAAAGGTTTCAGTTTCATTCCCTCATATCTGGAAGGGTACACTCCAGTCAACGCAAACTCCAACTTATCAGGAGATACTTTCTTCAGGTTGCCCAAAAGATTATTTTCTTCTCCCACAATCACAGGCATGTTCTGCAAAGGCAATTGAGGCCCTGAAGCGATATGACCACCGCGACTGTCGTCCGCAAACTGGCCGTCCAGTCTTTCTTTTCCCATATCGGCTGCCAGCACAATGGGACCATACATAAATGAATAATAAGAGGACTTGTCCGGAAGTTGCACTGCACGCAAAGTCATGGGCAATGTCATTTCAATAGCATCGCCATCCTGCCACTTTCTCTCTATGGTGTAATAGCCATCCGTCAAAGTTGCCTCTGCCTTCTTTCCGTTCACTGCAAAAGCCACCTTTGACTTATCTATCCATTCCGGACAACGGAAGCTCACTTTCATCTTTTTGGACTTATCTGTATGTAATACCATTCGAGTGCTTTCCTTTTCCGGGAAAGACGTTTCCTGCGTAAAGGTCATGCCATATTCTTTCCATTCCAACACAGAAGAAATAAACATGTTGACAATCAGCTCGTCCTTACGTGATGCATATATCATCTCCCCGTACTTTGCATGGTTCTCCATTCCCGATCCCACACAACACCAGAAACAGCTTTGAGGCTGTGAATATACCCTGTAATGCCCTGAACGCATGGGAGTGAAATACACCAATCCTCCCTGCACCGGATTCTGGCTTGACAAGATATGATTATACAAAGCACGCTCATAATAATCCATATACGCCATATCACCCGAAGTCTGATAGAGCATCTTTGTCAGGCGAAGCATATTATAGGTATTGCAGGTTTCTGGACCCTGCTCACTGGTCATCATACTCGAAAAGTCATCTGCTTTATGGAAATGTTCTCTGACGCTATTTCCTCCGATAGATACACTCCGGTTGTTTACGACCGTATGCCAGAAGAAATCGGAAGCATCACTCCAGGCTTTCTCTCCGTCGAGGTCGGCAATTCGTTTAAAACCGATTACTTTCGGAATCTGCGTATTGGCATGCATACCGGTAAGCTGGTCTTTTTTCTCAAGAAGAGGATTCAAGACCACCCTGTGTGAAAAACGTTTGGCCAAGTCAAGGTATTTTTTCTCTCCGGTCAGACCGTATACATCGGCAAATACCTCATTCAGTCCTCCATGTTCACTCCGGAGCATATCCTGAATCTGTTCGTCAGTCAGTGTGGAAACCGTATTCAGCATCCAGTCTGTCAAAGCAATCAGCATCCCTTCGGCTTCTTCCTTACCGGCTATCACATAGGCATCGCGCAAGCCCGCATACGTTTTATGGATATTATATAAAGGTACCCATCTATTATTGAGCCCGAAAGGATTGGCATCGATTTTTCCATTCTTTATTTCATTCCAGATAGCTTTCCCGTTCGGAACTCCACAAAGATAGCCATTGCCTGAAGCCTCCTGACAACGTTTCATTTCAGAAAGGAAATAATCCAGGCGTTTCCCGATTTCCTCATCACCCGTAGAAGCATACATATAAGATAAAGCCGAAAGATAATGCCCTCCTATATGCCCGTCGAGTCCGGTATTTTCCCAGTTCGGATAGTTTTCAGCTTTGGGCTGCAAACCTGCTTCCTTCATATAAGGAGCCAGTAATCTGTCCGGGGCGAGTCCTAACAGATAACAAATATCCATACTTTCTGCATGCTTGAACGGTCCGGAAATCAACCGGACATCCGTAATGGGAAATGTATTGATTTTCTGAGGCAGTCCTGCGCCCATACAAACAGAGGATGCCAAAAGCATCCAACCTAAAAGATACCCTTTTCTCATGTTTTTCGTCTCTTATTGTTTATGAAGTGATTTAAACTTTTCTTTTCCTTGCACATTTTCTCAATAGCATAACG
>NZ_QSQT01000046.1:0-11367 GCF_003437535.1 Phocaeicola plebeius
GAAAACCGTTGTACCGCGAGGTACCCGGGGTTCGAATCCCTGTCTCTCCGCAACAAACGCTGAAAATCAGCAGATTACAAAACAAACACCCAGTTTTGCACCCAAGAATGTAAAGTCGGGTGTTTTTGTTTTATTTAAGATAATACAACCACTACATAATAAAAGAGTAGCGATATTAAAAGAATCCGATGAGAAAAGACTAATATTTATCTATCCATTCACTTTGATTTTTCAGGACTTTACATCGTCCTGAAAGTATTTGTTATTGTATTCCAACGTCAGGAGTGGATTATAATACAAGTTTTTTGTGTGGATAGAATTTCGTTTTGCTTAATGTACGAAAGTACTTATCTATAAACGCATGAAATATTAGCACAATGAATCATTGGAAATCAACTTTGGCCGTGATAGGAATAGGCCAACTCATATCTATTTTAACAAGTACGATTGTTGGCTTCTCCATTATTTTTTGGATTAGCAACGAATTTAAATCCCCGACAGCTTTATCTCTGGCTATTTTAGCTGGATTTTTACCACAATTTGTATTAGGCTTGTTTGCCGGGGTCTATGTTGACAGATGGAATCGAAAGAAAACGATGTTTTATTCGGACTTGTTCATCGCGTTCTGTACCCTATGTCTTTTTATTGTGATAACCAAGGGTTATAAAGACCTTTCTTTTTTTTATCTATTGACTGCTTGTCGTTCAATAGGCAGTACGTTTCATGCACCTGCTTTACAGGCAAGCATCCCTCTACTGGTTCCCAAGCACCATCTTGTCAGGGTATCAGGTTTGTACCATTCCATTCAATCCTTCAGTGAGGTGATAGCCCCCGTTGTAGGGGCAAGCCTCGTTGTTTGGCTTCCCATACAGTATATTCTGCTCATAGATGTGATCGGAGCTGTTGCTGCTTGTCTGACCTTACTTTGTGTCCAGATTCCTTCTCTTCAAAAAACGAAAGTTCTTCCAGATTTCAAAAAAGAACTGACGGAATGTTGGCATACCTTGCGGCGTACAATGGGCATTTTGCCTTTATTCGTATGCTTTACGCTGGTGACTTTTGTCCTTATGCCTGTTTTTACGTTATTTCCTTTTATGACGCTTCTGCATTTCAACGGAAACATTTTGCAAATGGGAGTTGTGGAAATGGGTTGGGGCTCAGGGGCATTGTTGGGCGGTTTAGTACTTGCCTGTAAGGCTTTGAAAAGCAAGCAAACATTAGTGATGCATACGGCTTATGTGATATTGGGATTGTATCTGATTAGCGCCAGTTATTTACCATCAAGCGCATTTATAGGTTTTGTTTGCCTAACATTTACAGGAGGCATAGCCTATTCCATTTACCATGCGCTTTTCATCGCTATTATTCAGCAGAACTTGGCTTCGGACATGCTTGGACGGACTTTTTCTCTCATCTTTAGTTTGAGTACCTTTCCATCAATGCTGGGTATCGTAGCTTCAGGATATTGGGTGGAAGCATGGGGTATCACATCCGTCTTTATGATCAGCGGATGGGTTATCTTTCTGATTGGAGTGGGTGCAAATTTTATTTCTTCAATCAAGCAGTTGGATAATTACGCATAGTATTATTTATTAAAGAATTATTATATGACAAAGAAAGAACACACTACGATTACAGAGTTATTTCAAGTTTTGGACTTGTTGGAAAGCCTGGACATGCAGTTTTGGTTGGATGGAGGCTGGGGAGTGGATGTCTTGTACGGACAGCAAACCCGCTTGCATAGAGATATTGACATTGATTTTGATGCCAATTATACAGACCAACTCCTTGATCTTTTGCAGGAGAGAGGATATCAAATTGAAACAAATTGGTTGCCCACCCGTGTGGAACTGTATAGCAAAGAATTAGGCTATATTGATATCCATCCTTTTGTCTTGAATGCGGACGGCACTTCCAAACAAGCCGACTTGGATGGAGGCTGGTATGAATTTCAACCGGACTATTTTGGAACAGCAGTCTTTGAAGGCAGAAGCATCCCTTGCATTTCTGCAAAAGGGCAACAAGTATTCCATTCGGGCTACGATTTAAGAGAGAAGGATATTCACGATTTATCTATAATTAAACAATGTATAACAACAATGAGCCTAACAATTAGATAAGAACAAGAAAATGACAGAAAAACAAATTGTCTGGTATATCTTACTTACAGAAGTAAAGATAGATAGTGACACCCAGTCTGTCACATCCCTGAGTGTAGCTCCATTGGCAGTCTTGCCGGAATTCCAGCGTAAGGGAATTGGGGGGGATGTTGATTCAGTAAGCCCATCAGAGGGCAGCACTTTTGGGTTACGGCACAGCAGTCGTATTGGGGCATAAAGAGTATTATCCTCGATTTGGCTATCGCAAGGCTATCGATTTAGGAATTGAATTTCCTTTCGAAGTCTCTCATGAATATTGCATGGTGGCTGAATTAATACCTGGAGCTACTGAGAATGTGAAAGGTATGGTTTGTTATCCAACTGACTTTAAATAGTTTAACAAGTAAAATTCATTATATAACTCGGACTGGGTATTTCAATTTCCCAGTCCGTATTCTGATAGTACTTATTCAATTGGAAGATTGTGTTGCTTCAAGAATGAAAGTTTATCCCAATACCCTCTTTGAAAGACGATTTTGTTATCTTTTACATGAAAAAATCCGCATCCACGAAGTCCAAGAGAGTCTTTCCATTCCATGATAGCCCATTCGCCATCTTCAAAAATATTTTCCACCATACAAACCATTTTAGCAGTGGCAAATTCATTCACAAACATTTTGTAGATTGATTCTTTACCAATTATTGGTTCGTTTGCGACTTGATGATTTACTGCATTAGTAGCATACAGCTCTGCTATATGATAAGCATCTGCTTTGTTAAAGCAATCTATCCATTTTTCCAAAACTTCTTTAGGCTTCATTTTTTATAAATTCTTAGGATTTTGATTCTGTAATAAAAACAATCTGTTTGGATGCATAGATACTTGATTTTATTAATAATAGGCTATTCTATATTCTAAATCCTCTGGATTTTTGCTCTCTCTGCACCGAGTTACGTAGATTCTGCTGTAACTTTTCCCATTGTTCCTTAAACCATTGTACTATGGGTTGTCGGTTTATGGTCAGCATAAGCTTACCACTATCCATCGGATGTTTCTCAACCCTAAAAATATCATTCTTGATGTCAAATTTCCACCTGTGTTCTTCGGAATAAATTTTGCCACTACATTGTATGGATTCTTTCTTTGTCAAGAGGTTTTCTATCATGTCTTTGGTAAACCCGATAACAGCGCATAATTTTTCCATTCTCAACATCTCTTTGAACATGGGAAACCATTTGTGGGCTTTTTCAAGCAAGGTGCTCAATCGTGATATTTCCTTGTCTTTGGCTTCAAGTTCTTGATTATGTATTCTTTGAAGATTACGAATTTGTCTGCTATGCTGTTCCTGTATTTGTTGTATCTGAATTTTTAATTCATCAGTAGCTTTGTCCCGTTTGGTAATTTCCTGATGTAGCTGCTCGATGTGATGTTCCAGTTCTTTCAGCTTACCGCTTCCGAAAAGAGAACCTACACCGCTTGCTATGGCGGTAGCAGCATTGGTGGCTGTTTTCTTTAGTTTGTCCGTGCGTATCTCTGCTTTTACCTGTTTGAGTTCCTGTTCGGCAAGGCTTACTTGTTGTTCCTTGTGTCGCTTGGTTTCCTCTATACGTTGCAGTTCGGCTTTCTGCTTCTCAATGATGAAATCATTTCGTTCCAGATGCTCTTTACCTGTGACAGCTTTTGCCTGTCCACGTTCCATCAGGAGAATATCGGAAGCAAGGGTCTGCATGGTTGCCATATCCTCGTCATTGAGCTTTCGGCTCTTTCCAGTTTCATGGTTCATCCAGTCGAATACGACATGAGCATGATAATTTGGTTTGAACCATCTGTTACCGACTTGGAAGCTCTCCTTGTCTTCTGCTTCCGGCTGACCGTTCAGCCAATGCCCTTCGTCTTTATGCAGGAAAATCTGTAGCGGAGTGATGCCCCAGCGTCTTTGGCACTCTTCACCGAATTTGCGTACATCAGCCAGTGTGGTGTCCGGTCTGATAAGCAATACTCCTTCACGGATGGGTGAGCATCCCGCCACCTTGATAATCTTTCCATTCTTTCCCTTGCGTTCCCTTTCCTTTTCCTGCATGGCACGTCCGGTCTTTTCCTTGACCATTTGCTTGATATTGTCATAATGAGTTCGCAGTTCGGGAGTGCCGAAGTCGGGATTTATCCACTGTTCGTTATCGGTGGAAAGTTCGGGAACGACATAGATTCTGGACTCCCCGATATTACGCATATACTCGGCAGTCCTTCGATTGTGTGCCTCGCTCGATGCGATGTTGCAAGGCTTGATATGTATGCTTGATTTTGTTGCCATAGCTTCTTTCCTTTGTTTACAATTGATTTACTTTGCTCGCTTTCGCAGAGGGGTTCTTAGGGGTAACCCATAAGCGGAGATTGCAAAGAGAGGGTCACTCTTTGCTCGGGGTTCTCAGGGGTGAAACGCCCTGAGTGGGTCATTAGGGCAAAGCCCTAATCCCCTCGGGAGAGCCCACAACTACGAAAGCGAAGCGTGTAGTTATAGTGGGCTATAACCGGAAGCCTTTCGGTTTCTTGGATAGTGTATCATTCCTCTTTTTGACAGATTGCGCTTGCTCTTTCCTATCGGCTATTCGTTTCTGTAAATATTCGTTCAGATCTTTACATCCACTGTAGATTTGCGAGGCGTCACGTATATACCGGGTAGCATCATACTCCTTTCTGATTTGCTGTATTGCTTCCATTCCTGCACGGTCATTGTCAAAGAAACAGTGGATGCGCTCATAGCTTCCCAACGGATAGAGTGCCTTGGGAACATTGGCTACGGAATTAAGAACTATGTAATCCTGTCTGTCGAAGTCGGGTGATTGCGGACAGCTTTCCAGTCTTAAGGTCAGAAAGGAAAGGTAATCCATAAATCCCTCAAAAACGTAACATGCACTCCTTGGCTTTCCTGACTGTCTGATATGGGATATTTCTTTTGGTGCGATACATCCCTTGAAATATCGGTTGCGGATTTCATATCCACCCGATATGTTCGGAAAAGCAATGGCGAAATAACGTTTGCCGTTGTGGGTGAAACGGGCTTCCTTACATTCTCTTTTCGCCAGTGCCGTGTTTATCCCTCTTTCCTGTAGATAGGCAAGCAGGGCAGGAGAAGTCAGCTGTACAATGTCCAACTCCTGAAAACTCGGTTCGGAAAATGACTGCTTGCCAAAAGAGAAAGATACGGGACGGATGTGCGGAGTCTGTTCCTCGATTTTCTGTAGAAGATAAGGTACATAGTCGGAATAGTAGAGTTCCTGTGCCAGTGCAATGATATTTCCACCTTTACCAATTGCAAAATCATACCATTGGTTGCGTTCGGTATTTATTTTGAACGAGGGCTCTGTCTCTTCCCGTAACGGGGATTTATACCACAGGTTGATACCTTGCTGCTTGACGGGAGAATGTCCCAAACTGTACAGAAAATCCGCTATCCTGATTTGTTTTGCTGTTTGTATATCCATAATAAGATGAGTGTTTGAATAATGGTTGGAATATTTATTTCTCTTTTCGCCCGTACCTTTTTATGAAGTACGGTCTGTATAATCACTTCACTTTATTTTCGTATATATAGGATACGGTAATAAAGTGAAGCGGTTTTACATTCTCTGCAATCGCTTCGCTTTATCCTTAATATATAGACCTGCCGAATAAAGTGAAGTGATTACAGGTTAGACGGTCTAATAGTGAAAGTCTGGCTTGAACGTGTATTTCCTGCCGTTCTCCTGTACTATCATCCGTTTGTTCCGGAGCATGGTGATAAGTGATACCGCCTTTTGATGGTTCAGTTTTACACCTACTGACATATAAGACTTGATTAAGGCGGTTTCCAGATCCTTGTAGCCGTATTCCTCTTTCAGTCCGAAAGCCGCTTCTAGTGCTATGCGGTGCTGTTGTTCGGTAATATGCCTGTAAGGGTCGAACTTTTCCTCTTCCGGTCTTCCGGGTTTCTTCGCTTCGGGTCTGTACCCCTCTATGAGTTCAGGCAATGCATTGTCGTTGATACGGAAAGCGAAAGGCTCGAAATCCATTGCACGTATGTGCATGGCCGAAACATTGCTTATATCCCCGTTGCTCTTGTCCTTTTCCACGAGAAGAACGGTTTCCGCCTTGTTGTTCAGCTCCGTACCGATATGCCCTCTTGCGTTTTCATCGCCTTTGTTCTGGTGGAGTATCGTATGGATGTGTATTTGCCTGTCATCCGTCCACTGCATCAACTTGGATATGATGCGTGTCGATTCTCCCGGACTGTTGATGTCATATACCATATCACGGATGCCGTCTATGATTACAAGCCCTATGTCCGGTGTATTATAGATAGCCTGTTCGACAATCCTGATGCGCTGTTCGGGCGTGTATTTCCTCAAAGCGAGAAACTCCAGATGTTCATTGTCCCTGTCATCAGGAAGACCGGCCAGCCGTAAAATACGTTTCATGACTTTCAGGCAGTGATAATGGCTTTGTTCCGTGTCCACATAAAGGACTTTCCTTTTGTTCTCCGGAAGTTCTGCCACATACCGTAGTACCGTACCGTTTTTCAATGAGGCGGCTACAATAGCCGACACATTGAAAGTCTTTTTACTTTTGGCTTTGCCTATGGATGCACTGAAATTGCCCAGTGTGCCAATGACCGAACCTTGCACTTTTAAAATCTCAGGTGCTTTCTCATAGATTTTCGATAGGCTCAGACGTGAGGCTTGCCAAAGGATTATCGCCTGTTCTGCAGATATTTCCTTTATTTCTCTCATATAGTCCATAAGCATACCTCCCATTATTTCCGTCCTCCTGTTTTCTTTCCGGCAAGTTCAAGAGCCAGTTCTGCATCAACTATAATCTTGCGCCCTATCTGGGTAATCGCCTTGTCTATCTTACCGCTTTTCTTTATGCGGTTGGCAGTGGGCAGACTGCACCCGAACAGTTTGGCTATACCGAGTATTCCGTACACATACTTCTTTTCCGTGTCTGTAACGGGTTGCGGCAATGCTTCGGCCTGACCTGAAGCGTGCTTACTCAGGAATATGAATTCTTCGCCTGTCATTTGCCAGACGGGTTTTGATAATAATTCTTGGATATTTGTCATCGTCCAATCTATTTAGTCGTTAAACAATCAGCCCTGCGCACTGGCTGTTATTTCTGTTCTCGAACGATGCAAAATTAGGTAGGGTTATGAGTGGTAAGGATGGGGACGGTACAAACTGAATATCATTGTATCTTATTGAATATCAGAAAACAAAAATACCACTCAAAAATTATTTTGAGTGGTAAAAGTGGAACTTTCGTAAAGTATCAGGATATATCACGGATTATCTGAATATATGTTCCATTTCCTTGGCGAAATTTTGGTTGCTGTCACTGGGGAAATCTGAAACAGGCTCCTTGTACTTGGATTTGTAGTAGCTGTCGTCAATATCCAGCAGTTTCAGTATTCTGTCTTTCCATTTGTCCCTGTCCTGTTTGGAGAGTTTCTCGCTCATCAGGAATATCAGATAGCATACACGTATTTTCTCTCTCGGTTTTATTTTCAGCTTACAGTTGCAGGGGTGAAGATTCATATTGGCATAGAAATCTGGTGCGGAAATTTCTTCGAACTGTTCTCCTTTGCACACCTCATGAATGAGCGAAAGTAATTTCATGCTGAAATATTCCTGTTGTTCTTCTGTCGTTTCCTGCTGACTGATTGGCTCGCTTGATTTATTCTCTTGCTTTCCGTCAGGAATGTATTTCTTCAATATATCCAGAAAAAGGCAGCTTTGACGGTATATGTCCGCACAACAGTTCTTCATATATTGGAATGCCTCTGTTCTTGCAGCCTTTTGCTGGTCATAGAGTTTGTTCAGTTTGGCTTTTTCCCTGTCATATTCAGCCTTGCAGCGTTCATATTCTTTCTCTGCCTGTTTTTCCTCTTCGGCTGTATGCTCCCTGTAACCAATGGAATCATACCTGTTGTTGGCTTCATTCAGCGGCTTGCTCAGACTTCTTGTAACATCCAGCTGGGCTTCAATTTCCTGAGAATACCTTTCCATGTGCTGATAGCAAGCACGTTCTATGGCTCTGTCACTTAACGGGCGTATCTCATAAGCCTGTATGCTCTTTTCTATTTCAGTTTTCAGGCTGTTGAGTATCAAGGTGTATTGCTCTTTTTGCTTGTCAAGCACCAGTTCAAGGATAGCGGCTTCAAAGGATTTCATGTCATTATACTCCTGATAGAAATCCGATATGAATTTCTGCCTGTCAAAAGAAAAAGCGTAATTATCTATATAGTCTCTGTATATTCTGTTGAGTTCTCCATATTGGGGAATCATCGTCTGTATCTTTCCTGCCATATACTTTATATTATGGGTTCTTGTCCTTGTCAAGGAATAAGGTCAGTTCTTCTTCCACTTCTTCTATACTCGGTAGGGCAGATTTCAGATTTTCGGGTACTGCCTTGCTCAATTGATAGTCGCTGATACCTATCGGCTGGTCATATCCAGCCAAGGCATATTGTGCCACGACCTCATCCTTACCCCTGCACAGCAAAAGACCGATGGTCTTGTTATCATTTTCTCCCCTCAGTTTATCATCTACAACATTGATATAGAAATTTAACTGCCCTGCATATTCCGGTTTGAATGGCGTTGCTTTCAATTCCACGACGACATAGGCGTGGAGCTTGATATTATATAGAATCAGGTCGGCGAAAAAGTCACTGTCCCCAATCTGGAAATGTTTTTGTCTGGCAACAAAAGCAAAGCCGTTACCCATTTCCAGCAAGTAATGGGTTACATGCTTTACCAACTGTTCTTCTATATCCCTTTCGTCAGCCTTTTCCTTTGCTCCTGCCAAGTCAAAGATATACGGGTCTTTTAACAGATAATTGGCAAGATCGCTTTGAGGTGCCGGAAGTGTGGCAGTGAAGTTGTTTACCTTGTTACTCTTGATTTGTCTGTCATACAGATTACTTTCAATCTGCATTTTCAGCACATTACTGCTCCAACCCATTTCTACAGATTGTTTAATATACCAATACCTTACGCCCAATGGTAGCGGATTATTGAGTATGACCATATGGCTTGCCCAATTTATCCTTGCAATCGGTGATGCCAAGAATAAATTTTCTATTTCCTCAATCTTTATTTGATAAATGGCAGATACTGTTTTTGCCACATTTAGAAATTGCGCAGGAACTTCCTGCGTAATTTCTAAAGATTGATTATCTGTAGATTGTATTTGCGCAGTAAGCTCCTGCGTAAATTGTCCGCTATTGAGCTTAAGGACTTCATTAGTAATGTTTTGAATATTTGGGACCGACAGTATTGAATCTGCTTCAATAAAACTACGAAGTACATTTAACGGATATAAACGGGCAAACTGGCACATATAAGTAAGATTACGCTCCGAATATCCCTTCTTTTCAGGATAATTGAATCTGATTGCCTGTGCCAATTTTTTGATAATTTTACCACCCCACCCATGTAGGTGTTGGTGGTACAGTATATAATTCCCCATTTTCCAGTAATGGAACAACATCTGGGCATTGGCTGCGGTAATGAGTCGGACTTGTGCCTGTTCTATTTCCGAACCGACAGCATGGACAAAGGCATCAAAATGACCTTTCTTTATATTATGTTCGTTGTTATTTTCCATATTACTAACTATTACTTAACAAAGATAACTCTAATAATGGATAATCTGTGAAACAGACTGATACTTTTATAGTTGGTTAAACTTGTTCATTGCATTAGCCTTAATATCATCGGCTATGTCAATGTAGGGCTTCATGGCTTTATAATCACTGTGTCCTGTCCATTTCATTACAACCTGTGCCGGAATACCTAGAGCCAGCGCATTACAGATGAATGTTCTTCTTCCTGCATGAGTACTGAGCAATGCGTATTTCGGGGTAACTTCATCTATGCGCTCATTCCCTTTATAGTAGGTTTCACGTATAGGTTCGTTAATTTCTGCCAGTTCTCCCAGTTCTTTCAGATAATCATTCATTTTCTGATTGCTGATAACAGGCAATACCATGTGGTTTTCAAAATGGATGTCCTTGTATTTTTCAAGTATGGCTTTACTGTACTTGTTCAGTTCAATACTCAGACTATCTGCCGTTTTAACGGTGGTGACTTCTATATGGTCGGACTTGACATCACTTCTCTTTAGGTTGCGAACATCTGAATAACGCAGACTGGTAAAGCAACAGAACAGGAAAACATCCCGGACACGTTCCAGGTATTGCTTATCCTTGGGTATCTGGTAGTCTTTCAGCTTGTTCAGTTCATCCCAAGTCAGGAAGATTACTTTTTTCGAGGTGGTTTTCAGTTTCGGTTTGAACGTATCGTATGCAATGTTCTGATGATGTCCTTTCTTGAAGCTCCATCGCAGGAACCATTTGAGGAATCCCATTTGTTTACCGATGGTACTGTTTCTCATGTCTTTCTTGTCACGCAGGAAATTGATATACTCGTTCAATCCGAACTCATCGAAATATTCAAAGGTCACATCTTCCTTGAACTCCTTGAGGTGATTTTTAACGGCTGCAAACTTTTCGTATGTGGATTCAGTCCAGTTATTCTGATTGCCGCATTCTTTTACAAATTCATCGAACACCTCCCAAAAACTTATCTGTGCTTCTTCCTGCTGTTCTTCGTTGGCATTCTTCATCCGCAGGTTGAATGCGTCCTTTAGCTGTTGGGTAGTGGGCATGGTTTCCTGTACCTCAAACTCCTTGAACACGTTTTGAATTTCGGCATAGTATTTCAGCAGATCGGCATTGATTTCAGATGCACTTTGCTTTAGTTTGTTGGTACACCCGTTCTTCACTCGCTGCTTGTCGGAATCCCACTTGGCTACATCGATGCGGTAACCCGTTGTAAACTCAATGCGCTGGCTTGCGTATATGACACGCATACGGATGGGGACATTCTCCACAATTGGCACACCGTTCTTTTTCCGGCTTTCCAATGCAAAAATGATGTTTCGTTTGATATTCATAATTGGGTGCGTTTGAAATTCTACACCCAAATATACACCCAATATTTGGAATAGCAAAAGATATTCAGAAAGATTTAGATTTACTATGTATTCCAAATAGTGCTTGATTATTAATGATTTGCAATTTTATGATATTTCTTGAATATGTAGGTTCGAGAGCCTGTCTCTCCGCTGAAACCTAAGACATTAGGTAGTCAAATTAAGACAAGTCCCGTAAAATCAACGTTTTACGGGACTTTTTCTATTTATCCGGTGGACAACCGAAAGACATTC
>NZ_QSQT01000046.1:11423-21939 GCF_003437535.1 Phocaeicola plebeius
GATTTATTGTTTAGGCATAAATTTTAGTCAGTCTGTACAAAAAGAATGCCTTGTCTTTAACTCCCCTGAACTGCGCACGAAAGTTCTTTATTTTAGCATTAAAGGATTCAGATGCAGCGTTTGTGGAACGCTTTTCAAAGAAGTTTATGATTTCCAGATAATGTGTCTGTATGGATCTTGCCACTCTTCCAAAGGCAAGGAAGCCTGATTTGTCTACTTCATCATACCACCTTGCAAGTCTTGTCAATGCCACGTCCTTATGTCTGCACTGATGGTAAATCAATCCCAGTCTCATGGAAAGATAGTATGCTTTCTTTATATCAGGATACTCTCTGAAGAGAATACCGGCACGCACGCGCTGTGATTCAGTCCATAAGGATTCTTTTTTGTAGAGAAGATAGATGCTTCTGGCCAGCAGCTGTTTTCTTGAATCCCCGTTTTCAAATACCGGAGCATGATATATCTTTCCGCATGCCCTGGCATGTGCCATCTGTATGGATTCCTCATCCAGGGCTTCCCAGCGTGCCTTCACCCTCATTTCCTGAACCGCTTCATAAGCCAGTTTCTGCACGTGGAAACGGTCCGTCACGCGGCGCGCGGCCGGGAAGCAGATACGTGCCGTCTGTTCCATGTTCGGAGCCATGTCAAGGGTTATTTCCCTGACCTGGAAGCGTCTGCGTCTGGAAAGCTTTAGCAGGACGGATGTGACAGTCCTGACGTCCGTACCCTTTATGATTGCAATGATACTTCCCGAACGTCCTCTTTTCTCCTTGTTTATCAGGATTGTATAGAGTTCGCCCTGTGACAGGCTGACTTCATCAATGCCTACATACGGGCCGATGTTCTTTTCGAAGAGTACCCATTCTTCCGCATGGGACAGCTGGTTCCAGCTCATGTAACCGCTCAGATGATTGCGGTACTGACGCTCAAGAAGTTCACCGTTCACCCCGAAGAGAAGGCCTAGAAGCTTGCAGCTTACAGGAAGGGTATCAATATAGTTCTTTTAAAAAAGACGCAAAATCATGCGTTATGCGGCTGCCTTCTGCAACCAGTTTCCAGTTACGGCTCACATAGCGTCCCTCATCCTTTACAATCCATCGGCGACGGCGGATATTCAGGAAAAGCTTCTTGCCACGAATCGGGAAATCCTGAACTACTACCGGTTCATAAAAGCCTTTGCTTTCCACCTGCATGCTTGAGTATTCACCGGGAACTTCGTTCTTCTCTTCCAGGTAAATCACTATTTCCGTACTGCTTTCCTTTACATCCGAAATGATGAAATAATCCAATGTCCCTTCAGGAAGAAGGAGACGGTAACCGCTGGTTTCCATAACTTTTGCTGATTTTCTTTCCGGCAAAGATATAAATTTATCGGATTTACCCCTCAGATTATTACGTTGACCCAGACATTCAAATGCCCACTTCAGACAAAGTTCCGTTACAAAATCGTTACAGGAAAATCGGGAAAATCTTCTGTAACGATTTTCGATGTAAGTCCTTGATTTGTCGCTCATTGACGTTCAAATGTCTGCTTGTAACCCAATTATTAATTATTCCTTTGCAGAGGGAAGTCATTACACCCACTGTAACGGAGCTAAATTAAAAAAGGATATGAGTAAGAGTACATTTAAGATTCTGTTCTATCTAAGAAAGAACTATCTGAACAAGGAAGGAAAAGCTGGTATTATGATTCGTCTGTCGCTTAACGGTGAAATCACACAGTTCAGTTCTAAACTGAGTGTAAAACCGGATGCCTGGGATACAGTTTTGGGCAAGGCGAAAGGAAATACACATAGCTCCCATTTTTTCTCTTGGATGAAAAAGGTCTTATTGTATATAGTTATATGTATCCTTTTTGTGTCTAATTCGCTAAAAATATGAATTGGGGAATGACTCTCCATAAAAAATTCGCTAATATTTGAGTAAAATGTTTGGTTGGACAAAATAAAAAGAACATTTTTACTATAAATTTAGGTTGGTATCTACAAAATAAACGAAGATGGCTACAAAAATACAGCAAATATTAAAGTCTACTTGACAACCATTCGCCCCAATTTGATTCCAACATTGTTGGAGGCCTGCGCATCTCAGAAAGTGAAAACTCTGTTTCTCTATATGGCTGAAAAAGCAGGTCATTCTAGGTATAGGGCGTTAAAACTGGATAATATTAATCTTGGTACATCTAGGTTTATGATCACGCCAACAGGAAAGTATATCAATAAGTATAATATGACAATTTCAAAGGAACTTGCTGAATATGAATCATAATCTAACATTATCAATAACTACTATAGGTGATTTGCTCCTTCGCAAAACCATTACTATTACTAATAGTGGAGAGCCAATTAACGATGTAAGCCTATGTGTACCTATTTATCAACGTCCATACAAATGGACAGCTCGTAATGCCATACAATTGCTTGATGACATTATTGAAGCGAAGAATAGCAACAAGGAAAGATACAGGGTGGGTACACTTATCCTTCACAAGGCAAAGGATAAGGAACAATATGATATTGTTGATGGTTTGCAACGTACTATAACATTCTCATTACTTTTGACTGCATTAGGCGTAGATGGCATTGAGTTCTTGCAGCAGAAAATATATAATAATGTGCACAATAATCATAATATTGCAAACAACTATAATGCACTTAACCGTAGGGTCGGATTAAAGTTGCAAGATAGCGATTCGGCTACTGAACACCAAAGAGAAATGGAGCGTCTTAGGGACTATATTGAGAATATGTGTGAGTTAATTGTTGTCATAACTCCCGATGTATCGGAAGCATTCCAGTTCTTTGATTCTCAAAATGCACGAGGTAAAGCTCTTTATCCTCATGATTTGTTGAAAGCATACCATCTTCGCGAAATGAATACCATTAGTGAGGATGAAACAGAAAAGATAGTAAAGGATTGGGAACAGGTTTCACAAAGTGCTTTAGCAGATTTCTTTGGTAATTACCTATATCGTATCAAAGAATGGGTAAGTGGCAATAAGGCAAATGTTTTAAATGAACACAACATTCATATGTTCAAAGGTATCACACGTTTTTCAAGAACACCTTATGCCCAATTCTACAAAAGTGCCTATTGTTATGCAGATATGGTCAACTCTTCTGCTATGCCTTTTGTCTCTGGTACTCGAAATGTAAATGCGTTCCAATTAGACACTCCAATAATTGCAGGTAAACCGTTTTTTGAATATACAAAGCACTACTATAATATACTAAAGGATATTCAGAACAACAACAAATATGAGGGCTTCTATATTAATGATAATATTATAGTTAAAACATTGGATAGACATTTTAAAAAAGGAATAGGTAATGGTATAGCACGCCTTTTGTTTGATACTTCGGTTCTGCTTTACGTTGATAGATTCTGCCCAGAAACATATCCTACAAAAGAAGACATGGAACTATTTGAACAATTTGTTGTATACGCATTCATTTGGGCTTATTCATTAAGGGCCCAATACACTAATCTTGGTTGGCATTCTGCACAGAATTATATTATGGGGTTGAGTGATAAAATCAATGCATTCAATATGTATAAATTGATTGTCAAGCAAGATACTCCATCTTCATTATTGAGTGCTTTGGCAGACAAAATCAATCCTCTTTCGAATGATGATATTAAAGATGGTTGGGCGCAGGAATGCTATGAGTATAGTGGTAAAGGAGATACATTAAAGAATCTAAAGGATGAGATAGATGGTGTGTATGAAAACTATCTGTATTTTTTTCAAATAAACGGTTTTTATAAAAATTGATTACAATGAAAGATTTGAAAAATATTCTTGAAGAATGTTCGATTAATGACATATATTTCTCAAACAGCGGGGTGTCTATATTATACAAGATACCTATCTATCAGCGTAATTATGCTTGGGGGCGTGAAGAAATATACGCCTTAATAAAGGATGTACATGATTCGTTGGAGAAGTCCGTTTACTATATTGGCACTCTTGTCACATACAAAAGAGATGAAAATATTTTTGAGGTTATCGATGGTCAGCAACGACTTACAACAATCTACATCATCTTGAAGGCTTTGGGCATAGAAACAATTGCAAATTGTCTTACATATTCTGCAAGAAAGGTTTCAGCTATGACAATAGAAAAGATGCCTAAGTTTGGTGAAGAAAAAGATAAGGGCATTGTCGATGGATTCAGTTATGCGAAGGAAGCAATTAAAGACATTGTTGGCGAGAAGAAGGCTGACATAGATGCATTCAAGGATTTTTTCTTGAACAAAGTGCATATTATTCATTATCGTGTGCCAAAAGATGTGGATTTAAATCACTATTTTGAGGTTATGAATTCTCGTGGTGAGCAGTTAGAAAAGCATGAGATAGTAAAAGCTAAACTCAGCGAACAGTTGATAGGTGATGAGGACGCTATGGAGAAGTTTAGTCGTATATGGGAGGCTTGTAGCGACATGAGTTTCTACATTCAGCAGAAACTTCCAGATATGACAACTGTCTTCGGTAAAACTATGGACGATTTTGTTATAGAGTCTTTCGACGAGTTTCCAAGTTCTAATGAATGCTTATTTTTGTCATTAGGAATGAAAACTATTTCAGAACTTTTAAATTCGTCCATAAAAACGATAGATAAAGATGATGAAGTAGACAAGAATGATAATTTCCAGCCAATTATTGACTTTCCGAATTTTCTATTGATTGTTTTGAAAATTACAAGATTGCGGAATAAAGATGATTTTAATCCTTTGAGCTTTACACTTGACGATAAAGAACTAATTAAAGAGTTCAAGAAGGTAAATCTTACTCCAAAGTTCGTTAAGGACTTCGCCTACAATCTCCTTTTGGCTAAATATTTTCTCGATAACTATGTTATACACCACGCAAATGGTGAAGATAGGGCTATTGAGAATCCATGGAAATTGCAATATTATTATAAGAAGGGTAATAAGGCTGCCTACCTTAAGGATTTGTACGATGATAATAAAGTACAACAAAACGAAGTGATTCAATTACTGTCTATGTTTGAAGTTGCTTTCACGCCTAAGCAAAGAAAAAACTATCTGTTCTATTGTTTATATCACTTATTTGAGAATTATGACCTTAATGATTATGTGGATTTTTTAAGAAAACTAGCTGATAAGTATTTCTTTGATGTGTATCTTGATACGGGTAAACTTAACGAAATAAATCAGCCTAAGCCTAATAGTTTTGACGAAACTATTCTTAATTGTGATGAATTAAACGTCGAATTAGAAAGAGCGAATCGAGATTTCAATAGTGTTTATCCTACTGGATCATGCAATATACCTCTGTATGTTTTTAACTATACAGATTATAAGCTTTGGAAGAAATATGCGGAAGAACTTCGAGGTAACAAAGAAAAGAAAGGCTCCCGTAATAGAATGGAGTTTTTTAGAGCATTAGGTTGTAGTGACTTTGAGTTAGAACCTTTTAAAAATTTCTATTTCTCTCGAACACGAAAAAGTTTGGAGCATTATTATCCACAAGCCAAGGCTGGGGATAATATGCTAATTAACTTGCAAGATATAAATTGCTTTGGTAATTTTGCTATGATAGGTTCTGATGCAAATAGTTCTGGATCCAACTGGAATCCTATTGATAAAAAGAATCGCTATCTTGATACAAAATCCAACCAAGTAAGCGTTGCTTCATTAAAATTCAGAATCATGTTACAAATATGCCAAGATAATTACGATGCTGGTATCAAAGATGATACCTTAAAACGTCCATTTGGATTAGAATGGAATGTTGATGATATGGTTGAACATCAAGAGAAGATGCTTGAAATCATTATGAATTTATAATCACGCCTTCGGGAAAATACATCGACAAGTAAAATATGATAATCTAGGAAGAACTTGCAGAATATGAGTAATATAAAATCAAGTGTTTACTATTCATGGTAGAACAACCATCAATTTGTTTCTGAAAGATTTGCCACACTATTCTGTAGATGTTGATTCGACATATATCCCATTGGTTGACCGCCAGACTAGTTTAGATAACATCAATTCGCATCTGAAGTCAATAGCAGATAAAGTGGACAAGTGAAAGTCTATGAGTGACACAAAAAGACAGTTTTCAGTTACTAAATCGTTACACTTGAAAAATTGAGCCGAATTAAAATATTGATTCATAATGATTTAGAAAACAAAAATTATAATCCTGTCTCTCCGGATAAAAAGAAAAAGTCCCGTAAAACATTGATTTTACGGGATTTTTTCTTTTTACCCGGTGACAACCGAAAGACACACAAACCGGTATTTACAGAACCGGAAATGCCGAAGTTATAAAGATTCTTTAAATAAAAGCTTACTCTTTATTTTGATTTTACCTGCTTTATCGTTTCTTTTGCAACCAAAAACATTCAATTCTTTGACACATGAAAAAACTACTAGTTTGCTGCACTGCATTTTTGTCATTATGGATACAGCCTTTCTTCGCTCAGAAAGCCGTCGTTGAGAGGATTATTGAAATCGGACACCAGGATAATCAGGCCACACACCAGCTGGATATACTGACTAACCGCTTTGGCGGACGCCCCATCGGGTCGGATGCGTATGAGAATGCTGCCGAATGGATGATACACGAATACAAAAAGTGGGGGCTGGACGCTCAGCTGGAAGAAGCCGGCGAACTCTCTGTCGGTTTTAACCGCGGGCCTTGGTTTGGAAAGTTGTTGAGCCACGACCATGGAATGACCCTCCATTTCGCCACTCCTTCGTATACTTCCGGAACGAAAGGGGTACAGCGTGGCCACGTTTTGATGGAGCCCCGTACCGACCAGGAATTCGAACGCATCAAACTCAAATTAAAAGGAGCCTGGGTACTGATTTCCGGCACAAACAACGGCTGGCCCATCGACCGGACGGCACAGGCTGATTCTATTCGTCAGGCTATCAAACAGGAAAATAAGGAAATCGACCAGAAGAATGCCGAACTCCGAAAAAGAAACAGAGAGAAAGGTGAAAACAACAAGATGATTCCTTATAAGGAATTCCCGGCGCTTTACTACCATGAGATGGTTGAAGCCGGTGCCTTAGGATTCATTCAGTCATCAGAGGTACCCATCCGCGCGCTCTATGACCGGAAGATGATTGACAGCATGACGTTCGACAACCTGCCGGAAGTTCCTGACATCAAGCTCGACCGGCATCAATTCGACATCATTGCTCAGATGGTAAAAGAACGGCGGGAAGACTTCCTGCTGGAGTTCGATATCCGCAATCATTTCAAACTCGGACCAATTAAATATCACAACGTGGTGGCATCGATACGGGGTAGCAAGTACCCGGACGAGCAAGTCATCGTCTGCGGACACTTAGATGCCTTTGATACGGGTACAGGCGGCATCGACTGTGGCACAGGGATTGCTCCCATGATGGAAGCGGCCCGTATGCTGGCATTGTCGGGAGCCAAACCCAAGAGAACCATCCTCTTCATCGCCTTTGCCGGAGAAGAGTTCGGGCTGTTAGGCTCGAAAGCTTATTGCAAGAAACATCAGCAGGAGTTGCCGAAGATTGTCAACGTATTCAACCGTGACGGTGGGCCGGAACCTCCCGTCGGAATAGCTGTCTCGCAAGCGATGTATGATGATTTCGTCAAGATAACCCAACCCATCCAAAAGATTCGGGCAGACATCCCGTTTAAAGTAACCGTGCGGCCGCCCCGTAAACTACCGAAGGTGGCGGGTGGCACCGACTCGGAAGTATTTGCCACGTATGGTGTCCCGACATACGGATTTACCACAAAAGATGTCAAAGGATATAATTTCAATTATGGGGAAATCTGGCATACGGAACGTGATTTGTTTACCAAGAACATCCCGGAATACCTGGAGCATACGGCAACTGTCACCGCCATCACTGCCTTAGGTGTAGCCAACCTCGACAAACCTCTACCGCGGGAAGGAGTCTATGAAGAGAATTGACAATGAGAAAAGATATAGATTTCTAAAAAACAGACACATTCTTTGTCTTTAATCTGCCTTTACTTATATTTACACAAACAATAAAACCTGAATCCACATGAAAAAGAAAATGGCCCTACTGGCATTGGCCGCCACAGCATGGCTGGGCACCACCGCAAACACACCTGTCACCAGAAGCGTAGAAAACCCCTTCATCGAGTCAACCAACACCATGACCCTCGACATTTCGAAAGTGGAACTGAGCGACACGGCTACGGTGCTTTATACGGACGCCTACTTCCGCCCGCATTACTGGATAAAAATCAGTTCCGAATCTTACCTGCAAGCCGACGGCAAGAAATATGCCTTGAAAGGCACACAGGGCATTGAAGCCGATTCTCTTTTCTGGATGCCCGAAACAGGAGAAGCCTCCTTCCGGCTGAGCTTTGAACCCCTCCCCCGCGATACACGCTCGTTCGACTTCATTGAATCCGACTGCAACGAATGTTTCAAACTGTTCGGTATCGACCTGACGGGAAAAACGGAAGCCACCGTGCCGTCTGACATCCCGGCCGAAGTCATCCGTGCGAACGAGGCCGTACCTTCTTCCCTTCCCGCTCCCTTATTCAAAATGGGTGAAACCGCAGTACATGTCCATCTTTCAGGTTATCGGAAGGGACTGGCAAAGGAAGTGAATCTTTATGTCAATACCCTACTGAACGGACAGCAATCTTTCACCGCCCCCGTCAATCCCAATACGGGAGAGGCCGAATTCAAGTTCTGGCAGTATGGATCTGCACAAGCTTTTGTCCTTGCGGGAATAGGAGTAAACCGGTTCTGGCTGGCTCCGGGCGAAGAAATTGATTTGTATATTGACATGCACCAAAGCGGACAGATGCTCTTGGACCGCCGGACGCAGAAAAAACAGCTTCCTCCTTTCAAAAGCGCACCAGGATGCTATGCCACAGGCACATACGCAGGTCTGACCTCTTCCGCATTGTATCCGGATAAACCTTACAGCATGAATCTTTTTTCAAAGGAATCCGCAGACTACAAGATGACGGCCGCCGAATATACACAGCATGTCGTCCAACTTTACCAGTCACTTTCCGACAGTATCGCACAAAGCGACCTGCCATCTGTAGGAAAAGAACTAGCCCTGCTAAAATTGAAACAGGAAGCTGTGGAAGCTATGGCCCAAGGCGACGCTCTTCGTACATATAATTACCGGATGGTACATAACCAATGGGACCGCAACAAACCGCTGGACATTAAAATAGACTCGCTGACAGCCGAAAACCGTGCCGCATTGTGCAAACTCTTCCCTATTGCCGACGAGCAACTGCTAATGGGAGAAAATATCATGTCCTATGCCCGCAGCATCTCCAATCCACTCATCGACTGGCCTGAAGAAGCAAAACTAAAAGGCACCTTTGCCGAAGACCTGCAACGGGTTTTACCCTTAGTACAAAAAGCCGCGAATATCTCACTGACCGAAACCGACCGGAAAATACTTGAAAGCGTACACAACCCGTTCTACCGGGATGCGATTCTGAAAATGCTGGAAAACGCGCAGATTGCTCTCAAGGAGGTAGAAGGAAAAGCCATCATCGAAAAGACACCCGAAGTAACCCCGGACAAGCTCTTCGAAGCCCTCATCGCGCCCTACAAGGGAAAAGTCATCCTGGTAGATTTCTGGAACACCTGGTGCGGACCTTGCCGCATGTCTATCCGTGCCAACGAACCGCTGAAGGAACAGGAACTGAAGAGCGACAACCTGGTATGGATTTACCTGGCCAACGAAACGTCTCCTCTCGTCACTTACAAACAGGCGATTCCAAACATCAAAGGAAAACATTTCCGCCTGAACAACGAGCAATGGAAGTACCTTTGCGAACAGTTCAAAATTGACGGTATTCCTTCGTATGTGCTGGTAGACAAGTCTGGACACTATCAGCTCCGCAACGACTTCCGCGACCATGAAGTCATGAAAAATACTTTGAAGAAAATGATTGAATAAACGCAAATCCAATTTGAAGAGGCTGGCTCAAATAAACTTCAAACTTATTTTGAGCCAGCCTCAATTGATACCATTAGAGTTGGTTAAACCTGTTATTGCAGTAACCTTTATATCATCAACTGTATCAATGTAAGACTTCATGGCTTTACAACCATTATGCTTTCATTTCAATATTCAGCAGAAAATCAACAACCTATTTAGTCTGACTTCAAAATAATCTGGATTCATTTTTTATACGTTCATTTAGCATATCACAAATCTCATTTCCTCTCATTGTTAAATTGGACACAAGAATGGCTTCAATGGATCCTATCAATTGCAAATTAAAGACCATAAGTTTTTTTATAAAATTAGACGTTTCTGGAGATTCCATTTTTTGTGAAATATATTTTGTCTTATATTCAATAGCTATGTATTTTACATGATGCATCTTTATCAACCGAAAAAATTTCACGTCTTCAAACTTAACAACCTTATAGGTACCCTTAAATTGTACATATATCTCAACTCTATCTTTATATAGGGAAGTGATTTAAACTTATGTATATCAATTAAAATGTTGTCAAACAGCGTACAA
>NZ_QSQT01000047.1 GCF_003437535.1 Phocaeicola plebeius
TATACCCTAATAAGCTGCCGGAAAGTGAACGGGTATGCTCCGGAATATGTAGAGCGGCGAATAGTACCGTGTACATCATAACCTTTTTCCAATAAAAATTCAGCCAGAAACGATCCGTCCTGTCCTGTAATACCTGTGATTAGTGCTACTTTTCTTTCCATAAATAATCAAATTTTACCCTGCAAAGATATAGAAAAAGCCCCGTACTGCCAATGACAGTCGGGGCTTTTCTTCTGATTATATGCCTTTTGCTTTAGAATTTCTTAAACTTTAATATGGCATAATCAGACTCTAAGGTCATGTATTTCCCGTTTGTTTCCACTACCTTGAACGTCGTATTCACATCGTTTAGTCCGTAGGGCTCCAGTTCCCATACCTCAGCCGGACGGGAGTTTTCTGGAAGGTCATACGTGCTCATGTCGTTCATGGTGATGCTATTACTTGCTTCATCGTACTGGTATCTTCCGCGGAAAGGAGTCAATCCCTGTGGCCCTTGCTTCTCTGCCACTTCCACTACCCAAAGCTGTATACTGTAATAGATGCGTTCGCACGGATGCACCTCATTGTCTGCTTTCGTAGTAAATTCCAATAATTGCCAGTGTCCTTCAATCTCAGTGTTTATTGGTTCCTTCTTGCAGTCGTTGCATATCATGGCCAGTACCATCATGCAAAGCCCTATATAGAAAATTCGTTTCATACTTCTTTCTTCAATTAAAAAATAACTCCTGTTTTTCTGATGGTTAGCATGCCTCCTGTAGAATTACCCAAGTAATTACCTCGGTCAAGTCCCAGTGCAGCCGAAGCACTCCATCCTTTTGCCCATTTCGGTGTATAAGTTGCTTCATAGAGCGAACTGAATTGTTTTCTTTGTTGGTCAAGAGGAATGTCGTATGTGCCCCAGTGACGGGCAAATGAAATCAGCATGCGGTATCCCCACTCCGGAGAAGGCTGTCCGCTGATGCCCAGGTGATGTGCTCTTACGCGATTACTCCGGAAAGAAATACTATGGTCTGCATTATAGGCCGGTCCTGGAAGCAATGGGTTGCCCATGCCCATACCTTGGTGCTGCCAGCCTCCATAAATATAATGATTGTAATAATTATCGTCGGCGCTGATTTGGTATTCAGGAAACTGTCCCCAAAAGCTATCAAATAACAGGGGACCTGCTTGGTCCTTTGTGCAAAGTCCTTCCCATACGGCCGAAGTTATCCACCGGTTTTTCGGAAAAGTAATTTCCAGTCCGATTTGTCCGTCTTTCCAGCGTCCATATTCCCAAAACATCTGCGATGTATCTTCAAAATAATGTTCCAGATAAGCCCGGAACTTCCATTGTCCCAAATAGTAATTCAGTGCGAAGTTCCAGCTTCCTAACATGTTCCCTTCCACGTTTACTTGTTCTCCTTCGGGAGTATCACTTCCTCCTGCTTGAGGGAAAAAAGCTTTCCAGTAAGCCTTCAAATTGTCCGGCATGTCCAGCACATTCTCTGTACTTCCATCTTCCAATTTCAGATAGCGGTCACCACCAAACTGTGTCGCCATTAAAAGGCCGAATTCAAATTCCAATGGCAGTTTTTCCTTGTTACCTAACCGCAGCATAAGCGATTTGCTATGGTAAAGCACATCTTTTGTGAAATACTGCCCTGGTTGTACAAAATCCTTTTGCCAGCCATTGTCTGTAAATGAACCGTATGCAATGTGTCCTTTAAAAGCCAGCCATCCCTTTGTGCCCGGCACGTTCAGAAACTCCTTGATTTCTCCTCTGATTTGCGGAATCGGTTGCGTGTTAGGCCCTTCCACCATCATTCCGCTACTTAGTGCTGTGTTCTTGGTCAGCGGAAAACCCGGGCGTTCCTTACTTCCGATGCTCAGTGTCAGCATCTTCCAGGAAAAATCACTGTATATCTGATGAATGAACACATCTTGTGCCTGATGAATTCCTCCCGCCATGTCTAGTCCGGCTTCAATACGCCATCCGCGTTTGAATTGTTTCTCGTAAGAGATTCCTGCCAACAGATATCCCGAGTTCGGATTTGTGCTTCCTAATCCGTAACGGTTTCCTGTGAACCACAATGGAGCGTACGTACCGTCTCCGGCAGTAGCTCCTAATTCTACATGGTAGGTGAGGGAAGAGTTCTCAGTCTGTGCCTGCGCCAAACTGCCGGATAATATAGCAAAGAGTAAAATTGCTTTTAGTTTCATAGAGAATTGTGGAATTAATCTTTCTTTTTCAGTTCATTCTTGAAATCATGATAAATATCTTTCCCGAAAAGAATCCATGCAGATTCAAACACAAAAGCTAAAAATGCAAAAGCAATGATGATGAGCATTTTCTTGGGAGATGCCGGAACAAGTGGTACGGTGGCCGGTTCCACTACGGCAAACACAGGTTTGGCCTCTTGTAGTTTTCCTCGAAGTACTTGGAGTTGGGCCATGGACTGACTGTAGATTTGTTCTGCTAGGCTCAAGTTCTTTTGCAGTCTTTCTTTTTCAGAGGTTACGGTCTGGAGAATCACATTCCGATTGGCATCTGCAAATTTGGCATATTCCTGCTGGGCCGCAAAATATTCTTTTTGGTATTGTTCACACAGACTAAGTTGGAAGTCAAAATCTTGTTTTGCTTTGCGCGTGCGGTAATCGGTAATATATTCTTGTAGCTTATGAACGGCACTGTCTGCTACTATGGCGGCTGCAAGTGGGTCCTGTAGGGAAACTGTGACTTTCGTCATATTGCTTTTCTTGTCTGTTTCCACTTCCAATACTTTTTTTAGCATTTCGATTCTTCCGCTTTGTTCCGGAGTCAGCCGGAAAGGGTTAATAGTTTTTGCGCTATCTTTAGGGGTTTCCTTAACAAGAGATTTTATTCCTCCAATAAGTATTCCTGGGGCTCCTATTACATAATTCCACCAAGGTTTCTTTTCTGTATCGAGATAATCGTAAAGTATAATGCTGTCCTCTTTTTGGGTTTGGATAGGAATTTGAAGCATTTCCAATACGAAAGGATTGGTCTTTACAATCTCTGGGAACATATTGAAGGTTAGGGCATCCTCGCCAAATCCAGTAGTCATGTTCCCTAAACCAAACATGGAAGCAATGCCGGATAATCCACTCGTAGAGTTGATTCCAGATTCAGGGGATAAGTTTACTTTTACTTGATAAGTTTTGGGTACGCTGAAACCACCAATAAGCCCTGCTACGATACCTACTCCTATGGCTTTGTATATTTTTTTTCTGTTTGAGTATAATTCTCGGAATAATTCTATTAAGTCAATCTCTTGAGATTCATTCTTTTGTTCGTTTCCTGTCATTTTAATTATTTGTTATTTGGGTAAGTATTGATGTTAATATATGTTGTAGAAAAATTTTTAGATGATTTTTCCATATAAAATGTACCTTATTTATTATGCCAAATAAGTTAGAGTTAGGTATTTCTCTTAATAGTAAATTGAGTGATTATTATAAATCAGGTCTTTTCTTTCGCCGTTTTATGAGCAAAGATTTGTTTTCTATAAAACGATAGTAAATAATGGTAATTTGTATCGTATTATAGTTTGCTATGATTATCTTTTATTGAATTATTATTTCTATTCTTTATTTGTGATAGACATCTTTTATTTGTTTTAGTTCTCTTTTTATCAATAATCCATCCCCATTTATTGAAATATTTTATGGTAGAGCAGATATGATATTTTAAAAGTTTCTTCTTTTTGTAAGAACCTTTATCATATTCGTGATATACTGAGACATTTGGATAAAACATTGTTCGAGAGATTTCTCCTATTCTTCTACACAAATCAACATCTTCGCAATACATAAAATATCTTTCATCAAAAAGGCCAACTTTTTTAATTATATCCATTCTAACAAACATGAAACACCCGGATAATACAGGAATCTCCATAATCGTGTTATATCCTGAGTGGTGAAGCTCATATTTTGCGTCGATTTTTTGTTTAATTGCTTTTATGGGAATAAATCTTCGTCCAATCAGGTTTATTGGGGTTGGAATAAGTTTGCATAGAAGCTGTGTTTCTCCATTTGGATAAAGGATTTTTGGCATAACTTGGCCGCAGTCATTATTTTTATCCATAAAAGATGTAAGTTCTTCAATAACGTTATCCTTCCAGTATATATCAGGATTTATAATAACATGATATTTTGCTCCTTGAGCTAAGGCCATTTCTAATGCTATATTATGTCCGTGTCCAAAGCCTAGGTTTTGGCTATGTATATATTTAATTTTCTCTGATATTTGAGAATATTCACGAAGACTGTCATTGGAAGAATTATCTATTATATAAAAAATAGATATGTTTGAATTTAAGATACACTTAATGAGTCTTAAAAGGTCTGATGGTTTTGTATGAAAAGTAACAAGTGATGCTGTTATCATATTAAATAATAGACTTAATTTTTTCTATGAATTTACCTTCATTATAGTTATTTATGAATATCTTTTGGGCTTTTGATTTCTCTTCGGAGTTAATATCACAGTGTTTTTTTATTTTCTCTATAAAATCTTTTTTATTATTTGCTTTTATTAGAAACTTTCTGTTATCAGATATTATATTGTCAATACCCTCGAATGCAATATCTGTACCAATTATTGGAGTACCTAATGCTAATGCTTCAATTACTTTTACTTTTACTCCTGCACCTGAGAAAAGAGGAGCTATAATAGCCTTTGATTTAGCTATTATTTTATACGGATTATTAATAAAACCTAAGTATTCGATGTTAGTATAATTAGAAATAAGAACTTTAATTTCTGTATCCAATGCCCCTCCTATTATTTTAATATTAGTATCCTTACATGAAGGATAAACTTCTTTAATAAACCATTTTAATCCGTCCGAGTTTTCTTTTCTATTCCATGCTCCATAAAATACAAAATAATTCTCTATTTCAATGTCTTTTAGGTTAATATCAAGTATTTCTTTTCCTATGTAAAATGGAACGATTTCAGAGTTCATTCCATACATACTCTTTATTAAAAACTTGTCTTTTGCAGAAAACGTAAATATGCTATTCCCATTTTTTAGTAAATTTTTTTCAGTCATTCTTACCAACCAATTATACAGAAATGAGAATTTTTTTCTTTGGTACTTTTGAGCTATAATGTCATGACACATCATTACTTTATATGGATGAATGATGGGTTTAGAATATATAAATGTTTGACTAAAATCAAAATATATCATATCGTAATTATTCTGATTTTGTTTTAACCATTTATAAACAAAACTATTGTATCTAACTGTAAATAAGGGGAAACTACATTTGATTATTGAATAGTATAATGTCTTTAACACACTGTTTGTATTAAGTTCCATTATAACGTTTAAATTTTTAATATTTTTTATTGTGGTATTATGGTTGGGGTAATTCCAGTATATTATATCAACACTATAGTCATGAGATAAATCTATCAAAAGTTGTAATGAATAATTTTGGCCAGCAGTTTTATTATTGATAGGATATGCTGTAATAAATAGAAGTCTATTCATAAAAATTAATAAAATAAATTGAGGTCAATATTGTAAGGTAGAAGATTCACTTCTTCTCCACTTATGATGGCATTTTTAAAAAAATATATTGATAGAAAAATAAATAAAAAGTATGCATAACTAATTTTAGAAGGTTGTCTTTTATTATTATACACGGAGTATGGTATTAAGAAAATCATAGAAAGCATAAAATAATTATTCATCCTAAGAATAATTTCGCTAAGAAAACCATTGTTGACAGCCAATAAACTTAATAATAAAAATGAGAAAAAATTCATATTAAAAAAGACTCTATAATCTTCTTGGAAATCATTTGTAGCTTCTTTATATATAAAATATAATGATATAGAGCCAAACAAAATTGTAAGAAACAAACTAGGTGGGGAGAATATCATATTTATATAAACCCCAAATGGAGTTAACGATATTAAGTATATAAATATTTTACTTCCGATAGTAAAAATAAGAAATAGTATAAATTTAGTAAGCCATCCTATTTTTCGGTACAAAATGAAATATAATGGTATAAGCAATAAAACGGAAAGATGAAAACAGAACGCTGTCAGTAATAATATGACAGAATATTTGAAAAACTTGTGTTGCTGTATAAAAATGGTTGAATAAATAAAAATTCCCATAGCCGCATATTGCCTTATTAAGTTTAATGAGTTAAGGTAAAATGGCCCTACTGTAATATATACCAAAATAGCCCCAAAATAATATTTTGCATCTAATCTTATTATAAATTTATAGAAGAAAATATTGGTTATTATAGCGCACGTTAAAAATAATAGCTGTTTTGTACCACCTATTATTCCGATAAATTTCATTATTAGTATGAATCCGTATTCTTTTATTTCTACCTCATTATTTTTTATTGCGTCATTAAATAATTCTACATATGTTGGGTAATCAATACCAACATGATCTCTAAAGCCAGAAAATATGATAAGAAATAAAAAAATGAATTGAATACATGTTTTTCTATATTTAATATTTGCTACTTGTGAAAGAAAAAGAAAAAATAAATTTATTGTGTATAATAAAAAATATGGCATATTTTAATTATTTATAGTAATATGTAAAATATTAATTAGAAGAAATGATTTACATACATATAGCTCGAAATTAATTATATGTTTGTATGGATAATATTTTTGTTGATGCTGACGATATGTATGATTTTGTAAAAATTCTAATTGTACATTATTTTTTAAATGTTTGTTTTGCTTTTATTTCTTTGTGTAAATTGTCTTTAGATAATATTTTACATTTTCTATTTATGCTTAAATGTTAAGAAGTGTTTTAAGCCAATTGTCTATACGTAAATTTTCTATATTATTTATTTTCTCATTGCTTATTCTTAAGAAATCTATTGGAACTATAGGATTATTTCTTTCTATAAAAGCAATCATTGAACTATTATATAATTGGGTCTCTTTTATAGTAATATTGGTTGTGAGAAGTTTCTTGTTCATCGCTAGAGCTTGAATCAATCTATTTGATAATCCAGATTGGCATGGTATTTCAACATCTATGACACATAAACTATCTGCCATAATTCTATCTAACTCATTTTTGGGAATAGGTGTATATGTGATTATATTATCTACAAGCATTCTTCCAATAAGTTTATGAATCATTTTTGAAAAATAACTATATTTCAAACGATAGATAAAATATGATAAGGTTTTAGGGTTAATATATATTTTTATATAAGTATTTAAACCTTTTTGTTTGGCATCTACAGCAATACGATTTAATATTTTGAAACGATCAGAATGAAGCTTTCCAATAAAAAACAAATCATAAGTATATTTATTGTTAGATGTTTGGGGGGAATTTACGATGTTCCAAAATAGAGGGAGTATATTTAAATTATATTTTTTTGCATCAACATAGTCAAATGTATATACTTTATCAAATAATGAAAAGTGGTTTGTAAAATCATAAAAGTTTATACTATCATATAAATACAATATAGTTTGAATCTTAGGATTTATTTTTCTTAAATGCTCAATCAGCGATTTGTCAAGAGAGAAACCATTTACGCATAAAAAATAATCGTACTTTTTTTTAGAATTAAATATGTTTTTATTGAGTAATCTTTTTTTGTTGGGGTTAAAGTATTTAAAATATAGTTTCTTGATAGTTTTAAATTTACTTTTTCTATCTAACGGCGAAAATCGACCTTTATAGTCTTCAATATAATCAACTTCAAAATTTAATTTATGTAATGCATGTTGTACTTGATTATGTAAATCAAATAATGCAGGCATAAATAATAGGATAGTTTTACTCATCTAGTATGAATTTATGTTTTTTTAAAATAGTATTTATTTTTTTTGTGTCACCATATAAACAAGGAGAATCGTACACTCTTTCTGGGTAAACTCCATATTCTAATTTAATATTAAGTTTGTGTTCTGATATAAATTGTTCAACTCGTTCTGCTATACTTATTGGTTTACCACTACAGCAATTTATTATTCCATTAATTTCTTTTTGTACAGCTACACATGCTATTTGATGTGCCAATTCATCAACACAAATAAAGTCATACTTTGCTTTACCGGTTGTAAATGGAAATTTATTTTTTCCAGCTTCCTTTGCTTCCAGTAGTTTGGTAAATATTGAATGATTGTTTTTGTCATCGCCTAATATGTAATATGCCCTACACCACTGAAGAATACAACTTTTTTCTTTGCAATATTGGAGCATGGCTCTTCTCAGTGTGTCTTTGGCAATTCCGTACATAGATAATGGGTTACAAGGCGTATTTTCATCTATGGCACCTTCATGATAACCAACTTCATGCATCGTTCCCATCACCACCAAATGCTTTAATCCTCCGTTAATCATTGATGTGAGGAACTTGAAATGAGCGGATAGATCACCAATATGATTTAATGAGTTATGAACGAATCCGTCTCTCCATGCTAAATGAATACAAATCTCGGGGTTATTCATGATCTCATATATATTTTCTGTTGCTTCAAATAAATTGGCTTCTATCTTTTCAACTCTTTCATCTACATTATCCAAATGTAAATCACAAGCAATTACATTATGTCCCATATTTAACAGTTCGGATACTACGTGTCTTCCAATATATCCGTTAGCACCAGTAACAAGTATCTTCATTACTTATATATTTATTTATATAATCCTTTTTGTTTCATTTCCTCAATAGAAGATTCATATCTATCTTCCTGTATCTCCTGCTCGTTTACCCATTCTGCAAATTTGCCTATGCCATCTTTAAAGCTCCATTTGGGTTCAAATCCAAGTATCGTTCTGGCAGCAGTGATATCTGCGAAATTGTGTCGTATATCTCCTAAACGGTAATTGCCAGAAATGCATATCGGAACTTTTATTCCATATTTCTCAATCAATGTATTAGCGACAGTCAATACGTCTGTTGCAACCCCTGTTCCTACATTGAATACATGACCGTTTGCTTCTTCCTTCTCTATACCAAGTATAGTGGCATCTACTACATCATCAATATATACGAAATCTCTTGTTTCTTTTCCATCCTCAAATATATTAATTTCATTACCGTTTTTAATACGGGTTGAGAAAATAGATAAGATACCTGTGTATGGGTTTGAAAGTGATTGTCCAGGTCCATATACATTCTGATATCTGTATGATACTGCAGCAATACCGATTGAAGGGCAAACCAAATGAACTAGCTGTCCTTGTACTTGTTTTGTAATTCCGTAAACAGATGTTGGATGAATCGTTGAATCTTCTGTAGTTCCAACAAGTTTTAATGGCATATTGCATCCTGGATACTTTACTTCAAAATCTCCTTTTGCCATGTCGGCATCAGCACGTTCAGTCGGATACACATATGCCTCTTTTTCTTCACTATAATATCTTCCTTCTCCATATATTGCTCTTGATTCCGCAACTATCACCTTCTTGACGCTATGTTTGGTATTAGTCAGAATGTCAAGTAACAATGCTGTTCCACCTATGTTTACATTGACATATTTCTGTATTTCATACATTGACTGTCCAGTTCCTGTTTCTGCGGCAAGATGAACTACGCATTCTACACCTTCCAAAGCTTTTATCCAGTCTTCTTTTGATGTTACAGATCCTTTTATAAATCTCACCTTGTCTTTAATAGATTTATATAAAGGAGATGTTATTTCAGGATTTTTACCATGGATTTGTTTTGAAAGGTTATCCATAACTGTAACCTTATAACCTTTATCCATTAATTTCAATGCAAGGTTTGAACCAATAAAACCAGCTCCACCTGTAATGAGAATACTTTTCATATTTTTAATCTATAAATTCACCTTTATAATTTGTTTTTTTCCAAATTTGTGTAGAATAATCATAACGTTTAATTATTTTGGCAGGAGAACCTACAGCAACACAATAGTCAGGAATATCATGTATTACAACACTGTTCGCTCCTATAACGCACTGTTTGCCTATTTTAGCACCAATAACACATACATTTTCACCCAACCAACTTCCAGCTCCAATTATAACCTCTTTTTTTTGTATTATGGGTTGTTGCTTTATTGGAATATTAATATCTTCATAACAATGTAAATTATCAGAAATATATACCCTGTCAGCAGTAAGTACGTTTTCTTCAATAATTATACTTTTTGTTGCATATATGTGATTGAAATGTCCTATATTTACACCATCTTTTATTTCTAATTTACAATTATCATAACCCGTTAATGGCATGGCTGCTAACCATGTTTTATATTCTATAATTACTTTGTTGCCTATATAAATTCTCTTTTTACCATCTATTTTTAATGGACTTGTTATTATTGATTTTCTCCCAAAAGAGCCCATTAAAAATTTATATAAACGAGCCTTAATTCTATTATTGATAAATTTTATAATTCTTCTTATCATATATAAAGCTATATATTTATTTTATAATCGATTTCCATCTTAGTATAATGTAAAAAAAATACACAAAAAATACTATACTATAAAGTATACTTCTTACTATACAAATACTTTCTAGGCTAAAATGATTATAATGGTATATTATGCCTATAGTCACTACAAAAGATATTGTTGTTAATAGATCAATGCATAATATTAAATTTAGCTTTAAAGAAGCATTGAGAATTTGTGTAAAGACATATGTCATAGAATTCATAACAATACCAGGTAAGTAGTAATAAACGTAACATATATTTTTTATATGATTGGGGAAAATTAATACCACAATGTTTTCAAATAGTGTTGAGGTTCCTAACACTAATAGAACATTATAAGTAAAAAAAGCTATAGTATTGTTTTTTATTATTTTTTTGAATAAAGGAATATCTTTATCGTTATATGATTTTATTATTTTAGGGAAAAAGATATTATTTATTGAGTTTGGAATTAGTAATGATAAAGTATTAAATAAAGATACTAAATAAAAATTCCCCAATGCCTCTGTTCCAAGAATCTTTGCTATGGACCATCTTTCTACTTGTAGATTAATCATGAAGAATATTCCAGATAAAAAAGGTATAAAGCCCACTGATAGAATTTTCTTTACAAGATTTATGTTAAAGTTGAAAGCACTAAATCTTAATTCTGGGACTTTTATTATTACAATGGCTGCAAATATTATAGGTTGTATAATCGTTACAAACAAAGCTGCATTTATCCCACAATAAAACACCGATGGTAGAAATAATAAAGATATAAATACAGATATTAAGTTAAGTATATTGATAGTCAATAATTTACCCAATGCTATTAAGGAATTCATTAGCCAGTTGTTTAGAAGCATTATTAATCCACCTATAAGTGATACGATTAATATATTTTTTGATAAAACTAAATCAATTCCTGTAAGATATGAAATAAAATATAAAATGAAAACTATTCCACTTATAACGACAATATAACTATATACAAGATTGTTTACATTATTTTTCTCTTCAGAATTTTCATAACATAATAGACGAAATCCTCCATTAAATAGACCTAATTGGAGAAAACTTAAAAATTGCATTAATGTTAAAGAAAGGCTAATTATACCAAGATCCTCCATGTTCAGCCATCGCATAAATACGAAAGATCTGACAAAACCTACTAAACTTACAAAAATGTTTGTAACAATGTAAAGTAATGACTGATTTATGTTGATTTTAAATGTTTTCACAGTTACAGTAAGTATCTATATGATTCAAATAATATACTAAATCTTGTGCTATTTTGACTCCATTGCTTTCTTGGTCTATATTTAATTTTTCTGCTCTATTACAAAAGAAATCGATATATCCTTTATGAGAAGATTTTATTAGTGCAAAAATATAAGGATAGAGGTCATCATCTGATTTAAAACAATCATTAACTCTCTTATATACTTCTTCTCTAATGTCCTTTACGTTTTGAATCAAAGAAACTCTATGATGGAAAGAATATTGGTTTTTTGCAAAGCAATAAACTTGTTTCCCTAATAGTAAACCTTCAAAACCAGCTGTACCATTTATAGTAAAAACACCTATTGCATTTTTAATGAGAACTTTACCTGGAATAGATTGGTGTATTAATCTTATATTGGGTACTTTTAATAATCTCTCATAGTCTACAGCATCACGATATGCATATTCATGTGGATGATCTTTTACATAAAGAAATGTTCCTGGAGGAATAGATGCTGCAATATTTTGAATCAGTTTTACTTGATTCTCATATATTCCATCTCCTAAATATAAGACGGTAGCTTCAGGCTCAAGATGAAATGAGTAGTAATAATATTTTTCATTTTGAGGCAGCTCTACCTCAAAATGAATATTTCTATTTTTATATTCTTTTATGTTACGTATTTTATTTTGAGATATATTTTGTTTTGAAATCCAGTAATCAATATTATTCTTTATTTTGTCATACCTGTCATGACATATTAATAGCTTTATGCGTGTTTTGATATCCCTTATATATAATATTAATCTGCTTTTATCTTCTTGTATATTTCCACCGAAAAATACAGAGAAATCTTTTCTGAATTTTTCTAATAGTTTTTTGCATCGTTCAATATTAATATATTCCTTATGCGATTGAAAATATTTATAATAATATTCAAACTCATTATATGAAAAATCATCTCCTTCAGCAAAAGCGAAAGTGTATTCATTTGTATCATTGTAATTGGCAATTTGATATAAATAATGACCTCCATAATGCTTACATAGAAGTGCAGCTATGTGATTGATACATAATGAACAAGGTTCATGTAAGAATATATCTACATGATTATCTGTTAGAATTTTATTCCAAATCAGATAATGTGATTGTGCCGACAATAAAGCTTCATTATATTTTAAAATGGAGTAACCTCTATCACTTTGTATAGAACCATTTAAATTAAATCTACCATTGCTATTCTTTATGATAATCTCATCAAGATTTTTTATAAGATTATAATCCAATGTCTGTTTGTCTATTATTTCATTAAATAGTGAAGAATAGTTTATACAATCATTTATATTATTCTCATGTAATATATTTTCCTCGACTGATGAGTATGCCACATGAATTTGTTTTATGTCATCTGGTAAATTCTTAGCTATTGATATATATAAGTATGTGAGTTCACATCTATGGAAGAATAGTATTGTTTTCATTATGATTTAATATAACTACTTTATGTGTTTAGCAATCTCTTTAGCTCTTTCCAGTTCATCATGCTGACCAATATCAATCCAATACCCAGAAATGGGATATCTGATTACTTTATAATTGTTATTTATAAGGCTTGACATAAAATCAGTTGCATTATAGAACTTATTCTCTGGAATTAATTTTAATAATTCTTTTTTTATTAAATATATTCCAGCATTGGCATAATAGCTGATTGTAGGTTTTTCTGTTACTCCCTTGATATTTCTTCCTTCAAGGTTGAACACTCCGTATGGTACTTTTACTATATATGGAACTGCTGCTACACTCATGTCAGCATCATGCTCTTTAAAATGTAAGTAGAAATCCTCATAATCTATATTTGTAAATAAATCAGAGTTCATTACCAATATAGTATCATTATAGAATGATACTACGAACTTAATGCTGCCGATAGTACCTAAATATTTAGGTTCTTTTACAGTATTAATTTTAATTCCGTCTCTTTTTTCTTTGAAATGTTCTTCTAATTGTTCCCCTAAATAGTTTACAGTAACAAAAATATTTTTGATTCCATATGAAATCAGACTATCTATGTTATAATCTATAATGCACTTTTCACCTACTTTTATCAGTGGCTTGGGAGTTTTCTCTGTCAAAGGCCTTAATCTTTCTCCTTTTCCTCCAGCCATCAAAACGGCATCAACGGGTAACAGAGTCTTATATTTTTCAAGGTTTATTATTTCATATATTTGATTGTTCTCGTCTAATACGGGTACAAGTTTCATTTTAAGTTCACGTTGTATGTGTATGTTTTTCACATCGTCATTTACGTTCTTTCTAAGAAAGTTGAAATTGCGATGTACAGCTTTTTCAACAGTTTCAGTAACACTTATACCTTTAATTAGAGCCCTTCTGATATCTCCGTCGGTCAAAGATCCTATTACTTTGTTCTCAGAATCTACGACAAATAATACTAATGGCCCCTCATGTATATTGTTAATTCTGTTAAGAGCGTCTAGAATAGTAAAACTATTTAATATTATATGTCTATCTTCCATATCCTTCATTTATTAACAACTCAGCAAATTTCCAGTCTAACATCGTATCAAGGTCTAATGACGACATCTCATCCATTTCTATTGCTCCTATTTTGGTAAACGAGTTGTAGCTGCATTTTCTTAGGGCTTCGACATCCATAATATAAACGGCACCATTATATTCATATACCTTAGGAGCATCTTGTCTTCTTTGGTAATTCCCGTCACCCTTAGATTGGTATAAATACCCTTGGTTATTTAATTCAAAGCAATCATAGTATGGGTTAGATGAAGCTGATTTTACAGAAACTATCATTTCGTATTTATCAGAATAAGCTTCAATACACCTCTTCACATCATCGGCTTTGCGAAAAGGAGATGTCGGTTGTAATAATATTATGGTATCATAATAGGTTCCTTTTGCAGCATAATGGTTTATTGCATGCATAATTACCTCATATGTGCCGGCTTGGTCTGATGCCAATTCTTCAGGTCTTTTGAAAGGAACTTTTAATCCATAGTCTTCTACTACTTTTATTATGTCATCATCATCAGTTGTTACACATATATTATCATCAGTGGTCAGCTTCCTGGCTACATCTATGGAGTAACATATCAATGGCTTACCATTAAGTTCCTTAATGTTTTTGTGCGGAATACCTTTACTGCCGCCTCTGGCTGGAATTATATATAAAGCATTCATTTTTAAATTCTTATAGGCTCATCAATCTTGTAATCATGTTTAGCCTCGGTGCCAACAATTAAATCCCAGTATACCGCACTTAAGCCTTGTTCAGCACGCTTTATAATCAGGTTTTTTTCTGTTAGTTTTTCACCTTTTTTTATATTTGTTTTGGCTAATATAACTTTAAGTACTACTTTTGAAATATTTTTCTCACTTTCATTAGGCTCCTTTACTCCATTACCCAAAGCTTGCTCAATATTTCTTATCTTCAGAACCATATCTTTTAGCTCCTCAGGTTCAAGTGAAGCAGAATGGTCAGGGCCTTCCATTTTTTTGTCTAATGTAAAATGTTTTTCAATTATCTCTGCTCCCAATGCAACTGCAGCGACAGGCACTTCTACTCCTAATGTATGATCAGAATATCCAATCTTACACTTTAAAGCTTCCTTTATGGTTAACATGGCTTTCAAGTTTACTTCATTCATTGGACATGGATAATTTGTTGTACAATGTAATATTGATATGTCACTTACTCCAGCTTCTTTAAGAATGTCATAAGCAAAAGAAACGTCTTTCATATTTGACATACCAGTAGACAGTATTATTGGTAATCCTTTACTTGCAGTATATCTCAAGAACGGTACATTATTAATGTCTCCAGAACCTAGTTTTATAAATGGCATACCCAAATCACATAGAAAATCAAGAGATTCTGGTTCATCAGCAGTAGATAAAAATTGGATTCCTATATCATCACAATATTTTTTTATTACCTTAAAATCATTATATGATAATTCTAGTTTCTTTAACATGTCATACTGACTTTCTTCAATTTGAAGATTTTTTTTCTGATATTCAGCCATCTCAGTATTTTTAGAAATTATAAGTTCAGTCTTCCATGTCTGAAACTTTATGGCATCTACCGCACTTTCTTTTGCCGCATCACAAAGCTTTAATGCCAAATCAAGTTTACCATTATGATTTACACCTGCTTCTGCTATTATATAAGTTTTTTTAGTCATGATAATCTCTTAAAAGATCCTTTTCGTTTACTATTACTACATCATCATACATCAACATCAATACACCTTCTTCATAATTACCTATTTGCGATATATTCTCAATTCCTTTAATGTTATTTACTATCATAGACACGAAATCAACTCCTGCTCCAAAAGCATGTAAATAAGCACCACCGAACCTAGGATTAATTTCTGAAAGATAATAATTACCATCTTTATAAAAAAAGTCCATGTCACACGGTCCATATAATTCAAGTACAGAACAAACCTCCTTTATGAAATCAAAAAGTTTATTATCTTTAAAAGATATAGTTTTACTTGCTCCTCCTATACGAGTCTCTATCTTCTTCTTTAGAAAAGCTGCAACAGGTTTCCTGCTTATGCAGTCTACATATACATCAGCATCACAATCACCTCCTGCCATATATTCTTGAATTATATAATCAAATTTATTTTCAGACCATAGTATTTCTAATTCTTCTATCGTATTAACTTTTTGTGCTCCAACACTTCCACTTCCACTTATAGGCTTTATAAATACAGGGAAGGCAATCTCTTTGTTATGTAATGCCTTTTTGAATTTATGTATATCATTAAAAGTTAATACAGTTCTTATACCTTTTAGTTTTAGATATTCAAACATAGCAAATTTGTTAAAACACAGATATGCTGTATTAGCAGAAGGACAAAGAGGCAGTATTCCTTTTGATATAAATAAATCTCTATTTTTAGAAAGAATCTCTATCTCTGGATCAATAAACGTTGTTATTGCTTTTATATTCTCTTTTTCACATATTTCAAGAACTGATTCAATATATTTTCCATCATAAATTTTAGGAACAACATATTGTTTATCTGCTAAAAATAGTGCTGGAGCAACCGACCAATTATCAGTTGCTATAACATTACCACTCCCAGATAGACTTTTCCTAAAATCTTTCATCAATCTACCTCTTCTACCTACATTGCAACATAAAATATTATTTTCCATATTATTTCTTTATTTTTTGCAAATATTCGTTTTCAGTCCATTCTTCTCTTGCTAGAATTAGATTCTCATGTTTTTTTATATAAACTCTTGGAAAGAACCTTATAAATAATGGAGACAAACACATAGTATATGCACCGACAAAACAGAACTTTATAATATCTCCTATTTGCATTTGAGGAGCACCTTTTTCTATGAAAAGCTTGTCATTCTCTAAGCATGTACACCCAACAAATACTTGTTCTTTTTCAAGATCTCTTTCAGATAAATCATTAATAAACTCTTTAAAATAATCCTTCTTATGAAAGAAAGGATCTACATCATTACGCGTACCATCCGTGACTATAATTCTTTTATCTCCTACATTCTTAATATCTATCACAGATGTGTAATATGAGAAAGGTGATGCTACTAGAGCATTGCCTGGTTCAACAATCAAACATAACTCATCACAGTTATAGTGCAAAGACAAAACATTATATATTGCATCAATATAGTCCTGATAAGTAGGCTTACCTGGCATATCTCCATAAAAACCGCCACCGATATCTATATATGATAAATTTAAATCATATTCTTTAATTATATTTAAAGCATACAAGCATATATTTTTATAAGTATTAATACTTCTTGTTTTAGATGTTCTATGTAAATGCAATCCTTTTAGAACAACATGATCCAATCCTGCTATATGATCAATAGCAGATTTTAATTCACCATTCTCATAAGAAAACCCAAATCTGCTATATGATTCTTCTTCTTTACAATCTTCAGGAGATATAACAGAAATATTTAGATTCACCCTGATACCAATCTTATAAGATTTATTTCTATCAAGTTCCAAAAGCCAATCTAACTCTCTTTTTGTCTCTATATTTACAATAGCACCGTTCTCTAATGCATCTATAAAAGAAGCCTTGTCTTTCATTGGTCCATTATATATTATATGAGATTTGTCAAATCCACATTTTAAAACTAAATTATATTCATCATAAGAAACTACTTCTGCATATCCTCCGTTATCTTTTACAATATCAAGCCAACCTGGAAATGAATTGGTTTTAACAGAATAACCAAGTATGTTATTTTTGAATCGGTTAATCAAAGCTGTTTTAAAACCAATGATATTACATAGAGCCTTGTCTACATTAAGAACGAAACATGGAGTTTTAATCATATTTTTTATCATATAAATAATCTTTAATATGTTGTGCTATATATTTAGATGTCATTCCATCACCAAAAGTAAAATCAGCTTCATACCTACCTTTAGACATCGCACTACATATGGCATTATAAATTTCATAATACGAATATCCTACTGATATTATATTATTACTCATAAATCTACCTTTTTGTCTATTACCTATATTTATAGTGGGTACTCCAAGATAAGGAGTTTCAATAATACCACTAGAAGAATTTCCTATTACACATTTTGCTTCTTTCATAAGTGACAAAAAGTTCAGCTGTCCCAAAGAACTGTATACATGTATAAAGTTACAATTGCTACATGTTTCATCATAATATCTGTTTATCATGCCACCACCAAAGTCTGAATTTGCTTCTGTAATAATTATTTCACTTAAAGAGAAACATTTCAAAGCTTTTATCATGTTTGAAACCATAGTCATATTATCTTCAATAGAGAGTTTTGTTTCAGGATGTAATGTCACCAAAAGCCAATCCTTTTCTTCACAAATTCCCAATATCTTAGACAATGTCTTCCTATCAAGTAAATTCATTTTTACAAAATTCTCTATACCTGGTTCACCAACATTAAAAACATATTTGGAAGTACCTATCATCCTAACGATATTGCTATATGCTTCACTATTATTCGGGAAATGTATATCAGACATCATCGTAACAGCATTACGTATTTTGTCATCTATTGCTCCCTCTGTAACTTCACCACCTGCAATATGAGCTATAGGTATATTCTGTAATATTGCAGCACCACATATAGACAATAGTTCATATCTATCTCCTAATACTACTAGCAGATCAGGTTTTAACTCAATAAAAGCATCTGAAAACAAATTCAAACATTTGCTCATTGATAAAGAGACATCTTTTAGGGAATCTCCATCGGACAAATAATCTATACATTTTGATACTTTTATATTATCATCCTGTATAAAAGTCAATGTATATCCGTACTTCTTTGATAAGTGTGTTCCAGCTGCTATGACAATAGTTTCAAAGGAGTCATATTTAAACAACTCCATTATAATCCATCTCAGGAGTCCATACTCTGATCTGGCGGCTGTTACTACACAAACCTTCTTCTTCATACTATTACAATCTGACTGAGCTAGGAATATTAACTACTCTATCTGCAAACCAGATAGTATTTTTTAAACCATCATTCTCGCAATTCTCAAACATTGACAATCTGTTCATCAACTCCCAGATAGGACGCGTCATCACTCCGTTGTCATTAGTTTGCTGCAAGAATTCCAGCTGTGCTTCTTTATCTTTTAAAATTACTACATTCAGCCAATAATTAGAGTAACAGTTTTCCGGTTCTGTAAAGAAGTCAATATCATCTATGTTTTTAAAAAACTCGGCATATTCGGCTGCGACCTGACGCTTGCTTTCAACGAATTTATCCAAATTCTCCAACTGGGCACAGCCAAGTGCCGCATTAATATTAGGCATACGGTAGTTGTAACCAATATGGTCATGACGGAATTCCCATCGGTGTGGAATCTTTGCTTGTGTAGTAAGATGTTTTGCAAATGCTCCTAACTCTTCGTCGTTAAAAAGCATCATACCGCCACCTCCGGTTGTTATTGTCTTGTTTCCGTTGAAGGAAATGGCACCCACTTTTCCGAAAGTACCTGTGTGCTTGTCTTTATAAAGAGAACCGATAGATTCAGCAGCATCTTCTACCAATTCGATATGATATTCTTCACAAATTTGAGCAATCTCTTCAATGCGTACAGGGTGTCCGAAAGTATGCATAGGGACGCAAGCCTTCACACGCCTTCCGGTATTTTTATTATAACACTGTCCGTTACGAATCTCTGCGTTTTTAACCAGCCACTCCTTTATAGCGTCAGGCGATAGTCCCATAGTAGTCTTATCCACATCAATAAATACTGGGTGCGCGCCAATATAAGAAAGAGCATTACAGGTGGCAATAAATGTAAGTGCTTGTGTAAGAACGTCATCATCACGTTCTACACCGGCAAGCATAAGTGACATGTGAAGAGCATTTGTACCACTTACACAAACTACGGCACGCTTACATCCAGTATAAGTTGCCATATCCTTTTCAAATCTGTCAACAAACTGACCTACAGATGAGACAAATGTAGTGTCAATACATTCTTCAAGATACTTCTTTTCATTACCTGCGAACACAGGAACTGCAAGAGGAGTAAACTCTTTATTACCATATACTTCTTTTATGAAGTTTATTGTTTTAGAATAATCTGTCATAATTCAATTACATTTTCTGATCCAAATTCTTACCTTTTTCTTCATGCTCAAAGTTAGGCAGGAACTCTTTAAGAGCCTCTACTATTTCCGCTTTGGTAAAATTCTCATTGGCAAAAATTGTCTCCAGTTTATTGTAAAATTCTTCTATTTCATTCATGGGGCGGTGCTTGGATTCTTCTATTACTCCTAGAGATGAGAATCTGTCCATGTTTATTTTCTCTCCTGGTATATAGAATTCTTCATAATCCTTTTCACCGGTAGTATCGCTTCTGAAATATACTACAGGATATTCCTTGTCATCTTCTTTCCTTTCTGAAGCAAATTTCTTTGCTTCCTCATCTGAATAGCACTGATGTTGTTTGTAGCCTAATGTCTCAATAAATTTATCACAGAAACTGCTGAACGTTATCATCTGTTCTTCTCTCAATTTAGGGAAGAACACTTCGCCACTGTTACCAAGGATACATGCAAGCATACATATCTGTCCGCTTTCTTCAGGAGAAACGAAATATCGTTTTACGTCACTTGGTGAGGCCAAAGGTTGCTGTTTCATTATTCGTGCCACCCATCCGTCAGGCAATGAACCATTTGAAAATGCTACGTTTGCAAAACGTGCAGTGGTTACAGGGAATTTCTTGGAATATGCCATGATCATATCTTCCATAACACGTTTGCTCGCTCCCATAATGTTTACAGGGTTAGCAGCCTTGTCGGTACTTACACAGAAGAAATGCTGCGGCGGGAATTCACACAGTAAATCCATCAGCTTTTTAGCCTTGATATCGTTGTTCTCTATCAAAGCCTGAACTGAATATTTGTCCTTTTCACTCCTTACATGCTTATGTGCAGAAAAGTTTGCAACAATGTCGAATCCTTTTTCTTCGCGGAATATTCTGGCAAATATTGGATCAGCGAAGTTTAATGTATAAGTGCGATATTCTTCCGGTACATACATTCCGTATGTAGAACGCAAATCGCGCGTTAATTCCGCCAGACCATTTTCATTTAAATCAATAACAATTAATTTAGATGGCCGAAATGGCAGGATCGCTTTGATAAAAGATGAACCAATGGACCCTGCTCCACCTATGACGCATACACTTTTATTTTCAATTTCTTTTTGCAAAGTTTCTTTGTTGGCTCTAATATCTTCAGAGAACATACTTTGCTGTCTGTTTATTACATGGTCAGCAATAAATTGCTTTAAATTTATCATAAATCGTAATTAATTTAGTGCTATATTTTAGGCACGCTTCGCTGTTACCTGTCCCACACCCATTCATCCCAAACAGACAAAAATAGGTATGCAAGGTAAGCGTCAACGTCTATTTATCTTACAAAAATACCCCATTTCACCGAAAAGTCAAAAAGAAATCCCGACAAAATGAGTTTCTAGCCAGTTTTAGTAAACAAATGAACAGAATTGACAAATACTGCATCGCATTTTCTTGTTTTTTCATCAATGTAGTGTACTAAATAAGTTGACACAATTTATTTAGTAACATGCGTAAAAA
>NZ_QSQT01000048.1 GCF_003437535.1 Phocaeicola plebeius
CGCTGTTTGACAACATTTTAATTGATATACATAAGTTTAAATCACTTCAATATAATGCTATGAAATATATTATTTCAATCTTGCTTATAGCTACATCACTAATTGGGAAGGCTGAAAAATACAGCTTTGAAAAAGGAATTCCTACACAATTTCAAGTATCAGAAAACTCCCAAATAGAACTCAGCCCGCTTTATTACAAGGATGGGACAAAAAGTTTACAGTGGGACTATCAGTCACATTCCTTCCTGACACTAGACGCCCCACTTACATTAACGCCAAAAACAGAAAAGAATTACGGTATCACATTATGGATTTATAATGAAAAGATACAAAACGACTCACTTGTCTTTGAATTCTTAAATGAGAAACAGCAAGTACAGTATAAGTTCAGTTTCCATCTGACAGCTATTGGGTGGAGAGCTTGCTGGATTGGATTTGAACAGATGAAAGGAAAAAAGGAAGACAAGAACCTAACAACTTGTCGAATCACAGCACCTGCACAGAAAGGCAGAATTTTTCTGGACAGACTTACGTTTCCTGTAAAAAAAATGAATGCCCGTACAACTCCTGATATGCAAATGCCAGAAAATAACTCGTTAGCAAACAGAGACCTATGGCACTGGTGCAGACTTTGGGAATGGGAACAATATGAACGTCCCACTACGAATAATATTTCGCTCACAAGCTCAGATAAGAAGGACTTACAAAAGATAGCACAAAGATTAACCGAATACTGCCAGGAAAATCTGTCAAAGAAATTCATCAAAAAGGCAAGCTCATTATATGAGGAATGTCACATCGAAAAATCAGGTAATGGCTACACTGGAAAACCGCTTGTTGCCCCTGATGAAAAAACATCACAAGATATTACGTGGCAATACATTGAAAACATGCTGAGCGGATTTGCAGCAGACTATCTGAAAAATGGGAACGACCAGGCAAAAGAGCTTTATTTCAACACATTCCGTTATGCAATCAACCAGGGATTTGCCTATGGTAGTGGAATGGGTACAAATCATCATTACGGTTATCAGACCCGACAGATTTATATCTCAGCCTGGCTGATGAGAAATGAGATCTATCAACAGCCTGACAAAAAAGAGATTTTAGACATGCTTACTTACTGGTCTGGTATTCAAGAAACAAGGAAACCTTACAAAGAAGGTAGAGATGAATTACTGGACACTTGGCATACATTACTCATTCCCAAAGTAGTAGCTGCTCTTCTTCCTGAGAAAGAAACAGAGCAAATGTGTCAGATGAAGCAGCTATCGGAATGGCTTTCTACCTCATTATGTTTCACTCCTGGAACATTAGGAGGAATAAAAGTTGACGGAACCGCATTCCATCATGGAGGATTCTATCCGGGATATACAACCGGAGCACTTGGAGCTGTAGGCAGTTATATTGGCTTTACCCTTGATACCCTTTACCAAATCAGCCCGACAGGACGAAAAGTATTCCGTACGGCATTGGAAGGCATGCGTAATTATTGCAACCTACAAGAGTGGAGTCCTGCACTGGGGGGACGCCATCCGTTCAGTGGAAGAATGGAGAAATCAGACATCGAAGCATTTGCCAAACTTGCATTGGCAGAAAAGCCTGAAGGAAAAGAATTTGACCCACAACTGGCTTCAGATTATCTTCGCCTGCAAACAACTTCTACTCCATCAGGAGAGTTCTTTCGTTCAAAAGGATGTCAACCAGCGTCGAATCCGGAAGGTTTCTTTGTTTTCAATTATGGTTCAGCCGGAATCTATCGTTACCAACAATACATGATTACCCTGAAAGGATATAACACCGATGTGTGGGGAGCCGAAATCTACCAGAAAGACAACCGCTACGGACGTTATCAAAGTTATGGAGCTGTACTGATTATGGGAAATGGACACCCTGTATCCAGAAAAGGAAGTGGCTTCAAGGAAGAAGGATGGGACTGGAATCGCATGCCTGGCACAACCACCATCCATCTTCCATTTGAATTGTTAGATAGCCCCCTCAAAGGTACTAACATGGCACGGTCTAAAGAGAATTTCTCAGGAAGTACATCCCTGGAAGGGAAATATGGCATTTTTGCTATGAAACTTATGGAACGTGAATTGAAAAACTTCACTCCTGATTTCGTAGCACGCAAGTCGGTAGCTTGCTTTGGCAACCGAATTATCTGTCTGGGAAGTGGTATCTCGAACAGTAACGTAAACTACCCCACAGAAACGACCTTGTTCCAATGTGCATTACCGGCAAAATACCAACCTGCAGTTTTAGAAGATTCTTGTACACTGAGAGATCCTTTCGGTAATTATTTTTACATACAAAAAGGAAAGCCTCACCAGACAGAAGGCTTGCAACATTCATTTCATAATAAAAGCCGGAAAGCAACTGAAGGGAAGTTCCTTACAGCTTGGATAGACCATGGAAAGGCTCCTCAAAATGCAGAATACGAATATTTAATTCTGCTCCGCCCTACAGAAAAAGAAAGAAAGGAAGCCAGACAAAGCTATATCATCAAGCAACAGGATTGTCAGGCCCACATTGTATTTGACAAACTCACACAAGTGACAGCCTGCAGCTTTTTCGAGTCATACCAAAATGCAAAGGCAGACCTGATACAACAAGCAGATGCTGAAACACTTGTCATGTACAAGAAAAATGAATCAGACATCCAGCTCAGCATTTGCTCTCCCAATCTGAATATTGAGGAAAAAACTTACACGACCTCTCAGCCAAGCCGACCGGTCGTAAAGCAAATTACGATAAAAGGAAAATGGAACTCCACAGGAAATCCCCAAGTCAAACTTCAAACAGATAAAGAAGGTAATACATTAATTCAAGCAACCTGCCAACATGGGCAACCGCAAGAAATCACCTTAAAGCCTGTTTCACAAACAGAATAAGACGCTTTTTGGACAATTTTACCCTATAAAAATCAAGTAATAAGCCTAATTTTGAAAACAAATTCAAAACAATCTTTTTAATACAACCTTTTATGAAGATCAAACAGCACTTAGGATTCATCAGCATGCTGGCCATCGCTTTTACTGCCTGCCAGCAAAAACCAGCGGAGACTGACAACTTCCTGGAAAATGAAATCAAAAACATCGAAGCTCAACACACTTTGCAGACTGACCTGATTGAAAAAAGTGGTAAAATCTTGAACCCTCGTACCATCGACGAAAAGGGAAATATAGTATATGTACCTATCGATGACTGGACCAGTGGTTTCTTCCCTGGAACAATGTGGCTGGATTATGACCTGACTAAAGATGAAAAATGGAAAAAACTGGCTGAAAAATATACAGAAGACCTGGACTCTGTGAAATACCTGAAATGGCATCACGATGTAGGCTTCATGATTGGATGCAGCTACCTGACCGGATACCGTTTGTGCAAGAAACCTGAATACAAAGATGTCATTGTGACCGCTGCACAATCTCTTTCTACCCGCTTCCGTCCAGTAGCCGGAGTTATCCAGTCTTGGGATGCAGACAGAGGATGGCAAGGTGAACGCGGATGGGAATGTCCGGTTATCATCGATAACATGATGAACCTGGAACTCCTGTTCGAAGCAACTCGTCTTTCTGGTGATTCTACCTTCTATAACATTGCAGTATCGCATGCAAATACAACCATGAAGAATCACTTCCGTGCAGACAACAGCTGCTACCATGTAATTGACTATTCTCTGAAAGATGGAAGCGTAAGAAACCGTCACACTGCACAAGGCTATGCACATGAATCAGCATGGGCTCGCGGACAAGCATGGGCCGTATATGGATTTACTACCTGCTACCGTTATACTCATGACAAGCGTTATTTGGATCAGGCAGAAAAAACACTGAACTTCTATCTGAATGACAAAAACTTGCCGAAAGATTTGATTCCTTACTGGGACTTTGATGCTCCGGAAATCCCGAACGAACCAAGAGACGTTTCTACTGCAGCATGTATTGCTTCTGCATTGTATGAAATGGATGGCTATTGTCCAGGAAAGAATTATAAGGAACTTGCGGATAAGATTTTGAAGAACTTATCAGGTCCTGACTACAAAGCAAAAGTAGGAGAAAACGGAAACTTTATCCTGATGCACTCAGTAGGAAGTATCCCTCACGGAGCTGAAATCGATGTACCTCTGAACTATGCAGACTACTATTACGAAGAAGCATTGATTCGTAAGAGAAACATTGAAAACAATCAGCCATTCTCTTTCGTAAACGAATAAAACAATAAACAACAATAGCCATGAAACACCTTTCCTACTCACTAATAGGGGGAATCGGATTGCTTTCATTGCAAAGTTGTGCCAGCAAACAGCAAGTTGCTGAACAAGAGTACCCCAATGTCATTTACGTATTTCCAGACCAATATCGTAACATGGCAATGGGGTTCTGGCATGAAAATGGATTTAAAGAACACATTAACTTTGCAGCCGATCCGGTACACACCCCTCACATTGACAAATTTGCAAAGGAATCACTGGTACTGTCTTCAGCCATGAGCAACTGCCCGCTGAGCAGTCCGCACCGTGGCTCTCTGCTCACTGGTATGTACCCGAACAAAAGTGGAATTCCTTTGAACTGTAATTCGACACGCTCCATCAGCTCACTTCGCACAGATGTGGAATGTGTGAGCGACGTATTCAGCAAAAACGGTTATGACTGTGCCTATTTTGGTAAACTGCATGCGGATTTCCCAACTCCCAATGATCCGGAAAATCCTGGAGAGTATGTAGAAACCAAACGCCCGGTATGGGATGCCTATACACCGAAAGAGCGTCGTCATGGATTTAACTACTGGTACTCTTACGGTACATTCGATGAACATAAGAATCCTCATTATTGGGATACAGACGGAAAACGTCATGACCCGAAAGAATGGTCTCCGCTTCACGAAGCCAAACAAGTCATTTCCTACCTGCGTAATGACAAGAACCAACGTGACCCGAAAAAACCGTTCTTTATCATGGTCGGCATGAATCCCCCTCATAGTCCATACCGCTCTTTGGACGACTGCATGGAAGAAGATTTCAATCTGTATAAAGACCAGCCAATTGACAGCCTGCTGATTCGTCCCAATGCAGACAGACAGCGGGAAAAAGCTGAATCGGCCCGTTATTATTTTGCATCTGTCAGTGGAGTAGACCGTGCTTTCGGACAAATTCTGGATTGCTTGAAGGAGCTGAAACTCGATAAAAATACAATCGTAGTATTTACCTCCGACCATGGAGAAACCATGTGCAGTCAGTTTACGGATGACCCCAAAAATTCACCGTATGCTGAATCCATGAACGTGCCATTCCTTGTCCGTTATCCACAGCACATACGTCCCCGTGTTGACAACTTGTTGTTGTCTTCACCAGACATTATGCCTACCCTGCTGGGACTTTGCAACTTGGACAAGGATATTCCAGCAAACGTACAGGGAAGTAATTACGCACCGATTTTCTATGAAGATTCCGTGCAGACCGTCGTTCGCCCTACGGGTGCTTTATACATCCAAAATATGGATGGAGATAAAGATAAAGACGGAAATGTCATTTCTTATTTCCCCCGTTCCAGAGGTATCAAGACGCAGCAGTACACATTGGCATTATACATCGACAGAGAAAACAAACTGACAAAAACTCTTTTGTTTGATGATGTCAAAGATCCTTATCAGCTGCAAAATCTTTCACCGGAAGAGCATCCGGAAATTGTGAAAGAACTTTACCAGGAACTGGCAAAACAATTAAAGGAAATTGATGATCCCTGGTATCAGCAAAAGATACTTTCGGATATTCTTTCTTATTAAATTACCTCATAAAAAAATCCGGAACTGAAAAACAGCTCCGGATTTTTTTATGATAATATGGTACTTTGTTACTCTACTTGTCCCAACTGATTGCCATATTCCATTTCACCCTGTACGACAAAGAAAATTGCATCCGGGTCAAACGGGCCCATTCCATCCTTGGCAGACTCTTTAACGATGTAGTTCACAATCTCATCCTGATCGATGTTGATATACCCTTCATCGTCCGGTTGTGCATCCAGACAACCACTCGTGGTATAATAATCCACAATCAAATCTAAGATGTAATACAAATCATCGTCCGAGAAAGCCTCTTTCATGTCCTGAGGCAAATAGTTCTTTATGAACTCGATGGTTTTTTCATCGTCCTCATCTTCCAACAAGAAATCGTCTTCCATTCCCATAACTTATCTGTTTTTAGTTATTTCAACAAAGCTTCTACCTTTGCCTGCAAAGCAGATTTAGTGGTAGCTCCTACTTGTTTGTCCACAACTTCTCCGTTCTTGATAAACAATACGGTAGGAATGTTGCGCACACCAAACTGTGCAGGAAGGTCTGCATTTTCGTCTACATCGCATTTACCGATATTTACCTTATCCTTATACTCTTCTGCCAGTTCTTCGATATATGGAGCAATTTGCTTGCAAGGACCACACCATGTAGCCCAAAAATCCAACACCACTGGTTTACCTTCAGCTACAATAGCCTCAAAGTTGTCATCTTTAATATTCAATGCCATAATTATCTATGTTTTTAAGTTCTCTACGCAAATATATACTAATTTATTTTATAGTCCAACAATGGCTGGTTTTTTAAATAGTTGACCAGCTCTTTCTGTACAGAAATTTTCATCGTGCGTGACATCAGATTTACATACATCTGCCCGTCTTCATCCCGAACCAGGAAATGAAGTTCGGCATTACCCGGACTGTCTTTCACCAAAGAAGAAAATTCCATGATCAACTGGTCATCTATGGCTGAAAGCGGAGCTGTTACCGTCAGTTTTTCCACCACTCTCTCCTTCACTTCAGGAAGCAGTTCGATACTGTTGATTTTCACCTCCCACTCCTCCTGTTTCCACTGCTTGGGCTGGCACTTTCCTTTCATGAAAAGGAACATACCTTCCATGAAAAAGTTCTTCTTTTCCACCCATTCGTTACCGAAGAAAGCAAATTCTGCCGTTCCTGAGTAATCTTCCACTTTTGCAATGCCGTAGGGCTTTCCCGTCTTGGTATATCCTTCACGTACTCCAGTCACGATTCCTCCCAGCACCAGGTCATGGTTCTGCAGCGGGGTCAAGTCGGTCAGTTCGGCCATGTGTACGTTGCACACATTTTCCAGAATCACGGCAAACTCATCCAGCGGGTGAGCCGACAAATAAATTCCTACCAAATCACGTTCTTTGTTCAAACGCTCCAAATCGCTCCACGACGGGGCCGGCACAATCTCCGGAGTAGCCACCTCTACCGCATGTTCTCCTCCGAATAAAGAATTGGCAGCCGCAGCCTTATCCAACTGGTATTTGTTACCATAACGCACCAGTATATCTGAAAAGGATTCATCCTTCGCATTTTTCACAAAGAAATCCTCACGCTTGATACCAGAGAAACTATCAAACCCACCGGCCAATGCCAGGTTTTCAATATTCTTACGGTTACAAGCCGACAGATTTACACGCTGCACAAAGTCAAAGATATTTTTAAACTCACCATTCTTCCGTCTTTCTTCCAAAATACTCTGCACAGCCGACTCTCCTACTCCCTTAATGGCTCCCAATCCGAAACGGATATCACCGTGATAATTGACTGAGAATTTCAGGTTACTTTCGTTCACATCCGGTCCCAGCACCTTTACACCCATCGACTTGCATTCATCCATGAGCTTCGTGATTTCAGTGATGTTCGAAATATTCCGACTCATCGTAGCGGCCATGTACTCTGACGGATAGTTGGCCTTCAGGTATGCTGTCTGATAAGCTACCCACGAGTAACAAGTAGCATGCGATTTGTTAAACGCATACGATGCAAACTTTTCCCAGTCGGCCCAGATTTTCTCCAGCACCTTAGGGTCATGTCCGTTCTTCTTTCCACCTTCAATGAACTTCGGCTTCATGTGATCCAGCTTGTCACGCAACTTCTTACCCATGGCCTTACGCAAGGCATCCGATTCACCACGCGTAAAGTCGGCCAGCAAGCGCGACAGCAACATCACCTGCTCCTGATACACTGTAATACCATACGTATCCTTCAGGTATTTCTCCATAATCGGGATATCGTACTCAATCGGCTTCCGGCCGTGTTTACGGTCGATGAAGTCCGGAATGTAGTCCATCGGTCCCGGACGGTAAAGGGCGTTCATGGCAATCAAATCCTCAAACGTACTGGGCTGAAGCTCACGCAGGTACTTCTGCATACCCGCCGATTCAAACTGGAACGTTCCGATGGTTCGTCCTTCACTGTACAAGCGGTAAGTAGCAGGGTCATCAATCGGTACTTCATCGATATTCAGTACGATTCCCTTACTCTGACGAATGTTCTCAATGGCCTCCTTAATGATGGACAAGGTCTTCAAGCCCAGGAAGTCCATCTTAATCAACCCTGTATCTTCAATCACCGAACCTTCGTACTGGGTAACCAGCATTTTTTCTCCGGTTTCCTTGTCATCTGCCGTACTCACCGGTACCCAGTCGGTAATATCATCACGACAGATAATCGTACCGCAGGCATGTACACCCGTGTTTCGCACGTTACCTTCCAGCATCTTGGCATATTTGATGGTATCGCGCAACACCGGATTCGGAGATACTTCCGCTTCCTGCAGTTCCGGCACGTAAGCAATGGCATTCGGTAGATTCAGTTTCTTATCGGGCAGTTTATCCGGAATCAACTTACACAGACGGTCTGACTCCGACAACGGGAGTTTCTGCACACGGGCCACATCCTTGATAGCCAACTTAGTAGCCATCGTACCATACGTAATGATGTGCGCTACCTTTTCCTGTCCATACTTCTCCGTTACCCAGTTCAGCACGCGGCCACGTCCGTCATCATCAAAGTCCACATCAATATCAGGCAAAGAGATACGGTCCGGATTCAAGAAACGCTCAAACAGCAAATCGTATTGAATCGGGTCAATCTGCGTAATACCCAAGCAGTAAGCTACCGCCGAACCTGCCGCCGAACCACGTCCCGGACCGACTGACACATCCAACTGATGACGTGCCGCATTGATAAAGTCCTGCACAATCAAGAAGTATCCCGGGAAACCCATGGTCTTCATGATATGCAACTCAAACTTGATACGCTCCTGCACCTCCTCCGACAGGTTCTCGCCATAACGTCGTTTGGCTCCGTCGTAGGCCAGTTTCGCCAGATAATCGGCTTCCAGTTTGATACGATACAATTTCTCATATCCGCCCAGACGCTCAATCTTCGCCTTCGCCGCAGCCTCATCCATTACCACGTTGCCGTTCTCATCGCGGGTAAATTCATCAAAGAGGTCTTTTTCCGTAAGTTTCTTACGATATTCCTCCTCCGTACCGAAATCTTCCGGAATGGCAAACGTCGGCATGATAGGCGCATGGTCAATTGAATAAAATTCCACCTTGTCACAGATTTCAACCGTATTGCTCAAGGCTTCCGGCACATCAGCAAAGACTTCGTTCATTTCTTCCCGCGTCTTCATCCATTCCTGCTTGGTATAAAGCATACGGTTGGGGTCGTCCAGGTCTTTTCCTGTACTCAGGCAGATAAGCCGGTCGTGGGCTTCGGCATTTTCCTCGTCCACAAAGTGCACATCGTTCGTACATACCAGCTTGATATTGTATTTTTTGGCATATTCAATCAGTTTTTCATTCACCACCTGCTGCATGGGATACACCTCATGATTGGCACGTGCCACCGTCGCCTTGTGACGCTGCAGTTCCAGGTAGTAGTCATCTCCGAAAAGATTCTTGTACCAGCGGATGGCCTCTTCTGCCTCTTCAAACTGTCCGGCCGTGATACGTCGGGGCACTTCCCCTCCCAAACAAGCCGAACATACAATCAGTCCTTCGTGATACTTCTCCAACTCCGCACGGTCTGTACGCGGACGCATGTAGAATCCCTTGGTCCATGCCTTCGACACTAATTTAATCAGGTTATGATAACCCTTCAGATTCTTGGCCAGCACCACCAAGTGATACCCGCTCTGGTCAGGCTTACCTTCCTTATCTTCCAGACGGCGGCGAGCTACATACATTTCACAACCGAAAATCGGCTTGAACAGCTTCTTTTTCGCAGCCTCCAACTGTTCCTTGCAAGCTGCAATCTCAGCTTCGGGGTTTTCCGACTCTTCCTTACCACTTTCGAGGGCGGCAATTCTCTTCTTCAAATCCTTAATCTCCCCATTCGTACCCCCGTTCTTCTTGTTGACATAGTTGAAGAACTCCTTGATACCGAACATATCTCCGTGGTCGGTCACTGCGATTCCTCGCATGCCGTTGGCCATGGCCTTGTCTACCAACCGGGGAATAGAAGCCTGTCCGTCAAGAATAGAATACTGCGTATGAACGTGCAAATGAACAAAATCCTGCATGAGTATCAATGTTAAATGAAAAACGAGTCAAAGATACCCATCTTTTAGGGAAGAGACAAGACAGCCCGAAACTTTTAAAGAAAAATTTCGTTGGCTTTACTGCTTAAAATACAGTTTCCCCAATAACCAATAAATAGAAATCCAAAGATTACTTAGAAAGTTTATTCGATAATTCTTTTATGAATATATCTCTATTTTCACAACTTAAAAGATAGTTCTTATTCTGCGTCAAAACAAAAACCTGCTGCTGAGGATTCTTTACATAAGAATAATATTTACCATAAGGAGTACTCCCCATAATCCCTATATATCCTAAAAATCCGTTACTTCCAAAATAACGCACATCTTCTTGAACTCCATTATAGGCAAAAACTTCTTTAATTACCGAATAAGGAATAGATTTTTTACCTAATACCCTCTTTATTGTTATGCCTTCATTATCTAACTCTATAGCCGATGGAATAATCATCAATAAATATATATAGATAATCATCAACAAAATACCCAATAAAAGACTTGCTATTTGTTCTATAGAGTATGGTAATACAAATGACCTTACAATAAACATTACACCAGCCATTAATAGAATTATTTTCAAGGCTAATGCATAGCGCTTCATTATAGGTTGGAAATCGGATTTATACATACACATTATAATTTATAATCTTACGTTTACTAAATGATTTATCTTCTATTACAAAGTTATATATTTTCTATAATTTTCTCTATCCTTTACAGGAGAATTCAAAAAAATAAATTCCTTACCTACACTATTCTTTCTCCTCCCACACTTGCCAGTCATCTATCTGATCAATAAGTCGTGAAACAGCACGTGTGCAACTCACAGGATAAGACAAAGACTGCACAAACCAGAGCTTTTGCCGTTGCACATATTTGGCATAAAAACGATAGCCCTCTACCGGCCGATGGTTGATATAAAGAGGTCCGGAAAGAAGGAAATAATCACTTCCACACCGCCGTTCAGTGGCATGCTGTTCCATGGCAAAATATTCCATTCCCTGCTGCACGGTAAATCCTTCAAGATTAGTTACGATAAAAGCCGTCTGAGCAATCTTCAGCATATTCCCAAAATAGAACTGACAACATCCCGTTTCATGAATGAGTGAATCCGGAACCTGTTCGAAGAACGCAGGATAATGTATCTGGTAACCATAAAAAGGATCACAATGCACATTCATTTTCGTACGATACATCATTTGCTCCAACTTATCGGGGAAAGACCTATCCTCTTTCTTTTTATAAGAAATAAAGAATGATACAAATCCTATTATAAAAGAAGACAGAATAATGAACCGACGCATACTAACATAATACCTTTTCTTTTCCATATCCAACTATATTTTCTAAAAACAAAACTATGTACTCCCTTCATAAGAGCAATAAAATCTTACTGACATCTTGCTGACATTTACCCGATATACCTCTGTTCACACCATTACACATAGCTTATACTCCTACCCAAAGAGTTTTCATCTTCAGCCATAACCTTAATTTTAAAACTATAAACAATCAAAAAATAGATTCATAGTCAACCGATTTTTCGTATATTTGTAGAAATAAGCTATCAAAACTAACCTAATGTTGAAGTATATGAGAAAAGTATTTATTGTAGCCGCAATGGCTTTCCTGGCAATGGGAGCTCAGGCACAGAATTTAGTAAAGAACGGTAACTTTGACACTCCGTTGAATAACGAAAAGACTTATGCATCCATTCCTTCTACAGAAGACTGGTTTGCATTTGACAAGACAAACGGTGCTACCACTATCAGCCCTGCAACAGATGACGAAAAGCATGGCAATGCCGTCCAGATTGAAACAACGACTGACAACTCATGGTACAAAGCTTATCTAGGCCAGCGTATCCAAGGAGCAGAAAAAGCCGTATATACATTGTCTTTCGACATGAAAGCCCTAACAGACGGAGCACAGGTTCGTTTCTTTATCCGTGATGCAAAAAACGATAACCTTTTCATCATGCGTGAAGGATTTGACCTCAGTGACGAATCAACCAAAAACCAGTCTGCTGCAGCTTATAGCCGTGTCATCAAAAAAGCAGGAAGATGGTCTAAAGTTTCTGCAAGTTTTGATTTTTCAAAAACGGTCAATGCTTTTGCCAGCATCAAAGGCGTAGAATCAAAGGGTGGCACAGTTACCGAAGCTCCTGTATCTGACGCTACCTTGGGCGATTTTGTCATCGTCATCCAGCTCCAGACAAAAGACTCCAAAGCATTGATTGACAATGTTTCATTGACTAAGAAATAAATTCATTCTTATTCATAAAAAGATAAACCGCAAGAGGACTTATGATTTCTTTTGCGGTTTTCTTTTTCCTTATACAAACTCTTGCAAATCCCTCTTTATCTATCTGTTAGCTTCCCATCACTATTTATGTTTCCCCATCTGAAACCTATGTTTCCCCAATAGAAAACATACGTTTCTGCTCCCTGAAACATAGGTTTCGCATAAGGAAAACATAAAAGAGTACGAGCCCTTTATAAAAAGATACCACAAGAGACGTAAATCAGTGATTCACACTATAAAAATGAATAAAACCTATCACTTTTATTGAAATGTCCAAAAGACAAAAGCACACACACTTGCTCAGGTAAAAAACAATCCATATTTTTGCGGAAGAATAAATGACAAATTCACTCACTATTTACACAAAAAGTACATGAATACTACACTGCTGTTTATGGGTATCGGTACCCAGGAATTTTTATTTCTTGCTTTAATCATCCTGCTGCTGTTCGGCGGAAAGAAGATTCCCGAACTGATGAAAGGTATTGGCAAAGGTGTAAGAAGTTTCAAGGAAGGCATGAACGAAGTGGAAGATAACCTGAAAGAAACAGACCAAAAGAAGGAAGAAACCACTTCGAACGAGAAAAAAGAAAAATAACTGCCGTGAAGCCAACGCAACCAACGGAACTGACTTTCTGGGACCACCTGGACGAGCTGCGTAAAACGATTATCCACATCGCTTGTGCGGTAATTGTGCTTATGCTGCTGGCCTTCTGTTTTAAGGAAGAACTTTTCGGCCTCATCCTTGCTCCCAAAGAGGGCGACTTCTGTACCTACCGTTTCTTTGCGTGGTTAGGAAGGATACTGCATATAGCCGGACTGGAAGCGGAAGCTTTGCCGGTAAAACTTATCAACACGCAACTTTCAGGACAGTTTCTCACCCACATGAGTGTTTCGTTCTATGCGGGTATTCTGCTGGCTTCTCCTTACATACTCTATCAGCTTTTTCATTTTATTTCGCCGGCACTCTACCAGAATGAAAAGAAATATTCCCGCTGGCTGATATTCTGGGGTTATCTGCTCTTCCTGACGGGAGTACTATTCAGCTATTTCCTGATATTCCCTTTCACATTCCGCTTCCTTTCGACCTATCAAGTGAGTCAGGAAGTGGAAAATACCATTCTGCTCAGTTCTTATATTGATACGCTGAACATGCTGAGCCTGATGATGGGTATCACGTTTGAGACTCCGATTCTTACCTGGCTGCTGGCCAAACTGGGCATCTTGTCTGCCGATTTCATAGCACAATACAGAAAACACGCCTGGGTTGTCGCAATGATTATCGCTGCCATCATCACTCCTACCTCAGACGTGTTTACTATGCTGATTGTAACCTTCCCCATCGTGCTTTTATACGAAGTCAGCATCTTTCTGGTGCGCCACACCGTAAAGAAAAGACGAACTAAAGGGGAAAACTAATCTGCTTATTTATAGAACGTCAATGTGCCGCCTTTTACCAGGTCATTGTGATTAATCCGGTAACCTGTTTTCTTGCCGCCAAGTTCTATCTTCTGAATATACCCTTCCGGTGAACCATTCTCCTTCTTTTCAATGATCAGCTTATCTTTTCCATAAAATTCCGGATTCAAACGGATGGTAATACGGTCGAAAGTCGGGTCAGTCAACGTATATTCGGGAACACCCGGACAATCAGGGTAGAAGCCCATCATACTGAATACAGCCCAGGCTGACATGGTACCAGCATCGTCATTTCCCGGAATACCGTCAGGTTTGGGAGTGAAGTACTTAGCCAGCAGTTCACGAACGGTTTTCTGTGTACGCCATTCCTCACCCTTGAAGTAACTGAACAGATAAGGATAAGCAATATCCGGTTCATTGGCCGGGTCATAATAACCTTTGTCGAATACCATCTGCAGTTTGTCGATAAACTTCTTCTGTCCTCCCATCAGGCGAGCCAGTCCCTTTACATCATGCGGCACGTAGAAGGTATAGTTCCAGGAATTACCTTCGTGGAATCCCGGACTCGGTTCAAAGTTCTGTCCCTGAAGCGGATCGAACGGAGAATAGAATTTTCCGTCCGGCAAAATAGGACGAAGTGTGCCGAATTCCTTGCAATAATAATGCTTGTATCCCATAGACCGCTTGTAGAACAAATCGGCATCCTCTTTCTTTCCCATGCTCTTTGCCAGCGTATACAAAGCATAATCGGCAATGTAATATTCCAAAGCATGCGATACGGAGTTATCGAACTGTTCCATCAAAGGTACATAGCCTTTGCTCATGTAATCATCGTTGTCCGGACGCATCAGGTTTTCCTTTCCAGGAAGAGTAGCCGACTTGCGCATAGCCTCATAGGCAGTTTCCATATCAAAGTCACGCAGACCCTTCATCCAGGTATCCACAATCACCGGCAAACTGGGGTCACCTTCCATCGTGAGGGTTTCACGTCCGTACAACTCCCATTTAGGTAACCACCCATGCTCTTTGTACATATCGACCATGGTACGTACCATGTCAATCTGACGTTCGGGATACACCAGAGTCATCAACTGATGCAGGTTGCGATAGGTATCCCACAAAGAATATACGGTGTAACGATTGTTTTTAGTCGTCTTCGTTTCTCCGGTTTCCATGGCTGGGTATTCCCCATTTACATCCTGGAGGATATTCGGGTGAATCAGCGTGTGATACAAGGCAGTATAGAACACCGTTTTCTGTTCCTTTGTACCTCCTTCTACGATGATACGGCTCAAATCGTCGTTCCACTGTTTCCGTGCGCTGGCATAGATTTCATCGAATCCAGCTCCATGCTGCTCAGCTTCCAAATTCTGACGGGCATTTTCCATACTTACAAACGATACACCTACGGCCACTTCTATCTGTTCATTTTCTTCTGTATCGAAAGTGAACCATGCACCGATGTCGTCGCCAGCCAAATCCCGGTCATACTGCGTGTACAACTTGTATTTGCCATTGTCTTTGTCCCATTCGGCTTCCACCCCCGTCATCTTGCGCTGGAATTTCCAATACCCCGTCTGCTTAGGAGCCTTGTTGATACGCATGACAAAATAAATAGGGAACACAGCCTGAGGATTATAGCAGAATGTTCCCAAGAACTTCATACCCTCAATTTCACGGTTATTTATCCGGCGCAGATAAGCTCCCGATTCATTGGTCAGTCCTTCTCCCAAGTTCATCAGGATATGGCTCTTCCCCTTTGGAAAAGTAAAGCGGGTAAGCCCTGTTCTCAATGTAGAAGTAGCCTCTACCTTAATATTATATTTGGTCAGTTGCAAGCTGTAATATCCCGGTGAAGCCGTTTCCTTTTCATACTTGCTTCCGTAATGATGATAGTCGACATTCAATTCGCCGGTTGTGGGCATCAGCAACAGAGAACCCATTTCAGGACAACCCACCCCACTCAGGTTGACATGAGAGAGGCCGGTAAAATAGCTGTTCGTGTATTCATAAGGAGTAGACCACCAGCGAGCGTCTTTATCATAGGTATTTTCATCCGACCCCATCACATTAAAAGGAACGACCGACATTAAACCATTCGGACAGACAGCTCCCGGATTACAAGTACCATAATTGGTTGTTCCAATAAACGGGTCTACATAGTCCACCGGGTCCTGCGCATTGGCACAATTCCAGATGAACAAAAAGCTCAGAGATGCAATTAGTTTTTTCATAGGCCTAAAATAAAAAAGGCTACTCCCATAGCGTCTGGCTACAGGAACAGCCTTATTAAATATTTACATTTACAAAATAGAAGTACGCTTTACAAAATCAATGATTTCGGAAATATAACCGAAAGCCATTCCTACCACGGTATCAGCAGCCCCGTAGTACACAGCCACTCTTTCTCCATCCTGAAGAGCAGCACACGGGAACACTACATTAGGCACATCTCCCTGCAGTTCATAAGGTGCAGCAGGTGCCAACAGGTAGTCACGGGTACGATAAAGCACCTTTTCCGGATGGTCCTTATCCAGAATAGCTGCTCCCATAGAGTAACGGAAACCGTTGCAAGTGGTAATAACCCCGTGATAGAACATCAGCCAGCCTTCTTCTGTCAGGAAAGGCACAGATCCGGCTCCAATTTTCGTACACTGCCAGGCACTTTCCGGGAAAGGAGTCACTTTCATTACACAACGGTGCTCACCCCAATACTTCATATCGGGACTGTAGCTGATATAAATATCTCCGAAAGGTGTATGACCATTGTCGCTCGGACGGCTCAGCATGGCATACTTACCGTTAATTTTCTGCGGGAACAATACGCCGTTACGGTTAAATGGAAGGAAGGCATTCTCACACTGATAGAATTCCTTGAAATCGAATGTATAACCGATACCGATGGTAGGTCCGTGATAACCGTTGCACCATGTAATCCAGTAACGGTCTTCAATCCAAGTGACACGAGGATCATATTTATATTCAGAATCTATCATCTCCGTATTGCCGGGCTTAAAGACAATCGGCTCATGATTGATTTCCCAGTTGATACCGTCCTTGCTGAAACCTGCAAAGATATTCATCTGTACAGCTCGGTTGTCGCAACGGAACACCCCAGCAAATCCATCTTTGAAGGGAACTACCGCACTATTGAAAATACTATTCGATGAAGGTATCTGGTAGCGTCCGATGACGGGATTCTTCGAATAGCGCCACATTACTTCTTTACAGTCTGCCGGGCGTTCTTCCCAGGGCATTACAAATTTTTCATTCATATCCAGTTAGTTTAATTGATAATTATACATATTCTTTTTCGCCTTCCAGCAAATTTCCCCCATTGTCATATTTAAACGGAAGGAAATAAGTAATCAGGAAGGCTGGAATTGTAGCAATCAGCACAAAGATAAAGAAAGGCTCGTAACCTCCCGGCTTATCAAACCATGTGCCAAGACTTTCGCACACCCAGCCGCTTAACATTCCCGGAATCATCACTCCAAAATTCATGATTCCTGAAGCAAATGCATAATGAGCCATCTGATGCTTGCCAGGAGCCACCTGCTGCATCATAAACAGAGAAAGTCCGACAAAGCCGAAACCATATCCGAAATACTCAAAAACGATACCACTGCATATTATCCAACCACTTTCCGGCTGGAAGTAAGCAAACAAGGCATACACCATAAAAGGAAGGTTGAAAATACAGCACAACGAGAAAATCGTTTTTTTCAATCCCCTACGGGCAATATAATATCCTGCCAGCAAAGAACCCAACACAAAGGCCGCAGCTCCGTACGTACCATAATAAAGTCCGATTTCCTTTTCATTGAGCCCCAATCCGCCCATCTCCCGGTCTGCTTTCAGGAACAGCGGCACAATCTTCATCACAAATCCTTCTGCAAAACGGTAAAGGATGATGAAGCAGATATAATAAGTGATGTGTGTCTTGCGGAAAAAGTCCATCAACACCTGCCCCAGTTCCTTCATCACTTCCTTGTTACTCCGTAATGTTTTTCTGGAAGAAGCCGACTGGGTAGAGGGCAGAGCAAACAAATGATAGATTCCCAAAAGAATCATGGTTACGGAAAGAATCAGCAAGATAATCATCCAGGCTCTTTTGTTGGCTGTCAGCAATCCGGCATCTGCATTCAGTTCGATAAAATACCCAGCCAGGTACACCAAACCACCTGTTGCCAAAATCTTTGCTATGTTATAAAAAGCTCCCTGCCAACCAATAAACCTTGCCTGGTCTTCATTGGACAACTCACTCATATATACTCCGTCGCAGGCGATGTCGTGAGTAGCTCCGCTAAAAGCAACAATGGCCAGCAACGCAATGGAGATACTGAAAAAATGGGACAGGTTCAACGCAAAAGCTACCAACCCGAAAGTAATTCCCGTAATCAACTGAGTTACAATCACAAAAAATTTCTTTGTCCGGAAAAGTTCCAGAAAAGGACTCCACAATGGTTTCAATGTCCAGGGCAAAAGAATCAAAGACGTCCAGAAGGTGATTAGCTTATCATCCACCTCAAGCCCTTTAAACATTAACACGGTAACCATATTGAGTACGACAAAAGGAAGTCCCATAGCAAAATATGCAGTAGGAACCCATGATATAGGTGATTTTTTCTTCGTATTATTCATAGCCAAATTTTTGTTACACATTTCTCATGTAGAAATCTATTCGGCAATCTGCCCCCATGACAGGCCATTTGCTTTTCCATAAACAGACTCTCACATAAAACAGTTCAAAGATACGGGAAAAAATCCACAAGACAAAGGATATATCACCATTACCCCTTCTTACGAGGTATTAATAAAAACAAAAGGAGCTGAAGATGCACCTGACACATCTTCAACTCCTTCCTATAAGGATAATTTGAATGTTATTTCTTCATATTGGCTTCTTCCAGTCCATAATGTTTTTTGCTGTCTTCTACACGAAGCAATGTAGAAATAAGAATGGCACACAGACCAAATACTGCAAAAATAACCATCGGAGCCGTATAGTCATAGCCTACAATTACACCAGCTTCGTTGCGTAAAGTAGCAAAATGTTCAATCACCCATCCAATCAGCCAGGGCACCATTGTCAATCCGATATTCTGGATATAGAAAATGGTGGCATAAGCAGAACCCAACTGCTTCATCGGGATAATTTTAGGAACTGAAGGCCACATGGCACTGGGTACCAAAGAAAACGCAATTCCCAATACAATCATGACAATAACAGCAAACCACCAATAGTTCATTACCGGAAGGGCAAACAGCACGTGAACGACTGTCAACATGACTGAACCGATAATCATCAAGGTAGCTCCGCGACCGATACGGTCGTATAAAGAACCGAATACGGGTGTCAACAAAATGGTTCCAAACGGCAATAAGGCAGGAATCAATCCGGCAAAAGATTCCGGTACATCGTACTTATAAATCATCAGTTTTGTCGCAAACTTCAGAAAGGGGAACACACCGGCATAGAACATCAGGCACAACAAGTTAATCAGCCAGAAGCCCTTGCTACAGAATATCAGTTTCAAATCGGACAGCTTGAAGCCTTCTTCTTCGGTCTCTCCATTTTCCATGCGAACAGCTGCGGCAGAAGCATCTTCCTTGCGGTCCATCACACAGTAAATCATGTATGAAGCAAATCCCACGCATAATAAAATGGCTCCGAACAACACCGGATAAGAAACATCCCCCATCCAACGGGCTACCGGCAAGCTTACGGCCAAAGCCACGGCTGTACCAATACGAGCCATTGCCACCTGAAGACCCATGGCAAGCGCCAGTTCCTTTCCAGCAAACCATTTTACAATGACTTTAGACGCAGTAATACCTGTGATTTCAGCTCCCATTCCGAAAATTGCAAATCCTAAAGAAGCCAATGCCACCTGCATGTCCATTCCAAAGAGCTGTGCATCTCCAAAATCAGAAGAAAGGGCATACCATTTAATCAAAGCTCCCATAAACATCAATCCAGAAGACATCATTCCGGTAAAACGGATTCCCATTTTATCCAGAATCACTCCACCGAAGAACAGCATCAGCAAGAATACATTAATCAAGCCATAAGCTCCTGAAAAGAAGCCATATTCTGTACTTGACCAGCCTTCTCCTCTGGCGACAGAACTAATTGTCTTTTCCGTCTGTGTCTGTGCGCCATTCTGCATTTCATAATACTGTACTTTACTTCCTTCCTCAAGTTGCTCTACGGTCAACAACGAATTTGAAAGCATTTCTTCCGAAGAAAAGTAATTCACTTTGGCCACCAGACTGTCTGCCGGCATGGAGGTATCATCTGTAAAATATACCACCTGACCCTTTGTTGTCAACAAGTTTTCCAACGGTGACATCACATCCGTCAGAAAATAACCACACATCATGGTAAACGAAACGATAAACAAGGCTGTCCAGCGTGCCGTCTTCGAATCGCTCAATCTCTTCTGAATTGTTTCTTTCATTCTATTTTTATTTAATCATTAATTTCTCTCAAAAAACAGCGCAAAGATACTATTTTTTTACCTTTTTCTTTCATAATCCAAAATAACTTCTAACTTTGTAACAAATTGTAATAGCAAAACGACAATACATATAAAATATTAACCCCTAATTGAAATTGCGTATGAAAAAACTAAAACTCTCAGCTGCCTGTCTGATTCTAAGTGGCAGCATTATATGCTCCTCATGTATCGGTTCATTTGGTCTATGGAGTAGTCTGAAGGACTGGAACAACAACATTGGTAATAAATTCGTGAATGAAATTGTCTTTCTTGCATTCCATATCGTACCTGTATATGAAGTAGCTTACTTGGCAGACGTCATTGTACTGAACTCTATCGAATTCTGGTCTGGTTCAAATCCTTTGGCTGATGTAGGTAGCGTAAAAACCGTAAAGGGTGAAAGCGGAGAATATCTTGTACAGACCAACGAAGATGGCTACACTATCACAAAGAAGGGTGAAGAAGACAAGCCACTTACCTTGATTTATGACAAAGAAAAGAATACATGGAATGCTTCTGCCGAAGGTCAGACATTTGAACTGATTACAATGAATGAAGACGGAACTATCACTTTCAAACAGCAGGACGGCACGCCGGTGACTGTATCTCCCGATTTGCAAGGTATGATTTCTGCACGTCAGGCTAATAGCCAGTCAATGTTTGCTTCTCGATAAGCAGCATCCTAAAACCATAAAGAGGCTGTCTCAAAATGAAGTGACCCCAAAAAGTTGGACAAGTTAAAC
>NZ_QSQT01000049.1 GCF_003437535.1 Phocaeicola plebeius
TTATACCCTAATAAGCTGCCGGAAAGTGAACGGGTATGCTCCGGAATATGTACATTGTGATAGATATTGAGTTTTCGGTTACGGACGATGAAAGTGTCAGCTATCATTCGAATGAATATTCTCATCCTCGCTTTGACCTCATTGCCGTACAGCCAGGAAAGAATTATCGGCTGGCTGTCATTGAACTGAAAAAGGGAATAGGGGCTACGGGGCTGCAAGGGGATGGCTCTTTTAATAAAAATATGAAGTCTGGAGTACAAGATCACATCGCCAAGTTTAAGGATACCTTAGGGAGCGACAAGGGATATCGTGAATTTATACAGGAAATGGAAGGTGTATTGTCGGCAAAGGTAGAGTTTGGAATATTGCCGAAAGAACTTGAGGGTGTAAAAATCCCGGTTGAGAAGCCTGAATTCTATCTGGCATACGCGGGCCCGGAGATGGAGCGTTTCAAGAAGGCGTGTGACGAAATCGGGCAGCCGTGCATCTGCATCATGGACGAACAGAAACCGCTCTTGAAACTATGAACATCACGATTCATCGGGGGCCAACCAGATAGGAGGATGCATTACAGAAATATCAACGGAAGACTGTAAGGTGCTGATTGATTTGGGGAGCAATCTTCCTGGATATCATGGTGCGGGCGCCAAAGAAGTGTTGCTTGGTAAGTATGAGGCCTTGATGGCTCACGGTGATTATACAAAGCTGGTGGAAGCGGTGAAAAGAATGCGTACTTACCATACCGCCAGATGTATGGATATATCTGGCAAAGGCAAGATATTCGTTACGCCGTATTTTGTGAGCCATTCAGCTTTCGATGCGTATATGTTGCTGATTGAGTGTGAAGGAAAAAGGATTCTTCATACGGGGGACTTCCGTGGACATGGCTTTTTAGGGAAAGTCGTATTCGCAGCCTTTTTCCGGGCAGGATATATGATGGAGTAAAAGATGGTTTTCACACAAGCGGTCATGCCGATGTACAGACTTTAAGAGAGGTATGCCAGGCTGTAAAACCTCGGATAGGGATTATTTCTATTCATAAGGAAGCAGGCCATAGGTATGAGGAGCTGGGGCTTTCCGATTATAAGGTGTTTGGAGAGGGTGAAACAGAAACTGATAACATTCATATTTCAATTCAATGAGAATTCTTCAATTATCAGATACGCATAATCAACATGCGCGGCTGGCGGAACTTCCAGAGGCGGATGTGGTGGTGCATTGCGGAGATTTTACAGAAAACGGAACGGAAGAGGAAGTACTTGACTTCCTGAATTGGTTTGCGGGACTTCCGTATCCTCATAAGCTATTTGTGACAGGGAATCATGATTTGTGCCTCTGGGATGCGGAGGAGATTGAGGACCTGCCCGACGGTATGCACTTTCTGCAAGACCGTGGGTGCGTGATAGACGGGGTGAGGTTCTTCGGCCTGGCTTACAATCATCCGGAAAGTCTGATTCCTGATGGGGTGGATGTACTCCTTACGCACGAGCCTCCGGTGATGTTACTGGACAAGTCGGCCGGAACGCATTGGGGGAATGCACCGCTTCGCCGGCGGGTGTTGGAAGTGAAGCCCCGCTATCACCTATATGGGCATGCTCACGAAGATTGGGGAGTGATGAAGATGGAGGATGTTGTGTTTTCCAACGGGGCCTTGGCGGACAACTGCAACAGGTTGTGCCGCCGGCCCCGGTTGTTTGCCTTATGATGTCAGGGCAGTGTACTTCTATTCTTCTGCTTCTTGAGTTTGTTGCAGGATGGTTTTTCCGTTGTGCTGTACTTTCAGGGTGGCTTTGTCGCCCATGGTTACCACATAGCGGTAGCTGCCTTTTGAGAAGAGGAAGGTGTTGTCCTTCTCTACATAGTTGCCGTTCAGCACCAGTTCGGGAGTATCTGACATCTGCTGTGTGCTTTTCCAGGAAGCGTATCGCATGGTTTCTCCGTCCAGATTGTCGATGCGGATAATGTAATCTTTCGTTCTGAAAAACAGTTCCAGTCGTTGGTAGTGGTGTAACTGAGGATGCAGCCAGAAAGGAGCTCCGGTTTTCTGATAGACAAAATCTGTGCCATTGAAATGGTAGATGTCGTATCGGTCGGAAATGCAGTTCATGCTGTCTGTGGTGGCTACATACAGGTTTTGTGCTTTCTTGTCGTATTGGAAAAGCCAGTCCCATCCTTCGCCCAGATTGGCAAGAAAGTACCAGTCAGCAATGCTGTGTTCAAAGCCTATGGTGACTGAGCGTTTGCCGTGGCGTACGAAGCAAGGGGCACTGACGAGATTTCCATCTTTTATCCGCATAGCCACCAGGGAATTGGCGGAGTAGTTGCTGGATATCCTGAAATAATCGTCGACCATGTACAGCTTGCTGCCGTCTGTACAGGGATAGGTATAGATGGTGTCGATGTAGCTGCCGAAATCGATTTCATCGTGCTCGCCGTCGGGATGCAGCAGCATGTCGAGCGACTGGTGGACAGCTTTTATTTCCGTTCCGCTTCTGTACTGGATGAGGTTGCCCCAGCAGATCATGGTTCCGCCTTCGCCCGTATTCCATGAATAGATGCGCAGGCATTTGTCGTCTGAAGTAGCAATGGTGACGTATTCCTTTTTGATGCTTTGAGTGAAAGGATGGGAGAAAGTGGCGGTGTCGGTGAGTACCCAATTAATCAGAGCTTCGTGGGAGGGAGTGTAAAAATTCTCGAAGGCTTCTTCTTCAGATTTCGGCTGGGAATCTTCCAGCATTTTCAGTTCTTTCTTTTCCATCTGGGTAGTATGTGACGACTGACACGCATAGAGTGTTACCAAAGAACACAGCGACAGATACAGTAACGAATAAGCTTTCATGTTTTTAGGAATTTGGATGTGTGTATTTCGGGATAAAGATACTACTTTTTCAGCTGATTCCATACGGTTTCTACCCACCGGTGGATATTCTTCCGGGCGACTTCCGGACGGATGGCTTCTTCAAGGGGCATACCGTCGGGCGTAAGGCTGTCCACCCGACTGAATCCGGCATTCAGCAGGGATTCTGCATCGCTGGCTTTTCCGGCTACCAGCCAGACGGGAACATGCTGTGCCTGTGCCCGCCGCATCACCCGCTCGGGAAGCTTGCCCATGAGTGTCTGACGGTCGGCATGTCCCTCGCCGGTAATGACGAGGTCGGTATGTGTCAGGAGGGTGTCGAATTCGCAGAGGTCGAGCAGGAGGTCGGCCCCCGATTGGGTGGTAGCCTGAAGATATTGCAGGAAGGCGTATCCCAGTCCGCCGGCAGCTCCGGCACCGGGTTGGAAGGATGCGTCTCTGCCCATGCGCCGGGCGGACTCTTCGGCAAACTGACGGGCGCGTCGGTCCAGCTCTTCCACCATCTCGGGAGTGGCTCCCTTCTGTGGGGCGAAGATGTGAGCAGCGCCTTCGGGTCCGTAGAGCGGATTGTGTACATCGCTGGCCAGTATGAAGTGGCAGTCGGACAGAGGACCGTTTAACACGTCTTCTATCGTGCAACCGGGAGCCAGAGAGTCGGTCAGGCCCTGAAGCATGCCTTTTCCGGCATCGCTCGTACCGCTTCCGCCCAGTCCGATAAGGAAGCGCCGGCATCCGTGCTGTATGGCGTGTGCCACGAGTTCGCCTACGCCGTAGGTGGTAGCTACTAACGGATTGCGTTCCTCGGCAGACAAGTACGTCAGTCCGCAGGCTTGTGCAGTTTCAATGACGGCGGTTCCGTCGGGAGCAATGCCGTAGCAGACGGTGATGGGACGCATCAGCGGGTCGTGTACTTTCGCTTGGAGAAGTTGCCCGTGGAGGGCGGTGATAAAGGCCGGAAGCATCCCTTCGCCTCCGTCGGACATGGGGAGGGAACGGACTTCTGCCCCGCGGGCTGTCAGGGCGTGAGAAAATGCTGCCTCTACTTCTGCTGAAGAAAGGCAGCCTTTGAATGAATCGATGGCGAGCAGAATTCTCATGAGTGAGTGGGTTTTAGTAACTATTGCAAAGTTACTAAAAATAGGCGGAAGACTGCAAGCACATTGGTGTGATGTCAGCTTTTGGAATCGGAAACGGTGTAGTTAAGCAGGTAAATGTCATCCGGAGAAATTTGTCCGTCTTCCGTCAGGATACGCCAGTCGGTGATTTCAGAGACGTGATACACATTTACGTCACCACAATGCAAAGAGCTGATATAGTAAGGTTCGTTCAGTGCTTCTGCCCGGAATGTGTCGGGGCCGATGAAACCTTTCATGCGGAACCAGATGTGTTCTTTCTGTTCCTTTTCATCGGGGTCTGCGAATTCCGGATCGACCGTCAGCCCCAGTTTGACGATAGCCGATTCCGGGTCGGATGCACAAGCTCTTCTCATATAGTCAAGGCGCTCAAGGGCCATGTCTTTCATACGCCGTGTTTCAGCATTGGTAATCATGCACAGCAGGTTATCGTCCATTTTGTCCGCTAGGTCGGTAATAGGCACATATTGATGCTGATTCATGGCTTCTTCGCTTGGGTAGGCAAAAAGCATGCAGGAGTGGGTGTTGTGTCCATATTTACGTTGCTGGAGTCCTCCGTTTACCTCCTGAGGGTATCGTTGCAGTGCTTCAGGCCATGATATCAGTGTGCCCACTAATGGTGAGTTGTCAGCAAATCGCGCCAGCAATACCGGTTCTCCTGTTTCCGGAATTTCTTCGTTGTCAAGCAGACTGCAAGCCATGGTGTTCATCACTTCTCCAATTTCGTTCAGGTTTTTCTTTCCGGCATCCAGAATTTCTATTTCCGGCAAGCCACATCGGGCCAGTCCGTGTGTGTGAAGCCAGACTTCGTCCTTTTCATACGTCACGGCATGTATCTGATAGATGTACTGTGGGCTGGGAGGAGTATTTGAAGCAGCTGCCAGGTGGGCCCATTGTCCGGAGAAAATCTGTTCGGCACTTTCGTCAATGATGGCCACCGGTTCCGGCATCAGGGCATCAATGAGCTTGAGCTGGAAGTGGAAGGATGACTTATGGTCTTTTCCGAAAGGCATGATAACCATCAGGCCGAATTCAGCCTTTGCCAGTTCTTCATTTTCTTCATCAGAAAATATGTGTCTGCGCTGTATTGATTTGTAACTGTCGTAAGCGGGATAAGGAGAGAGGTCGACAGCATAAGTCTCTCCATGATAGCTGATGGTAATGAAAGGTTGCTCACCGTCGTTCTCGGAAGCCACGGACAATACTTCTACTCCCTCCATCCGGCTGATGCGCCTGATCTTTTCTTCGCGGTCGAAAAGGGTGTCTTCCTGGTCGCTCCAGGGAATGGCGAGCATGTATGATTTTTCTTCGTAATAGGATAAAGGCTGTTCGGAAGGAGAGGCGAGGAAGTCGGTCACACGCCGGCATTCTTCCAGTGCTTCTTTTACATCACTCCAGAATTCCTGGGTTTCGGGGTCATCATCTATCATTTGCATGACGGCGTCGAAATAGGGTATAGCTTCTTTTTCACGCTCCAGGTGCATCAGCGCGTATCCCATTCTGCAATGCCAGTTCGGGTCGTTCCGGCCTTCTTCTCTGGTCGATTCTAACAAATCCAGTGACTTGAGCAGATAAGATTCTCCATGGTTTATACTGTGGCCATAGTTTGCGTATTCACGTGCCAGAAGACCGGTGAGTTCATAACCTCGTTCTGCTTCGGGAACAGATTCCATCAGTCGGATGGCTTCTTCTATTTGTCCTTTTTCCAGAAGTGCCTGCACTTCCTTTATCATGTCATTTTGATTTTTCATAAGATATGTGTTTTTAAGGTGAGTATTTCTGTCAGGATTTCAATTGTACGGATTCTATCAGCTTCTGGGCTTCAGCCTCATGGCTGTCGTCTGTGGTTAAGCAGATAATCAGATAGCCTTCGAGTGTTTCACGGTCCAGCCGGAATACCAGGGTCTGCTGCACATGGATGGTGCCTCCTCCAGCTACCGGATAGTCCATGGGAACAGATATTTTTTCGAACTCCTTTCCCTGGACGTTTATTTTCTCAACTGGTTCTCCTTGCATGGAATGCAGGATGGTGCGGTGCATCTCGTCCAGTTCCTCTTCAGTATCAAACTTGTTGTGATTGATTGCTATGCTGTTTTGTTCATCCAGCAAATAGAGAATGCATTGTTCGTTTGATTTTTGTGTCATCCAGTGTGCCGGATAGGAACAGCTGAATCCAAGCTGGTCGACAGTATAAGTTTCCCATTTGTCAGGGTCGGTCGTGGTGGGAGGAGACAAGACGGGGGTGTCAGAGTTGGCAGTTTCTTCTCCATCTGTTTCTTCAGTGGCATATTTTTCCAGTTCTCCGCTTTTCCATGCTGCCTGTATTTCCTCGTATTCTGATGGAGCAAGACGTGTCTGTTCGGTAAATGCCAGTATGAAGAGTACCAGAAGTACTCCTTCGGCGATGCGGGAAATGGCCCGGCTGTCTGTTTGCATGCGGTCGGCCTGCACGTAGCCTGCTCCCAGCAGCAAGCCGCTTACCAGTCCGCCTACATGAGCTGCATTGTCAATTCCTTCCGTTCGGGCTCCAGTGAGCAGGTTGTACACGACGAAGAGTCCGATGCTGTACAGCAACGACCGCCGTTGGTGACGTTCTATGCGATGGAACAGAAGGTAGGAAAGGAAGATACCGTATAATCCGAAGATTGCTCCAGAAGCCCCTGCACTGATACTGTCAGGGTGTATCATCAGACTGGCAGATGCAGAACAGAGTCCGGTGAGCACGTATGCCACACTCAGCCGGTCGGTACCCACGAGTTGTTCCAGGTAGGCACCGATATAAAGCAGGGCATACATATTCATCAGGAGATGGATGACCCCGATGTGGATAAAGTTGCAGGTAAACGTGCGCCACCATTCGCCGGAGAGGGTAAGCGGACCGAAGTCGGCTCCCCATTTAAGGATGGAAATACCCGTCGGGAATAGGAAATTTACTCCGCAGAGCACCATTAGTAGGAAGATGGCTACATTGATGTATACCAAAATAGGAGTGGCCATATTGCCTTTTCGTGGGGTCAGTATGGAACGGAATGTCATTCTGTTGCTATCGTCCAGTATGACTCCGTCGTTTTCTGCGGAATGAAACGCGCTGTAACCTTCACAGGTGTTTCTACGGTCAGTGCGGGCAATGTGTGAACAGTCTTTTAGTTTGTCAAGTAGATTCGCCAGTCCGTTAGCCTGCTTGAATTCGGTTTCTTCTTTATATAAGGGATACAGTTCGTAGAACGCTACTTTCTCACCATCGGGCAATGTACATTCTCCGGCCTGTTCATCCCGTTCTTCAGGGGAAAGGAGCAAGAGGGACTCCATGGCTGTGTTTTCATGCAATGGGCTGCCGTCGGATACCGTATGTCCGCATGCCAGCCAGATGTCTTTCTGCCGGGTAAGTTCAGCACACCGGAACAGCCACTCCACGGGCCATCTGTCTTCCGGTTCATTGCTTTCGGGGTTCCATTCCGGTGGAAGGCTGATGCAGAACTCGCACCGGGAGGGGAGATCCTTATGTGGCATTTTCATGGAACTGGCACCCGCTCCACAGGTGACCAGCGTGTAATAATCATATCGGTTGGTTGGAGCTACGAGAAGTATTTCTACCGGAGAGTTTGTCTTTTCGCTTCGCAGAATGGCGTTGATGCTGCCGAAATATTTGCGGATGTGTGCCTGTACAGCCTCTTTCTGCTCACTGGTATAGGCAATGTAGGGATGCACGCTCTCTTTGTCATTTGTAATGCAGTGGCTGTTGTGTAAGCACTGCATGGTTTTGAAAAGCTTTTTAAGATTGGATTTGTTCTTCCCCCAGTCTATTATCTGTATGGTAGAACAGGCACTGGTGCCCACAATCTGTCCGTTTATTTCGCGAAGTGTTACTTTTTCCTCCCACGACCTCATGCTCATGGGAGTATAGAATACAGCTTCTGTGCGTGTCATGCCTCCCGCTCGCCAGCCCAACTGTCTGGCTGCTTCTGCCGCAACCAGCAGGGTTTCGCTTGGGCTACAGCCGGGAAGACTGAGTGTCATTTCTGCTTTAGGTTTAAATCCGATTGCCATAATTGAATTTTTTAGTGTAGTAATTCTTGTTTCAAATCAAATGCTGGCTTTTCGGTGTGTGCTTTACAGAAGGGTCCAGGCTTAATAAAATGGAAGCGGACATTTAATGGTATGAAAGGTTGTTTTAATTCGTGCGAAACGAAATTAGGTATATGAATTGATAAAAACAACTTCTTCGGAAAGTTTTAATATATTTTTAATAATTGCAAAAAACTATGTAATTAATAAGAAAATATACTTGGGAACTTCATTTGTAGACTGAAAAGTATAAAAAACTTAAATTATGACCGCGTGGTCGTTTTTTTAAGACATATTAAGTGGAGAAATGAGGTATGGTAATCAATTTGTGGTATTTTTGAGCAAATGAATGGTTGGTGTGTGTGCAAAATAAATTTTGTGTAACAGAATTTAGGACAGAAAACTCAGGGTACAGACAAAATAAGGAGGAAACAGGTAGGAAAGAATTACTTGAAGTCGGTTTACTTGATATGGGGACTATGGAGGCTGTGCCTTGGTCTGTGTTCACTCCATGCAAATGAAGTGAAAAAAACGCAAGTGCATTTGCTGTCAAACGCCTTTGCGTTTCAAGTAAAACGCAAGTACGTTTCAGGTAAAACGTCAAAGCGTTTTCACACAAACGTAAAGGCGTTTTTTGCCCCTGACGAACTTCCTTGAATCCTGATGAATGAAAATAGATGTAAAACACAGAAAATCAAAACTTATGAACCTTATAGAACAATGCCAACAGTGGAATGAACAAGACGAGTTTCAAAAAATAATAGATGCCATTGAAACTATTCCAGCTGACCAGCGCACTCCGGAGTTGGATAGTGAACTGGCCCGTGCTTATAACAATTTGGCCGAACCTACAGACAGGCACCTTTTTCAAAAATCCCTTGCCTTACTGAAACCCCATGAAAACTATTTCAAGGGGGACCATTGCTGGAATTTCCGCATAGCCTATGCTTATTATTATTTAGAGCAAGAGGGAAGAGCGCTCCACTATTTCCGGCAGGCCCTGGATGCACGTCCTGGTGATGAGGATACCCAGCAAATGATAGAAGCATGCCGTAAGGATTTGTCGTTGCCCCGGTTTAACAAGACCTTTCGTGAACGTACAGAAAAGGCGTGGGCTGCTTTTGAACGGGAAGAAGCAAGGCTGCGCAAGATTATGCGCGAAGATATACGCCATGAGCGTAGCAAAGAACTGATTAGCCGTTGTGAGCGTGTCCTTTCCATCGCCCTGAGTGACACGGCATTCGAACTTGGTTGTCAAAAGGACCGATATGAACTGGTGCTGAGTCCTGAAGGAGAACGGATGAAGCTGTTTCCACTGGTTTATTTCCAACAACATGCTCCGGCATCCGTGCGTAAGAACTGGGACATTATAGTAGGCCGTCAGAAAAATCCTCATTCCACAATTCGTATAGATGAATATGAAGTAAAAGGAAAAGATGTGGATGTGTGGATAGAACAGATAAAAGGCAAGCAGGTGGTGCTTACTCTTTATTGTGAGAAACTGCTTCCTCTGCTGAAAGAAAACGAAAACAAGGCTTGGTGGATGGTGGCCAACCTGATGTCGCACGAGCTGGGTGAAATTGCTTACCTGTCTCTGATTCGCAGTTTCGAATTGACGGCTACACCTAAAAAGGGAATCAGCACCAAGCTGTCCGTACTTTCTGACGCATTGAAGGCAATGAATCTGCCCGATTACAAAGATGCAGAAGAATTCCTGATTCACAATCGTATCAACTATAACTTGAGCCCGGAAGAAGACAAAAATGCCGACTGGCGTCTGGATGTCTTTACAGGGAGTGCCTGTGTGCCTGCACTTATCAACGGCTATTTAAGTGCGGAACCAGATGCCATGGATGAGCTTCATCAGGATGGCATTGTGGCTGGATTCTTTATTTATCCGGCAATTGAAGCTGTAGAAGGAGAGGAACGTACGAAACAAATGCAGCAACTCAGGGATGACTTGCAGGAGAAAATCCGGAAGCAGGCTGGCGATGATGTGGTAGCTTTTCTGGGGGGAGCTACGGGACTGTATTGCGGATACCTGGATTTTATGGCCTGGGATTTAAGGAAACTATTAGAGGTTGCTGCCGATGTCTTTTCACACACCAATCTGCCGTGGGCATACTTCCATTCTTTCCGCCGTGATGTAAGTACGGTAAGAATATGGGAACGTACAGTCGAAGAAGAAGCTCATCAACAGGGCATACATCCGGACACCGGTTCCCTGCTCTCGGCAGAAGACCTTCGTGCGCTGGAAGCTTTTCATGAAGGGGCCACCGGTTATTTCGGAAAAATGTTCAGCTACATTGTAGATTTTGTAAGGAAAGGTGTCAAGGAAGGCCGTTTTACAGAAGAACAGGCCCGGGCTGACCTCCAGATAGCCTTGTGGTATTCGTATAGCTGTATCAACCTGACCTCTTATGAATATTATTACCGTGCCATGCAGTGGATGCCCGATTCGGAAAAGAATGCTAAAGGATGTGCCACATGGTATTATCGTTACTCTTGTGCGCTGATGTATTGCAGTCGGTTGGAAGAGGCCCTGAAATATGCCGAGCAAGGAGCAAAGGAAGAGCCCGATTATCCCTGGATATGGCTTCAGGTAGGAAAACTCCGTTATTATTTCGGCGATAAGAAAGGCGCGCTGGAAGCCGTAAAGCAGGGGCTTTCACTTGAACCGGGCGATTATGAGTTCCTGACATTGGGCCGGGAGATAGAGCTGGGAGCCTCACTTGAACAGATGGAGTTCCACTGGATAAATCCGGATGCAGACCGCGACCTGCTTAACGGGCTGGATGAAGAGGCTGACGATAAGAGATGTACCATTTCCTGTCTGACAGTCAATCCGGAAGGTCTTGCTCGTTTCCATCGGATATTTACCCCCGGACTGGTTACTGATTATGTAAAGAATTCACCCTATTGCCGCTTCAACTATCAGACGCAGCATGGCAAGGTAGAAGTAGTGTTCAAGATGAACGAGGCGGGGCTTTCTAAACTACAGGCCGACTGGCTGGTAATGGTGAAAGATGCACTGGATGACGGACGCTGGGCTGCACATCGTACTACAGAAAATCAGGAAGGAGCGCTTGAAACCATTGTCTTAGGACTTGACTATTCCATTCTCTTAGAGTACAAGCTGAAAGGTCCGGATGAAGGATATGTGCAGGTGTGGTTGAACAAGGATGGCACACCCGTTTCAAATGAAAGCGGTGATTGATATTAAAGGGTTTAAAGAATAAAATCAACTTTAAAAACAAATGACATGAAACGAATAAACTATTATCTGCTGCTTCTGGCAACCATGCTGTGTGTATCATCACTAAATGCACAGAAAGAATACTCTATAGATTGTGTCACTGTAATCAATTTGGGAGACGGGCGTATTCTTCACAGAGATATATCTGGCAATAAACCTCTCAATGGCGAACATCGTATCATTGACGGTTATCATTCTGCTTACATTCTTGCCGGGTTCAAAGATGGTCTCTACAATGGTGATTATGAGGAATATGTGTACAATAAGCTGAAAGCCAAAGGCTCATACAGAGAGGGATGGAAGAATGGAATCTTCAAGAAGTTTGATGATGAAGGCAGAGTGACAGAAGAAAAATCCTACAAGGACGGAAAACTTGATGGGGCACATCGTACATTCTATACAAACGGCAAGCTGGAAATGGAGCGTTTCTACAAAGAAGGAAAACAGGATGGGAAGGATTTGTATTATGAATTTGACGGAACTCTGCGGAGGGAACATAACTATAAGAATGGGAAACAGATTGGCAAACAATATTCATACATAAAGGGTACATTCGAACTGAAAGAAACATCCTATTACAATGAACAAGGACTGCTTGATGGTGACTTTGAGCAACTTTACTTGTTCGGTCAGCCTCGTACTATCGGCCATTACAATAATGGTCAAAAGGATGGTACCTGGATACAGATAGCAGAAAGTGGAGATACGCTTCATATAACGACTTACAATAACGGAAACGAAGAAGGACTTCAGGTTCGTTTCGACAGAGCGACCGGATCACGAGTAAAGGAATTTTACAAAAAGAATAACCGTTATGACGGATTTTATAGAGAATACGACCCTGAAACTGGAGAACTTATTTATGAGGCAACCTACCAGTTCGGACGTCTTAACGGTAAAGCAAAATCATTGGTACGCGATAACCGTTTCGATTATTGGGAAATAAGTACATACGTCAATGGTCGACAGACTGGTCCTTTTGAGTCACGATATGTAAAGAACGATAAAGTAAGAGAAATAGGTACATATCGCAATGGTCATCGCACCGGACGATGGAAACGCTATGACATCAATGGAAAACTGGAGATGGAATGGGAAGAATAGGAATTATGGTTTAATAATCCTGTGTGTTGGAAAGGCCGGTTAATGATAGAGCGTATGAAAACAGTTATATCGTTATTTATTATTAATATGCCAAGTTAGCTGCTAAACGCAGCTTCTTGTCTAGCCATTATCAACTATAAAGTAAATAAGTGTATGTACGAGATTTTTTTAGAAAAGAACATCAATAGTATCAGGCAAACAGTTGATGATGCCTTTATTGCTAAATACGCCGATTTGTCTTATCCGGAACTGACTACTCTATGGCAAGAAGTTGGACTGGGCAGCTATTGTGATGGAATGCTTAAAATCATAAATCCGTCAGATTACCAAGATGTACTAAACTCTTGTTATATTATGGACTATGACACATCGTTTCTGACATTCATGTGTACGGCTTTCGGTGATGTCTTTGCCTATGTAAAAAATTCAAGATTGAAAAATTACATTGTTTATTTGAATGTAAGATACGGAACATATTTAATTCTTCCGGATAATCTCGTATTATTGTTGGGTAAAATAATCTTTAACAAAAGTATCTTGAAAGGTTGGTTTGATTTAGAAAATTATCCTGTAATTCAAGACGTAATGGGAACTCCGGACTATGACGAGTGTTTCGGATATTCTCCACTGCTGGCATTGGGCGGAAGTGAAAGTATTGAAAATGTCAAGATTGTCAAGACACTTCCTTATATAGATATAAGTACACAAACAATCGGCAGATTCAAAGATTCAGATAAATTTTGAGTTTGAAAAAAGTTGATAACAACGCAGGATAACGGCAAGCCGTTCCCTGCTGAAACATTAACGATAATAATTATGAATACAGAAGAACTTTATATTTGGCGATATGGGATAGGTAAACTTCCTAAAGGATTATTGGAGTATGGTAGATCTGATATCTGTGATACTTACGATGAGAGTAAAAGGCAGAAGTTTCAGAATCTCGGGCAATGGATGTGGCAAAATAATGACGGATGGCGCGAGAATTTACCTCCCGTCTTATTCCTTGTATGCAACAAGAAACCGGGAATCCTGCAATTTGATTTTCTTGATAAAAGCAGTATAGAACTCAAAATCGTATCGGAAGATTTTTTGTCTTTACTTCAAGAAAATGGGTTTATCGATAAATATGATATTGCAACTGTCAAGGTAGTAGACAAGAAAAACGAATCTCTAACGGATAAGAAATACTATGCTCTACGTATAAATCATTTTGATAACGATTATTTTCATTTCGGGAAAGGCATAACATATCAGAGTGACTTTCAAAAAAAACTAGGTACTTGTTTTACAGTATATCCTGATATGAAACTGAAAGACAGTTCAATCAAACAGAATTTCTTTGTTTTGAATAGTATAGAATATAAAGATGGTATAATATTCCGAGAAAGAGTTTTGGATAAGGTATTGAATCTGTATAAACCTGAAATTTACAAATTATCAGACTACTCCAAACTATGGATAGATAATGACTTTTATCCATATGGAAATGAATTTATGATTGTGAAATAAAATCGTTAACAAGGTCGAGATAACAGCTAAACGCTGTTGCTCACCAAACCATTAATAACAATAGAACGAAACATGAAGATAAGAATATTGACTTATTTACCTCACATCATCTACTTTTTAGTATTGGGAGTACTATTATTGTTATTGGTGTGGATTGTAAGTCCATCTGATACAGGTGGAGGCATGGACTTTGCTCCTTTTTTACAGGCAGCTTTACTTTTTGCAGGTGTTCTTGCATATCTGATTTACGATTTGTCTTTACATAAGCTCAACTTCAGAATATCTTCACAATTTATAATATTTATTTTTTTAGCATGGTCGTTTAGACATTACTTTAAGATGCAGGAGCTGAATAAATTATGTAGTGGTCATCCGGAACCTCCATATGATTCTCTTATACCTCCACCAATAGATGATTTTATAGTATTATGGGTTGTTTGTCAGGGGATTCTTTTTTACTTATTCTTATTTACAAATGTTTCGTATTTGTTAAATAGAAAAAAGTTATTAACAAACCGGGATAACGCTTGACTGCGTTCCCCACTAAACCATTATAAACAATAAAACAAATTTTTATGGAAGATTTTGATATTCTAAAGAGATTTGACAATGATAAGCTAATAGATGTTGTGAAAAATTATAAGCGTTACGGCTATGATGATGAAATTCGTGATTATGCTATTAATTTATTGGAAGAAAGAGGCTGGAGCGTTGAGGATTTGAAAACATTCGGTTATTGGGAAAATTCCGATTACGAAGAAGCATTGATACAATACAAAGCTTATTGTAGAAATTCACTGATAGCTGTCTGTGTCTTGGTGTTAAGTCTTTGTATGCTGGCGCCTATCTATCTTGTATTTGTTTTTATGGCATATCGGAATGTATGTAAGTTCTATCAGGCATTAGGGAGAAAGGAAGAAGCCGTATTCTCCTTTGACTTGTGTTGGCATGTTTTGTTGTTCTTTTACCTAAAAGAGAAAATGAAAGAGGAGTTGAAAGGAATAAGATAAGTTTATAACAAAAAACAACTTAACGTTGTCTCTCACCCAAACCATTAACAAAAACAGAAAGTCTATGAACAAAGAATACTTTGTATTAGAAATAGAGGACACAAGTTCTGCTGAGTATAGAAAGAACTATTGGAAAAAAGCAGCCGAAATTCTCCTTGAGAGAATATATCAAAGAGAACAGTGCATATCCGAAAAGGTTAAAAATATCATAGAACTTTGTTCTTTACCCGAACATCGTTTTTTTAATGTAGATGTTTATATGCCTAAAAAAAGGAATAAGGCAGATACCAACTATTATGCTCTACATTACGACTTTACCTATATTCAAAATGATATATTAGGAATGATTGATTACCTTAAAATGATAGAACAATGATTTAAATGATGATTGGTATGCGTTATCCGTTCAATCTTTCTGAACCTTTGGTCATTCCACGGAAGAAAATCAGTACATTTGTGGAAGCCGGGTTGTGTATCGCTTATATATGGCTCTGTTGGGACATGCTGTCCGAAAGACTGGTTTTTGGGATTCCCGTAGGCCTATTTTTTTATTTTTTGGTGAAGGGTATCCGGCATTGGCACCATGTCATCCGAATCAGTGAACAGGGAATCACTACTCCCAAAAGAAAGCTGTTGCTTTGGAATAAAATCTTGTATTGCCGATATGTGGTAGTGTATGGTAGATATACGCATGTAGAACTGTTTCTCCGTACTAACCAGAACTACAACGAGACAATCCTTCTGGATGATTATTTCTGTAACCATCGGGAGTTGAGGGCTGCCATTGCATTTTACTCCAGAGGGAAGGTGGAATTGGAAAGTAAAGAAGAATTTTAGTATGAAATTACATTACTGGAATAATGTTTTCAATTCCGGGTAACAGACAGTATCTTGTTCATAGACCTAACCCAATATTAGAATGGGTATAATATTTTGCTAACTAGGTTGAGATAACAGCTTAATGCTGTTCCTCAAGCAAATCATTAGATATAACAGATATGAGAATATTTATACTATATTGCTTGCTCCTTTTTCCACTTAGCTATGTCATAGCGGAAAATGGCTGTATGGAACAAAGTTCTGCAAAATATCATTCTTTGGCTGAACAAGATTCCCTTTATATAGAAACGGAAAAAACAGAATCTGAAATTCTATATAGGTTATGTTTTAATCAGCAAGGTAAAAAGAATGTTGTTTTTGAGTTGAAAGCGGTAGATGATAGTAGTATTGACTTCATACAAAGCTATACAATCATGGGTGTAAGAAAGTTTGATAGCTTTGCTGTGTACGATAATGTAGCAGACGGAAATCGTTTTTTGTTTTTTGATTATGAAAGTCAAATTGCTTATATAACGCCTACTTGTTTTTCCGGTTTCTATCCGATATACAGTTCTGTGGACTTTTCAAAAATGGAAGTTTTGCTACAAAATGAACATTCTTGTTTGAAGTATCCAAGTGATACGTTAAGTATTGACAGTAAGGTGACTTATGTTCCATTTAACTGTAATAATCGAATCATAAAGGCAATTTTTGTTCTATACGCTCAAGTAGGAAAAGATAATAAATATTTAAAACGAAAGATAGCATCTGGCGATGCTCCTTTCTAACCATTATCAACCATAAAACGTAGAAATATGTACGAAGAATTTTTAGAAAAAAGCCTCAATAGTAAGAGGCAAGCAGTAGATGATACTTTTATTGCTAAATATGCTGATTTGTCTTATCCCGAACTGAATACTTTATGGCAGGAGGTCGGGTTGGGAAGTTATTGTAATGGGCTGTTTAAGCTCATTAATCCGTCCGATTATCAGGATGTGATAAACTCCTGTTTTGAAAAGGAGGATGACCAATCATTTCTACCATTCATGTGTACGGCTTTCGGCGATCTCTTTGCCTATGTAAAGAATCCGAGACTGAATAATTACGTCGTTTATCTGAATGTCAGATACGGAACATATTTAATACTTCCTGCCAATCTTCGTGCGATTTTTAATAAGGTAATGGTAAATGAAAGTTTTTTGAAAGGCTGGTTTGATTTAGAAAATTATCCTGTAATACAAGAAAAACTCGGAACTCCAGATTATGATGAGTGTTTCGGATATTCTCTACTATTGGCTTTGGGAGGAAGTGAAGACATTGAAAACATCAAGATAGTTAAGACTATTCCGTACATTGACATTTGTACCCAAACAATCGGCGAATTTGAAATTGCAGATAAATGGTGAATATAGAATAGGTTGATAACGAAGCAGGATAACGGCAAGCCGTTCCCTGCTGAACCATTACTAACAATAGAACGATGAATAAAACCGTCCAATCCATAGTATCATTGACTGCTTTCAGTGCTTTACTGATAGCCATAACATTATTTTGTGGTGGCTTAGGTTTTAGTCGTCTGTTCGAGATATATGGTATTATGGAATATTGCCTTTTAGGTTTACTTATTATTACAGATGTATTGCTAATCTACAAGGTCTATAAACTATATGCAATGCAGCCTAAAGTGATAATGTTATTGCTGGGCTTGGAATGTTGCTCTGTCATTTTGTGGCTTGCCTTTATCTGTATAGACCAAAGTCTATTAGATTGGCAAATTACAAACTTCATATTGCAAGCTGTCAATTTAGATGGTTTCACGGGAGATGAACGAGGATTGAATATGCTTGCAGTATTATGCGGCATTATTTATCCTCTTTGGGGGATTTGGTGTTTATTCACTGGATTGAAGTTTATAAATAAGTTAGTAACAACGAAAGATAGCATCTGACGATGCTCCTTTCTAACCATTATAAACAGTAGCAATATATGATAGGATATTTATGGTATAAGACGGAGTACTTCACCCGACATTCAGATACAAGTATGTATTCTTGGCATGTTCCAAGTGTGTTAAGTACCGTAATAATATTTTACGGAGTAGATATAGCTTTGATTTATTGGGCAGCTACAAGTGTTAATCCGGGATCACTTTTTCTGCTTGCCTTTCCTCTTATATGGATTATTCTGTATGTCTATTATCATTATAAACGACGGTATTTGAAAATTCGAGAGGACGAATCGTATGAGAAATATTCCAATATATGGGCTATTCTATTTTTAATATTACCGTTTATTATTCTAATTGTATTGCTGTTTATGGCAGATAAATTTTATATGCCATATTAATCTTTTATAATAAAATAAGTTCATAACAAGGTTGAGATAACAGCTAACGCTGTTTCTCACCAAACCATTAGCGAAAACATATTAAGATGAAACGGATAGAATTGTTTATGAATATGCTATACTATTGTAATTATATGATTTTTCATAAGGTACAAAAAGGTCTTGATTGGCTTGTTTTCTCTATATTGGACAATGTATGTACACGAAAGTTCTGCAAAAGCAATGGTTACTGGAAATATGTAAACAACTTTAAGCAGATGTATAATAAATCGATGTGGTTTTCAGAAAATAAAAAGAAACCGCCGGTTAAGATTCTTAGTATGGCAGACACAGGAATTATTTTATTTATTTGCATTAACTCGTTTACAATACTGATTAACTTACTTACAATACTGGATGCTATAGCTATAAAAACAGATATAGAAGAATATGATTTTTTCAATAACAAAATGGTATTGGGATTACTAATAATTATTCTTTGTATAATGATATATTTTACTTATCATGTTTTTATAGATAGGAACGATAAATATGTTTCTTATTTCAAGAAATTCAGGAAACAGAAATTTTGGAAACTATTTATATGGTATATACTATCTTATAGTATGTCTATGGCTTGTCTTGGTATAACTTTAAGGTTTATTCTGACAAAATAATAGCAGAAAGAATATTTCACTAACAAAGCAGGATAACGGCAAGCCGTTCCCTGCTGAACCATTAGATATAATTGATTCATGCGATATACAGTTAATATAATAGTGAGTATAAAGGACGTTATTAAAAAGATGGATATTGAAATACCAGAGTACATTTCAAATATCCAGTCTTTCTATTTATATCTTAAAGAGAAATGTGATTTACCACAGGTTAATCAAGGTGAAGTCTGTATTTGCAGTAAGGATAAGAATAGAGATATAACTTTATTTGTCATAACTGATACCGAATCAGTTCTTTACTCTCCCTTTGAAGATATAAGTATGTTTGCTTCTATTTTTCCTCTTTATATTTCTTATTGTAGCACTATTGCACGAGCAGAAGAAATATTTCTCGCAAATGAAGGTTCTCACTATTATATGTGGCATGAAGGTTATGAAGATGAGTATTCAAAGTATGGAATCGCTAAAGAATTGGAAGAAGAATGGCTTCAAGAATACTGTTTATCTCCCAAGATTCCTTAAATATATCTAACAAGGTCGAGATAACAGCTAACGCTGTTTCTCACCAAACCATTAGTAATAAAGAAAGCAATTAATATGTACGATAAGTTTTTAGATAAGAGCCTAAACAGCACTCGCCAAACGATAGATGATACTTTTATTGCAAAATATGCTAATGCGGTATCGGAACAAATAATCGAACTTTGGAAAGAAGTTGGACTTGGAACGTTTTGTGATGGATTGTTCAGAATTATTAACCCCGATAAATATAAGACAATAGTAGATTATAGTTATCCTTTGTATGAATATGAAACAGCAACTCCATTTATGACAACTGTTTTTGGAGATATTTTTGCTTATGTTAAGAATCCCGTGATAGGAAATTATGTCGTATTCATCAATGTAAGATACGGAACATTCAAGATTTTATCCGAGAATGTTGATATACTATTGAATGTGGTAATTTTCAACAAAAGTTGTTTGGAATCATGGTTTTCCTTAAATAAATATCCTATGATAAAATCAGAAAAGGGTGTTCCTGCATTGGATGAATGTTACGGATACGTTCCAGCATTGGCATCGGGTGGTATAGAATCAATCGATAGTATCAAAATTCTAAAAGCTATTCCGTATATAGAAATGTCACTCCAATTTATCGGGGATTTGAAGCGAGTGCGATAGAATATATTACTAACAAACCGGGATAACGTTTGACAGCGTTCCTTGCTGAACTATTAATAATAATTGAACGTATGAAAACAGTCATATCATTGCTTTTTTTACTGTTACTCATAATGCAAAGCTGCGGGTTCGTATATGAACGGCATCTTACAGGAAACTATTACCTGATAGCGGTAGATACCAAGGAGGATATGGATGTGTGTTATCATCAGAAAAATGATTCACCCTATACGGGAATAACGGGAGCCAGTGTTTATGCAGTGGGATATGATGATAATTTTATTCTTGTCAAGGCATATCGTGCTTTTAAGGACAGCATGGGCATTTCCTTACCCCGTTATGATAAGGATACAACCGAATATTATATTATTCCCGTAAACAACACACAAAAAGCATGGGAAGCACAAGAAAATAAGTTTGGGGCATTCAGTAAAAAGGATTTTGAAGTCAAGCGGAAAGAATTAGGTGTACCGGATGATATAACTTTTAAGGAGTTATAAATATATTATTAATGAGAAAAGATGACGTCTTATGTCGTTTATTATCAGATTATTAGTGGTGACAATATCATTATAAATCCAAAATATAAAATAGATATGATAGCATGTGTAATAAATATGATACTTATAGCGGTTTCACTGTTGCTACTCTTTTTATTAAGAAAGAAGAAATATAAAGGTGTAAAGAAAATAATAATACTAACAATATGCTTTGTGACAGGTCTGTATATTTTGTTGCAAATAATTATGTTGCTATATTTCTTCTTAGGCGATTTCTCTGCAGAAGAATTATGGTAAAAATATCACTAACAAAACTAATAATTCTTTATGATTAAATTCTTTTTTGATGCGATGTATTATCAGTTCTTTATATACAATAGGGATAAATTTAAGTTGGAAGATCCACATGAGAGAACAATATTACTATTCTGTGGAATATTATTTCTACCGATAATTGCATTGATTTATCCATTGATAAAAGAGAATTTCAATTATGATTTGCCGTTTATTTTCTTTGTTCCAATATTTTATATTCTATATTATTTTTTTAATAGATATTATGTAAGAAAGGGAAAGGGAATTGAGATAATACGAGAAAAACCTTTATTGTTTAAAAGCCAACGTTTATCGTTCATTATCTCTTGGATGGTTTACCCATTTTTAGCTGTATTGCTTTATTTCATGATAACACATCGGCATTGGCTGAAAATAATATAATAAAGATTTAATAGGTTGGTAACAACGAAAGAAAGCATCTGACTATGCTCTTTTCTAACCATTAGCATTAATACATATTCCGAAGCATACCCGTTCACTTTCCGGCAGCTTATTAGGGTATAAA
>NZ_QSQT01000005.1 GCF_003437535.1 Phocaeicola plebeius
ATAATGTTTAACTTGTCCAACTTTTTGGGGTCACTTCATTTTGAGACAGCCTCATGTAATGTTTACCTATTGAATGTTATCTCGGAATGAAGATGCAGGAAGTTGGTCTTTGTTGACTAAGTTTGCTCGTGTAAAAGGACGCCATCCATAACGTATATATTGGGGGTTCTTTACCTGATTAGTATAAACCTTAATTTTATTCCCTTCAATTATAGCTTGGGCAGGGAAATACTTTCCTTCGTGTTCGGCTAATTCAAAACCGGTAAGAGGATTTCCGTCAGAACTGTGTAATCCTTCTGCATAATCAAATTCTATAATAACTTCATTATTTTTACTTATTGCTTTTTTATAAAGAGGACCGGATGGGAGTAAAGAATAATGATAAGTTTGATTTAATGCCCATCTAGCTAAACGCTCTCCAATAGGACGTTTATCTTTAGGGTGTACATCCAGTGAATCACCTTTATCGGAGGAGACGGCCATACCAGTATGGGGTAATTCATTCATTAAGCGTCGTTGGCTATCTCGAAACCAGGTCCATGAGGGACGGTTTAGGCTTGAAAGTTGTACAAAATAAAAAGGCATGTCAGGGTTATTCCAGTTGTCTCTCCATCCATTAACTAGAAGCTTGAATAATCTATAATGGGCTTCCATATTGTGAGCATTCGATTCTCCCTGATACCAGATTATCCCTTTGAGAGGATATTGTTGTAGAGGAAGTATGCCGGCTTCGTATAAATAACAAGGTTCATACGGGTGTCGTTTGAATGTATTTGTACTTTGTTTTAAATTTAATAAGGCTCTTTCTCTAGCCCAGCCCTGGATAAAGTCGTTGTTAGTCCAGTCTTTCAGTATTGCAGGAAAATACTTTTCTAATGAATGACGATCAACCCAGGATTCAGTGGTAGATCCTCCTACAGCGTTGCAGATTAGTCCTACAGGGACTTTTAAACTGTCTTGTAACATTTTTCCGAAATAGTATGCTACAGCAGAGAAAGTTGCAGCGGTATTGGGGGTACATTCTTTCCATGAAGTAGTCTGGTAATATAGTAAGTGATTAACAGAATCAATAGCATTTGTAGGCCATTCTGAAGCATTGGTCTCCCATTTCCCTTTCATATGAAATAAACGAATTTGAGAGTTGTGTGCTTGGGATGCAGCTGTAGGGCCATCTTGGGTTTGTTGCAACATGAACTGCATGTTAGATTGGCCAGAGCATAGCCATACTTCTCCTGCTGCTACGTGATGAAAAGTATGTGATTGCTGTGGAGTTTGTATGGAAAGTTCATAGTTATCTCCAGCCTTGATCGGATCTAAGATTACTTCCCATTTACCGTTTTTATCAGTAATGGTTTTTTTCTTTTGTCCGTCAATACTTACTGTGACAGGAGTTTTCGTATTAGCTGTGCCATGAATACGTAGTGGGGTATTACGTTGTAATACCATATAATCAGTATAGAGAATCGGTAGTTTAAGCCCTCCATAATCGCCGGTGATAGCTGAGTATGCTGTCTGAGCCAAAATATGTGCTCCTTCTTCATTAGGATGAATGGCATCAGGCAATAAAAGAGGGTAAGGGTATAATGGGGTATGGAAATCTATGAGCTCTGCCTGACTTATTTGTGCAACGACTTTAATTGCTTCTTGAATTTCTTCATGCCATTGTTGGGTACCTGAGATAAAACGAGGATGTCGGTCAGCTATTGGGGTAATGTATGCCAATAGAATGCGGCATTGAGGATTGACTTTTTTAAAAGACTCTATTAGCTTCAAATAATCATGAACGAACTCATCTCTGTAGTTAGGCCAGTTTCTTGGATCTGTGTCATTGATACCAAGGTGAATGACTACAATATCTCCAGAAAAATCAAGAGCTTTTTGATATTCCTCTTGTTGCATATAAGGACGATGTCCATGTGCTAGTAGAGTGGCGCCTGGCTTTCCAAAATTACCCACAGAATATTTCTTTCCCAATAGCTTCTGTAATTGTGCAGGATAAGAGTCTGCATCACGGTTTGTGATGCCAGTGCCATATGTGATACTGTTTCCTACACAAGCGACTTTTATTGTTTCTGTAGCTTGTATCGGTTGCCGCAAAAAGGCAAACAGCCATACTAGTGAAATTAAGATAGATTGTTTCATTTTATTTTTTTAGATAAGGGGTAATTATTTCTTTCCATAACATGTAACCTTTTCCTAAAAGGTGTAGTCCGTCATTGGTATATTCTGGTTTCATTTGTCCATTATCATCTACAAAGTGAGTGAAAAGATCAATATATTTCACATTTTCTTTTTGGCAAATATTAAAAATAGCCTGATTAATGTCAGGGATTTCTTGCCAATGGGAGGTATGTTCTTGAAACATGTTGTATTTTGTGGTAACAGGTAATACACTTTGTATCAAGATTTCTGTGCACGGTGACTCTTTTTTTATTTTTTGTATGATTTGTTGTATATCAGAGGCAATATTATTCGGAGATTCTCCTTGAGGAACGTTGTTGATTCCAATCATTAGAAAGATTTGTGCAGGCTTTCCTTTAAGGAGGACAGAGATTCTATCATAGACTCCCCACGTAGTATCTCCACTGATTCCTCTATTTTTGACATGGGGATTTTGGAATAATTCACTCCATTCTCCTCCGTCGGTTATACTATTTCCGATAAAAAGAATATCATCCGAACTTGTTGGGAGTTGTTCAAATAATGAAGCTCGTTGGTAGTAATAAGTAGAATATTTTCTTTCTGTTTGTCCGAAAGTAGATAGGCTTACTGCTAAGCCTATGATGAATAATATTATTTTGTTCATAAGTATATAGTATTAAACAGATTAAAATTATTTTTTATTGGGGGAATAAATAATATTGTCTATTTCTTTTTTCCCGTCAGGAGCTACAAAGACAGCATTGAACATCCATTTTACCAATCTGACTTCTGGGGTTTTAAACTTTCCTACAGGTAACTTGAGGAAGAGTTTGTTCCATCCTTTTTGTAAAGTAACTTGTATTGGCGGACGGGAGGCTGCATTTTCATTCATTAATGGAATTTCGTTTGATCGGTCTTTATGGGTATTCCTCCAAACAGGTGGAAGTAGTTCTTTATTATTCAGCCAGACACGGCTACTTTTATAGTCCCATGTTCCTTGTTGTGGGGCTAGGTCACTTTCGGAACGACTGTAGTTCTGAAAATCCAAGAATAGTCCTACGTGTTGTTCGTAAGGAGAAAATACCCAAGTAGTAGCATAAGCTGTATGATTTTCCTTTGGAGAAGTATAGAACCCAGGAATTAAATCTCCCCATACATGGCGTAAGTATAGTCCGGCTCCATAAATGATGCGGCTTTGATAGGTTTTTCCTTTATATAAATAGCTTTCTTTTTCTTCCTTTTCTGGTGGAAATGAACGGGTCAAATCCCCTTCGTTTGGGAATGCCTCTGTGATGCGCCATACCACATTGGTTTGTTTAACATAGGGAAAAGGTTCGTTTGTGAATGTATGTTCTTTATGCCAAAGCATTCTATTTTCAAAATCAACAAACTGAGTATAGATTCCTGTGTCGTTTTTCCATAAAAGGTTAGTCTGGTCGTCAAAATACCCATATCCTCCTCCTTTCCAGCTTCGTTCTGCTAGAGCCAGCATGTTGGCATATAGATTGTTTTCTGCAACGATTTGTTTTTCATCGCTGAGATAACGGTCGTTCCATATAGCCAAAATACTTCCTGCAATATCTTCGTTTCCCATATCTTGATTATAAATGCGGCTATTGTATAAAGCTACCAAATCAGCAAAAATATCAAAATGATTAATGTAATGATAGCGGCTGTCGATTGCTGGAATGCCAGACTGGGCTTTTCCTCGGTAACTCCATAGCTGTGTCATGTCTATTTCGCCTGCTTGATATTGCCAACCTGGGTTCCATGAAATGACTTTCTTTCCTTTTTGTCGAATATAGGTTACCATTTCTGGAACAAATTGTGGGTTTATAAATTGTACTTCGTCTGTACCAATATGTATATAAGGTGTATCAAATGTTTCACACACTTCATCCATGAGTTGCTTTAGAATAGTCATTCCTTTTTCACTTTGCATATCAGTTTGGAAAGTTTTGACAAAAGCTTCACTATGTCCGGGCATATCAATTTCGGGAATTAATGTGACATGCCGTTGCTTGCAGAAAGCCACAAGATCTTTGGCTTCTTGTAGGGTGTAATACTTTCCTGGCATACGACTCATGTTTTCAGGAGCATTGAGCTCGGGATATATCTTACTTTCCAGTCTCCATGCTTGATTTTCAGTTAGATGCCAATGGAATACGTTGATTTTAAATTTACTGAGTAAATCGATTTCTTTTTTTAATTCTGCCATGGAGATATAAGTACGTCCTACGTCATGCATAAATCCCCTGATGCGAAAAGCAGGCCAGTCAATAATCTCACAGGTAGGAAGAAAATGATATTCATTACTTTTGCAAGTCAATTGTTGTATAGTTTGCAAAGCTCTGTATACTCCTGTAGAAGAGGTCGCTGTGACATAGATTTGTTTTTCTGTAATTTTTAGTTTATAACCTTCATTTGAATTAATAGGAATTTCAGGTAGGTTATCTATAATGCTAATTTTAATGATCTTATCGGTTTGTACAGAGGTTGAGGATGCCTTGTTGCCTTGTAACCAGTCTTCCCATTCTTTTGATATACTACTTTCTGTTGTTTCAAGATGTATTTGATCTAATATTAATTGTTTTCCGGTAAAAGTTATTTTTTGCGGATAGGGTAGAAGAGGGTAGGTTGGGTTACTCCAACTGGATAACCAGATACAGAATGTTGCTATGAAAAGGGAAATAAGTTTCATGTTATTTTTCATGTTATAGACTATTGAATATTGGTAATTTTTAAAGTCCATGCATATTTACATGGCATCTTCAAAAATGTTATTTGAGGCAAATATACGATAAGATTTTGTCCTTTTTGTTCCCATCTTAATTTATCCGGATAACCAAGTAGATTAATGATTGTATGTGAAGTTGATTTAACATCTTTTAATGTTATCTTATCAGGATAGTTTGTTAGGATAGCATATAAATTGTTTGCTTTACAGGTAAAAAATACTTCTTGTGTAGCATATCCAGGTTCAGGGTTAACTGTTTGTTTTAGAATAGCATTCCCGCTGACATAATATTTTTCTCCAGACTTCCAGTCACGTTTTCCTTCTGACCATTGGCAATTCTTTTTCCATGGTCGAGTATTGTAGATGCCTTCTCCATTCACTTTAAGCCATTCTCCTATTTGAAGTAGTCGTTCTTGCATAATTGGAGGTATTTTTCCTTCTGCTGTAGGACCTATGTTTAACAGAAGATTTCCGCCCTGGCTAACTATTTTTATTAGTGTGTGGATCAAAGCTTGGGGGACTGCATAATCTTCAATGTCTTCAAGTTTGTTATATCCAAAAGAAAACCCCATTCCTCTACATTCTTCCCAAGGCTTGTCATATTTTTTATTTGATGAACTATATTCGCTTGTATAAAAGTCACCATGCTTGCCATTTTTGAATTTTGCCCATCGGTCATTGATAACAACACTATCTTTTACTTCGGAGGAAGAATATAACCATGCAAAGAATTCTTTAGTTTTCCAGATTTCTTCGTCGTAGTTATCTGGTCCGTCGGCCCAAATTAAATCAGGCTTATATTTTGTTATAAGGTCTTTTAATTGTGGGTATAAGTGTTGTTCCACATAGATAGGCATTGTAGAAGTTGTGTAAAAAGGATTGTTCCATTCTCGTAAAGAAAAGTAACAACCTACTTTAAGAGGGGTTTTTCGAATTGCTTTTACAAATTCTTCTACCAAATTTCTGTGTGCACCTATTTCCATACTATTCCATGGTCGTCTATGGTGGAAAGATGCTTCTTTGCTATCCCATAAGGCAAAGCCATCATGGTGTTTGGTTGTTAATACTGCATATCTAGCCCCAGATTTAACAAATAAATCAGCCCATTCTGTAGCATTGTAATCTTGTGCTTTAAACAATGGGGCAAAATCCATATAGGTAAAATCTTTTCCATAGATTTTTTGGTGGTAGTTATAAATTTCGTCTCCTTTAAAATCTCCATTGCCAAATAGCGTTTTATTATCAAGCCAGTATTGATACCATTCAGCGTAAGTTCCTTTAGGTGACCATGCTGGTACTGAATATAGTCCCCAATGGATAAATATACCAAATTTAGCATTCTGAAACCATGTTGGAATAGGGCGTTTGTCCAAAGATTCCCAGTTTGGGGTATATATGGTTTGTGAAAGCCCTGTTGTTAAAGTGATAAAAAAGAAATAGATTCCGAAAAAGAAGGTTTTCATATAGTGTTTATTTGAATTGGATTCTAAATAAAATAAAGCCTTAGAATTCTCTTTGGAGAAAATTCTAAGGCTTGTTATCAATCTTTAATAATGAGATTTAGTATCCAGGAGTCTGGTTCAATGCACTATTTTCTCCTAATGTATTTTCATCAATAGGCCATAATAGACGTTCTGAATTTGCATTTGAATATTTAGTAGCATACTCATTTCCCATGAGACGAATATCATACCAGCGTTTTCCTTCGAATAGGAATTCTCTCATTCTTTCTTTCAAAATTGCTTCAATAGGGTTATCATCACTTCCAACGAATCTATTGTTGGCATAGAAGGTTGCATCCTTATCATTGGGGTAGGCTATTTCGCTTCTATGTTCATTGAAGTATGTAGTTCCGTAAGCACGTTCACGTACTTCATTGATTTCTTGAGTAATATCCTCTCCTAAGAAAGCCTTGGCTGTAGCTAACGCAAGTAGACAATCTGCATATCTGTAGATTGGATAGTCATCTAACCAGCTTCTTTGAGCATCACCATCCAATAATACTCCTTGGAATTTATAAGCGATAGGTGAGTTGAAAGAAAGAGTTCCACTTGTATTGTCTTTATTATAAATACCTTTTATGGAAATTGATTTTCTAGTATCTCCTTCTCGGAATAACTGAGTGTATAAATCTTGTTCAACTTGATAACGAATTAATCCACTCATGTCTGCCATTTCCGTTTCATTGAGTAGGGCTCCATTTTCATCGTAATAAGTACCAAAATTTGCCTGATTCATGACCATCGTTGATCTATATTGGTCATTCCAGAGGCTGTATTCGTTTCTTCCGTTATGTATAGCGAAAATGATTTCGTCATTTTCTTTATTGTCGTATGCAAATACTTTTTTAAAGTCGTTCAACAATCCTACACCAGCTGTTTTTACTGCCATTAACGCATTCTTAGCTGTAGTGTAATCACTTTCTCCGCCATTCATTTGTTTTCCGCTCCATAAGTAAACTTCTCCTTTCAGCATCATTGTGGCTGCTTTTGACCAATAGCATTTGCCGTATTTGAAAGAATAGTCATCACCAAAGGCATCTTCTGAACTTTGGATATCTTTTTTGATTTGGGTCATTACATCTGCTGCAGATGAAGCGGCTTTGCTAGGATTACCTATATCAATGGAGTTACCGTTAGTATAATCTAACTGGAGTACTACATCACCCCATGAACGTAGCAAATGGAAATATACATAAGCTCTTAAACCATAAGCTTCTCCTAGATAATAGTTTTTAGTACTTGCATCTAGTAAATCAGTAGATTCAGTATGACTAATCATCAAGTTTAATTGATTAATTAATACATAGAAATCTCCATAATTACTAATCACAGGGTTGGCTGCATTTAAAGTGTTGTCAATCATTCTCTCCACTCCTTGAGTAGCTTCCCCAGTGAATGGATTGGAATTGTAAATATCAGCGCGAGGTTCTCCTAATTCGAAAATAGTATAAGATCTTTCGCGAAGCAGACCGTGAAGTCCCACATTAAATGCCTCAAATTGAGCCGCATCTTTCCAATAGTTTACATCAGTAATACTACTAACAGGTTCCATATCCAAGCAACCAGTAAAAGATGTTGCCAGGCATCCGGCTATAATATAGTTGAATATTTTTTTCATAATTGTTGTTTTTTCAGAATGTTACAGATAAGCCAAACAATAAGGTTCTAGGAGTTGGATAACGGCCATTATCAATTCCTCGTCCGTAAACTGTAGATACAGCTGGTTCAGGCGATACACCGTCATATCCAGTAATATAGAATAGATTCTGTCCTGTTACATATACAGATGCATCTTGCATACCTGCTTTACCAATCCATTTTTTTGGTAAAGAGTAGCTGAGGGTAATCTCTCTTAGTGCCAGATAATCTCCTTTTTCATAGAAACGTGAACTATTATTATCCACAGCTGTATTACCATTGTTAGAACGAGTAATGTTTTTCTTGTTCAACTGGTCAGCATAAGTGAAGACTGGAAGATCCGTATCTGGATTCGTTTCACTCCATGTGTCATGAACTTTATCTATGATATTAAACTGTCCTTGATACTGTCCTAAAGAACGGGCCTTTAAGTCGTTGTAAATAGTGTGTCCCAAAGCATAGTCGAAACGTGCGTATAATGACCAGTTCTTATAAGATAAGGTCGTTGAGAATCCACCTGTTACTTTAGGGAATATATTACCAACTACAGCACGGTCAAGGCTGTTAATCTTTCCATCCTTATTAATGTCTTCCCAGCATACATCTCCTGGTTCTATGGGTTTCCATCCGTTTGATTCAGCATAAGTTACACCTGTCTGTGGGTTTATTTCATTGGCCATACCTGGTCCATACAAGTTGGCAACTTCGTCAATGACCATGTTGGCGTTAGCTTTTACATCATTCCAATCTCTAAAGATATGATTCTGCACATAGCCTACCATGTCACCGAGTTTTCCACCTTCTCTATAGCCGCCAATCCATTTGGTCGGAGTCTCTCCTGTTTCAGGGTTGTAGAGTCCAGCTGCCACTTCATAACCATCAATCTGGTTAAATGGTTTGTCACTTGTAGGTAATTTTAAAACCTTGTTTGACACTGAAGTTAAGTTAGCAGAAACTTCCCAGTTAAAACCTTTAGCATTAGATAGAATATTAGCTCTTACCTCCATTTCAAATCCTGAGTTACGCAATTTTCCCAAGTTGGTTTTCATACTTGAAAAACCAGTATATGCGGGCAGGTTCACATCGGTTAGCAAATCATCTGTTGTTCTGTTGTAATAGTCAAAGATGAAGCTTAACCGGTTGTTGAAGAATCCTAGGTCCAAACCGGCTTCAAATGAACGGCTCTGTTCCCATCTTAATCCTGTATTTATTAAAGAAGAGTTGTAGTATGCAGTTGCACCATCGTAATTACCGGCTCCAATCTGCTTATAAATTCCGTAAATATCAAAGTTCCCGATACCATTTACGTTACCGTTTACTCCATAACTTAAACGTGGTTTGATGTTACTGATTACTTCTGAAATTTTAGATTCTTTCCAAAAATCTTCTTCTGTGACATTCCATCCCACAGAAACTCCAGGAAAGAAACCCCAACGGTTGTCTTTCAATCGAGAAATACCGTCGTAACGAGCTACTAATGAAAGCAGATATTTCATTTGATAGTTATAGTTTACACGACCAAATACGGATGCAATCCGATAACCTGTTTTTTCAGACTTGGTGGATGTACGTGATGCTCCTGCATTTAGAGTCGGAATATCATCTGTTGGAGAGTTCTGAGTTTTGGCCTCCATCATAAATTCATTATAACCGAAATATTCACTTCCTACCATTACATCCAAGTTGTGCTTGTCTTTGAATGTATCTTTATAATTCAATGTTCCATTGACCTGAATCTGAGTATAGCGTTCTATCTTTGCACTAGCATCACGTGTGTTAGTTGGTGTAGATGAGGTTTGAAGCTGGTATGATTTATTGAATGTTTCATATTGATAATCATAATGGTAAAGCGATGAGTTTCCGCTGAATGTCAGTTTTTTAGGAATAATATCCAAATCGAAACCAAAGTTATATGTCGATTTACGTGTACCATCTTCACTAGTCAGTTTGTCTCGATAATATTCAGGATTACCATCACCTGTTCCCCAACCTGATGCAGGCGAACCATCTTCGTTGTATGGATTCCATGTCGGACGTTGTGAGCGTGTACGATAGAATAATTCATAAGAACCAATCCATAATGATGGTTGCTGTGACCATGTATAGGTAGCACCGGCTTTCACATTTAAGAATGGGAAAATTTTGTAGGTACCGCTTACAGAGCCGTTGAAACGTTTGTACCCAGTTCCCTTAATCTGACCATCTTCATTGTAATATCCCATGCTGGCCATGTAAGTACCCTTATCATTTCCTCCGGTAATATTTACATAATGATCTTGTGTCAAGGCTGTATTAGCAAAAACGGCATCATCCAACTGACCACTATAATCCTTATAAAGAAGTTGTTTACCTTCATAATATGGGTCATCCATAACTAGCCAACCTTCATTTCTTAGATGAGAAGTTTCATCGGTTAGATATTTTACGTCGATAAGGTCATTTTGTGTACCATATCCAGTTTGAGTATCTACGCTTGCTGCTCCCGGTACGTTGTTTGTATAACGTTTATAACCCAGACGGTTATAGTAAAGATAATCGTGGGCATTACAGAAATCATATCCGTAACGTGCAAAGTTTACACCCAGTTTAAATTTATAGTTTACTGAAGCTTTACCTGCTTTTCCACTTTTTGTTTCTACAAGGATAACACCTCCGTTGGCACGTGCACCATAGATAGCAGTAGAAGCGGCATCTTTCAATACTTGTATAGATTCAATATCTGAAGGGTTGATGTCACTCATGCTTTCGCGAATAATACCATCAACAACAATCAATGCTTTACTATTACCACCGGTAATTGTTGCTCCACCACGAAGAGTGATATCAGGTTCAGCTCCAGGCTGTCCTGTTGTATTGATAACTCGCAAACCTGTTACAGAACCTTGTAAAGCCTGTCCTGCGTTACTCATAGCAGCATTTTTCAGAACTTGATCATCCATTTTTGAAATGGCCGTAGTTAATGCAGCTCGTTTCTGTGAACCACCATATCCGGTTACGACAACTTCTTCCAATGTTTGGGTATCTTCTTTCAGAATGATGTTAATCGGAGTACCATCCCATTTTATGGTTTGTGTAATATATCCTACGAAAGAAATTTCAATAACATCCCCTTTCTTTACGTTTGATAGAGAGAAGTTTCCATCAATGTCTGTAATTGTTCCATTTGTAGTTCCTTTTACTATTACAGAAGCTCCAATGACAGATTCGCCTGTTGCGTCTTTCACAATACCTTGACATATACCAGTTTGTTGTACAATGTCAATTTCAGATTCATTTTTTGATAAGTCCGCATATGCCATACCCGTAGATAAACTGCCTAGTAACAGCCACATACCGACTGACTTCATTTTTCTATTCATAATTCATGCATATATAAGGTTAAAGTTTGCGATTGATGATTCTTCAGTTAACTTAAGGCCTTTTTAAAATGAATTTTATTAATACGTCTATTTACATGTGGCAAATATAGAAATAAAAATTTGATGTCACAATTATTTGATAAAATATTTTATGAAATACCGATTTTATTTGTGTTGTATTTTTGTTTTTACCGATAGTTTATAAAGTTGAATTTCTTTTATTGTGATTCTGATTATACGTATAATGATAAGAATGTTATTTATATATGCTGATATTCAGCAATAAAAAAGGGGATATCATAATTGATATCCCCTTTTTTATTGAAATCTTTATATAATAAATTATTTTATAATATCTTTCAGTTTAATGCTTTGGAAAGTCATGTGAGCTACACTGCTTTCATACAATATACCGATAGTTTCTTTATCTATCATTGTCAGGCAGGAATATCCCCAATTGTATCCCTCATCTAACAGAAGCTGATGTTCCGAACTCCAGGTATTTCCTCCATCCATGCTGATTTTAATCGTCATGTCTTTACGGGCATTTGTAGAATTGGGGTTGGAGAAAATTAAAAGGTCTTTACCCAATACATTATCTTTCGCTTTTACACTGATCAGACTGGCCATACATACGGGCTCTATCAAAGCAGTACGGGATGATTCGTGTTCCTTCCAAGTCTTACCTAAATCTTGTGTGGTATAAACGGCCCGGCTTCCTCCTCGGTTATCTCTCATGTTCAGCATTAAAGTGCCAGGTTCAAGCTCTGCCACTTGTGCTTCTGTGGTATTAGTACGTGCATGGTGGTGTATGGTCCATGTTTCTCCACGGTCTTTGCTATACATGATACCCGCATTGGGGATTCGGGTTTTGTCGATAAACTGAATGGGGAATACCAATGTACCATCTTCCATTGTGATGCCTCGTCCCGGGCCTTGCAATAAGAAATACCATTCCGGAAGCTTCACTTGTTCGGTAATATTGATTGGTTCAGACCATGTTTTTCCATCATCTGTACTTTTAGCGAGTACCAATTGAGCGGTATGGTTCAAGTCCATTCCCTGATGTGAACTCCACCATGCTCTTTGGTTACCCATTCCGTGTGTCCATGCCGCTACAATCCATACGGTGTTGGTTTTGGTGTCTACCAAGATAGAAGGGTCGCCTACACCATTCTGAGCTGAAGGAAGTCCACCGTATTCTTTGAATGATAGAGGTAAACACATTTTTTCCCATGTTTTTCCTCCGTCTGTACTGCGGCTGAGGCCTATGTCGATATGTTCCTGCAAATCTACACTGCTGTTGTAACGCACATCGTATACTCCCAAGAGAGTACCTTTATTTGTAGTAACCAGCCCTGGAATACGGAAAGCTGCTGAACCGTCATCACCTGCATGGCGAACTCCTACTGCCATTCTTTGTACGACTTTCTGTTCTGTCGTATTTTTTGTGGGTATAATTTTCCCATCACCTTTTACCTGAGTTACTTCTGCACAGATTTTTGTGTGTAGTGAAGCTGTTGGTTGCATTTCGATACTGATCCAGAAGAAATTATATCCAGGAAAGAGGTTCTGTTTTCCTTCCAGTGTCAGCGTATTGGTTTTAGGTGTTATTTCTGCCTTTTTTATAGAATAAGATGGATTAGCAGAAAGGGTTTGCCCCGGATTGTTGCTGGAAATGTATTCTACGGGTGCAAAGCGTTTTTTTCCTCTGTCTTGTGGAGCATCTGTTCCTCCATAATACAATTTAATAGCTTTGATTTGTGACAAAGGTACGTTCTTGTCGAAGGTGATAGTGACATTGTCAAGGGTCTTTGTTTCTTTGGCATCGAGACGCAGATAAGCCAAGACATTATCATGTCTTTCTATTAATATCGGTACTTGTGGGGTTTTAACAAAGACAGTATCAGCAGCGTGCAGACCGATGGAAAGCATTCCGATACATAAGGATAATAGTTTTTTCATAATGCAGTTGCTGGTTTAGATTTTTACTTTAGCTATAAGTTTTCTTATTTTTCCTTCTCCAATTACAGGGGCATGTGGGTCTTCCGGATATACAATGGCAAATTGTCCGGGAAGCAAATCAACAAAGGTTGTAGGTACATCTGAATAGAGTGCACAATCACCTTCTTTCTGATACGCTTGTTTCAGTTGGTTTACATCTTCAATGGCTTTCCAACCGATACGTTCTTTCCCTTCCAAAAGAATATGTATATCAATGTAATCACGATGTACTTCCAGAACCTGTTCAGATTCTTTCACGCATGTGGGGTTAACGTTGTTGATAAACAGGTTATCTCCATCCAGTTCTATTCTTCCACATGGTGTATGCAATAAGTCGTGACTCTTTACATAATCGAACAATTGTTTAAATAAAGGATGTAGCGGTTCAATTCTGCTACTATTTTGTAAATTGGAAACAATCATAATATATAAAAGTTTTTAGTTATTCCATATTGTCTGTTTTAGGACGTAAGAAATACAACTGTACGCCAAGAGCAATAGCTACCACGATAGCTAGCATGGCAAAACCGGCTCCTAAATTGCCGCTATCACCCCATCTTCCTAAAAGATGAGTAATGAAAGCACCGGCAGATACACCAATCATATTCATCACTCCATAGGCAGTAGCCCGTTGTTTGTGAGATACAAACTGACAGAGGATAGGCATGTTATTAGTATCAAAGATTCCATAACCGATACCAAACAGCAGCCCGGCACCTACTACTGCTACCAGATTATGTCCGAATCCTAATAAAAGTAGTGATGGAATGGTCAATCCCAAACCGATGGCTCCGGTATATACACGTCCGCGTAGATTTTTCTGCACCCATTTATCCGATAAAGGACCGCCAATAAGAACTCCGATGAATGAAGATACGGCGATGGTTATAGTAGAAATAGGTCCGGCTTGTGACATGGGTAAATCAAGGTTTTCAGCAAACAAGGTCGGAAGCCAGTTTTTGGTAGCCCACCCGGGAAGGCTTGGGGCTGCAAAGTAGAGCAAGATTACCCAGAAAGCTACGTTGGTTAGCAAGGATTTTAGACTGGTAAAGACGCTCTCTTTCTCTTTTTGTGGATTGGCTTGAAGTTTTTCTGTAGGAAGAATTTCTGTTTTTTTGTCATGTAAAAATAACATCAGAATTACGGCATAGGCAATTCCGATGATACCGAACCAATGGAAAGTGGTGTGCCAGGAAAAGGCATCGGCTACGGTTGCTCCGAATCCTCCGATGGCTTGTCCTGTGTACAAACCTGTCATATGGATACCTACGGCCAAAGAACGGGATTTTCCAGTATGATAGTCTGCAATCAAGGAAAGTCCGGCAGGGATGTAGAGTGCTTCGCTCACTCCCATTAAGGCACGTAGCCAGACAACCTGATTGAATGTTTCGGCTATTCCCATCAGATAAGTTACGGAAGACCATACGAACAAACTTCCAACAATCAGCCATTTGCGGTTCAAACGGTCAGCTATGACGCCTGAAACGGGACTCATCAGTGCGTAAATCCAGAGAAAGATTGCCATCAGATAGCCGAAGTTGGTAGCTGATTGCAGTTCTACAATGTCAACCTGCATCGCATCTTTCATGGTGCTAAGCATTTGTCGGTCCATATAGTTAAGCAATGCCACTCCCCATAGTAGGCCTACTACAATCCACGGATAAATTTTTGAGTTTTTCATATATTATGGTTATTCAGTTAGCAATGTAACTTGCCGGATTATTCTCCGGCAAGTATTTCTTTACATAATGTATATCCTTTTATCATCATTCTTGGAATATGGAAAGGACCTTTAAAGAGGTTACCTTTCGCAGGTTGAGCTACTGTACCGTCACGATGCAGGTACCCGTACCATTCTCCAAATTCACTGTCAGGGAAATGAGCATACGTCCAATCACTGATTTGTTTGTGACGTTTCAGGTATTTCTCGTCCTTGGTCAGTTTATATGCATATAAGTTGGCAATGATGGCTTCTGTTTGTGGCCACCAGAATTTCATGTCTTGTGAATAATCCTGTGGAGGAAGATTCTTGCAATCCTTGAAATTGATGATGCCACCATACTGTTTGTCCCATCCCCATTCCCAAGACCAGTCAAGAATGGTTAGGGCCATGTCAATGAGTTCTTTGTTATTGTTCATGTTACGTGCTACATCGAACAGGAACCAAGAGGTCTCGATACAATGTCCCGGATTGATGGTACGGCCATTCATTGTATCGATAAATTCTCCTTTAGGGCCAACCATTTCCAGCAAAGCCTTGAATTCAGAATGCATGAAATAGTTTTTCAATGCATAAATGGATTCTTCAATCTGTGCATCGAGTTCAGGATCTGAAATTACTTTCTTGATACTGGAAGCCACATTGACCATAATCATGGTAATGGAATGTCCTTGTGCCTGAACCGTAGGTAAATATTTCGGTTCAAGTATACCTGGAGTATTCAGGAAGTGGCGCATGCGCTTGAACAAATCAAGTGCTTTTTGGGCATATTCTTTATTACCGGTAGCCAGTGCATATTCCGACATGGCGATGGCGGCAAAACTCTCAGAAAATACATATCTTCTTTTCCGGAGCGGAGTTCCGTCTGCTGCTACCTCGAAATACATTCTTCCATCAGTATCGAAGCAATGCTTTTCAATAAAGTCGAGTGTAAGCTTGGCAGCATCCAGCCATTCAGGATTTTTTTCTATATTGTTATATGCGTACGAGCAAATGAAAGCAAAGCGTCCCTGAAACCAGACCGATTTAGTGGTGTCAATAAGTTGACCGTTACGAGCCACGCAGGTGTATATGCCACCGTGTTCTTTGTCAAGACCATTCTTTAACCAAAATGGCATGATGTTATGGGTGAGATCTTCTTTGTAGTTCTCAGCCCAATATTTAGCGTAAGTTTCTATAGACATAAGAATGGATTTAGAATTTGTTGCAACGATCAAAGAAGTTGATGGCTTCCAGTTCTGCCTTCATGCGTGCTTCTTCTTCGTCTGTCATATTTTGGAACGGAGTACGGTTCTTACCTAAATCCAGCCCGATGAGCTTCATGATTCGTTTACCACCAACGATATTACCGCGGTAATGGCAAATCACGTTGATTACATCCTGAGAGAAGTTCTGCAGTTCGCGTGCTTTTTCGATGTCACCAGCTTTCCATGCGTCGATGATGCCCACCAGGTTGATTCCGTTATAGTTAGTTGTACCGCCGATACCACCTTGTGCACCACCCATAGCTAATGATGGAAGAATTGTTTCATCCTGACCGTGCAGCATGTCGAATTTTCCGTTCTTGTACAAGCGGCACTGGTTGTATTCGTAAATGCTTTCGTATGTATATTTGATACCTGCGAAGTTAGGAATACGTCCGTCTACAGCTTTCAGTAATTCTACCATCGGTAAGAAAGCACCATTGAATGCCGGAATGTGATAATAATAGAAAGGAAGATTTGGGGCTCCAGCCGCAATTTCTTCACAATATTTCACCAGCTCTTCAATGCGACCAATTTTCGGGAATGGAGGAGCCATGGCACCGATACCCCATGCACCAATCTTCTGAGCATGTTCGGCCAGCATTTTGCTTGCTTTTACACAGCAGCTTCCTACGTGTACAATTACCTTGAAACCTTCGGGAGCAGCTTTCACCCATTCTTCTGCCAGTTTCATACGTTCTTCTTCGGTCAGCATGTAGCCTTCACCAGATGAACCGTTGATAAACACACCTTTCAGTCCATTTTTTGCTAACATTTTTGCATAAGCAGAAATGGGTTCATAATTTACTTCACCATTTTCATAAAATGGAGTAAATGGGGCATCAATTAAGCCAATAATCTTTTCCATAATATTATATTTAATAAATTAGTTTATTTAATAATCGCAAAAATAAGGATATAATTTTTATATTACAAGGTTTTATGTGCTTATTTTGAAATTATTCTTCTTTTTTGAGAGGATAAACTGTAATTTTTGGAGTTCTTATGCCTGGTTTTATTTCTCCGCATATCATATATAAATAACCTTCACGATGTAGCAGGATGCCTCCTGCACGTGCCATACCTGAAATATTTGTTTTTATGGTCCATGTTTTATGGGTAAAGTCATAAAATAGAATATCATTATTAAATTTGTACCAAGAGGGGGCGTGAGTTAAATAATCTTTTCCTGCTTTTCCATCCAGTGCGTTTTTGAAGATGCGATAATTAACTCCTCCTGTTAGGATAAGTTGTGTGTCTGTCTGTATACCGCTACCTCCTGCCATACAGCGTTTTTCCTTGTTTCCCTGATAAGGTATGTGAGAATCATATTCCCATTTGTCGGTTTGGGGAGTATAACATAATATGTCATGTGAAAGAATACTGGCAGAAGAATCCGATGGAGCTTGAAAACCTCCAATCAAATAAAGCTTCTTTCCATCATTGACCAAAATAGGTTGTACTCGTTGAGGCCCAGGGAAGGAAGATAGTTTTTGCCATCTGTCACATGTTTGTAAATCCAGTTTGTATAATGCGTTTTGTCGCAGTTGTTGATTTCCTCCTGTGATGTAGATACATTCATTCAACATTGTGGCGGAGGCGTTGTCTATTGTTTCAGGAAGAGAAGGTAGCTGGTGGATTTGAAAGCTTTCAGAGGAAGGAGCTTTTTGAATCCGAAATACACTGGTCAGACCAGAATCTGCATTCATTCCCCCAATGCAGACTAGTCCCTGAGGTGTTTCTACACTGCAACCATAAGCTACGGAACAGGGCAGATCAGAGATTCTTGTCCAACGAGGAGATGCGGCATGAATATCCAGTGCATAGCATTGATTGTAATAGGCTTTTTTTCCTCCTTCGGCTGCAGGAATTGTCGGGAAATTGCAACCTCCCCCCACAATTAGCCAGTTTTTTATAAAGCCAGCGAAAGGTGCAGATACGCCTTTTGCAATAGGGTAATCAGGAAGTAGCGTAGGAACTTGTGCCATATTTATTGTGCATTGGAATATCAGTATTTCCAAAATTAAAAAGATTTTATTCATAAATATTTTTATTAAGTGTAAGGTCATTGCTGTTGTACATGCTAAAAATAAATATAATATTTAAGTTTTCTACTATATTAATGAGAGATTTTTCTATAGTTAGGTCATAATTATTACTTTGTTTTTATTGTTTTATACTGTTGATTTTTTTAATTTAGCAAAATGTTGGTTAGATAACAGTAATCTTTACCAAGACTTTATTAAACTAGTTATTAAAGTCAAAATTATTTACTTAGTTTGAGAATATTTTATGGCACATAAATTAATTAAAGAGATGGAAAGTGGAACGAAAGGTGGAATCACCCAAAAAAAGATTATTACTTATTTGATGCATAATCATTCTTCTACCATTCCGGATTTGGCAAAAGATATCGATTTGAGTATTCCTACAGTGACTAAATTTCTAATGGAATTGGTTGATGCTGGCTATATTGTGAATTATGGTAAACAAGAAACGAGTGAGGGAAGGCCCCCTAATTTATATGGATTAAATCCTGATTCTGCTTATATGGTGGGCGTAGATATTAAGTCTTCTTGTTTGAATATTGGTTTGATGAATTTTACGGGAGACATGATTGATCTGCAAATGGGGATAGAATGTCGACTTGAGAATACTTTGGAGGGATTGGACGAATTGACTTGTCATATTTGTGAGTTTTTGGATAAACATGTAAATGTTAAAGACAAAATTTTGCAAGTTGGTGTCAATATCTCAGGACGGGTGAATCCTGAAGCTGGTTATAGCTTTAGTATGTTTAATTTTGAAGAGCGTCCCTTAGCTGAAGTTTTATATGAGAAGATTGGGATTCCTGTAAGCATTGATAATGATACTCGTGCAATGGCTTACGGAGAATTATTGAAAGGTGCTGTGAAAGGAGAAAAAGATATTGTCTTTATCAATATTAGCTGGGGGTTAGGTTCTGCTTTTATTATTGATGGAAAAATCTATACAGGCCGTTCCGGTTTTTCAGGTGAATTTGGCCATTTTAGTGTGTTTGATAACGAGATAATTTGTCGTTGCGGAAAAAAAGGCTGTCTGGAAACAGAAGTTTCAGGCTCAGCCTTACATCGGATTCTTTGTGAAAAAGTAAAGAATGGACAAAGTTCTATTCTTTCAAAAAGGATTCTTACAGGAGAAACGTCTCTCACATTAGAAGAAATTGTAGATGCGACCAATAAGGAAGATATTCTGTGCATCGAGTTGGTTGAGGAGATAGGTCGTAAGTTAGGTCGTTATCTTGCCGGCTTGATAAATTTGTTTAATCCTGAATTAGTTGTAATTGGAGGTACTTTGGCATTGACGGAGGATTACATTCTGCAACCTATAAAGACTGCTATACGCAAGTATTCTTTAAATTTAGTGAGCAAAGATTCAGCAGTTGTATTATCTAAGTTACAGGCTAAGGCTGGAGTTATAGGAGCCTGCTTATTATCAAGAAGTAAATTATTTGAATGGTAATAATAAATTTATTCCCCGAGCGTTACTAACACCCGGGGAATAAATTTATTTTTCAACAAGATAAGTGTAGGTTTCAAATTTATAGTATCCAAGCTCATCATTTTCTTCGTAAGTTTCAGATATGATGAGCTGATTTCCAGAGAAGCTTAGTGTGGCAAATTCATCGTCATACCACTCATTATCCCAGCTGTAATAGATGGTTCCAGCAGATTGGTTTTTCCATTTCCATGATGAAATTCCTATACTCTGGTCTGCGTAGTAAATCATGTATGTACCAGATTTAGAGAATAGTACTTCTTTGGGAAAAACTTCGATTTCACCTTCGAATTGTTCCCAATCCTGAGGAGTAAGAGTGATATCATAGGACTCTCCATCACCTTGTTCTATCATCCGGACTTTTTCAATTTTCCATGTACGGCATAAGGCATTGGTTAATTCATCATCTGACATGGTTTCTTCCTTAGTTACATCAAGTGTTACAGGGCCGCCATTGGTTGGAGTCAGATTGAAACCTTTTACTTCTTCTCCCGTTCCGTATACGATTTCAATAGTACCAAAGCCTTCCAAATTTAATGTCCCATCTGAGTTTTCAGTGTATTGTCCATAAATAATACCATTGTAGTTGGTCGCACGGCTTTTAGTTTTAGGTTGTCTGAAAATACCGTATGTTTCTTTATTGAGTGTGACTTTTGTGGATAAATTGGTGTTATATCCGTTGTTTAGTGTGACAATATAGTCTCCACCTGCACCTAGTTCAATACTCTTATAAGGGGAAGAGGGGTTATTAATGGTGTACTTTCCGCTGATGGATTCGTATTTAGGAGTTCCTAAATCAATACTTTCATCATCTCCGCATGCAGTTAGAAATGGCATTGTTAATAACATACCCAAAATAATACCGAATAAGCTTTTTAGATTTCTCATAACACTCTTTTTTTATATTTAACTTCCTCAAGTTTAATCCTTTTTCGTGGGAACAAAAAGTGATGAGAAACGGCTTTAGGGATTAAATGTAATCTATGAAAGAATAAAGAGTAATAAAATGCATCTATCCGGAATAAAATTTTTCAGATAGATGCATTTCATTGTGAGTGTAAAATTAGTCTTCCACTCTGTATTCCAGTATGTCTCCCGGCTGGCAGTCCAGTTCTTTGCAGATAGCCTCCAGAGTGGAGAAGCGTATGGCTTTGGCTTTTCCTGTTTTTAAAATAGAGAGATTTGCCGGCGTAAGGTCAATCCTTTCAGCAAGTTCTCCCAGCGAAATCTTTCGTTTCGCCATCATCACATCTAGATTTACGATAATCGGCATAAATTATTCAGTTTAGTTTTCTTCTTCTTCTTCAGTCAATACCTTCCACCAGCGGGTATAGCGTTTTACTAATACATGGTGCAGGTACATTCCACCATAAATCATTCCCGTCATGACTAACACGCGGTGGGAACGTATCTCTATCTGTTGCTCGATGAACAACCAGTAAATGATGGTCAGCAGCATCAAGGTAAGTATCATGGTCAGAATGATACCGATTGCAGCTTTCCATTTAGTATTAATAGTTTTCATCTTTCCATTCAAATTTAAATGGTTAATTCATTCTCTTCTTTCAACCGTAAGCCGATGGCAAACACTTCTGAGGCTAAGAGGGCGATAAAGCCTAAAATCAGTGTGGAATCAGAGAAGGCAATTAATATATTCAATTTGCTTCCTGCCAGTTCAATGCATTGTGCAAGCTGATGGTTTGAAATCCAGATACTAATAAAAGAAAGCACACATATTCCTGTCAGGCTCCATCCTACGCGGCGCAGGTGTTTTACGTTAATCCAGTCGAACACGATGTTTCGGTTGATGTGTATCATCAGTTTGGCGAAATAGACAGTTGCATAGACAAATCCGATAATGACAATAAAACCGATGAGACCTTGCAGCACTTCAAAGCCATGGCTGGAATGGGAATAGGGGCATTCCACAAGAGCTGTAATCGGTTTGACAGCCAGTTGTCTGCCGTCTTTCAAGTTGGTGACTGTTCCGGTCGTTTCCATCATGTCAGTAGGCAAGACGTGTACCATTTTATATTGAGGTATCTCAGTGATTTCTCCTTGTGCAGCTTTCATGCCTACCTCTACTCCGTTTACAAACATTTCTATAATTAAGTACACATTTCCGGAAACGGACAACAGGAAAGCAGCAATCATGCATACACAGAATATATTCAGTCTCTTTTTCATAATGTAGATGAAGATTTTAAATGGTCAAATTCTTGTTTTAGTTTTACTGCTACTACAAATACTTCCGTGAGAAGTATCAGCAACAATATACCTATCCAACTGAACTCAAAAGGAGATGCGGGCTGGATGGTGTATCCCGGAATTGTAAGTTGTGCCATGGCATCACGGGTTTCACTCCAGTTGAGGAAATACTTAACCAAGTGATAGGCAATAGGAGGATAAACTCCCCACCGTATCCGTCGGATATTGATGGATGTAAAGACCTCTTTGCGGATGATAGAGATAAACAGACGGATGAGGTTGTAAAGTCCATAAAAGGATACCAGCCCTGTGAGACCAAGCAGTATATAAGTGAAATTTGTCAGTCCGCTGGGTACGATGTACGAATGGCATTGCATGAATCCGGTGGGAACAGTTGTGCCGGCTTGCGAGTTGGCTGCTTGTATGGCTGAATCGGGCAATACATCGAAGGTGGTTGCAGTTACCTTGTCAAAAGCCGGATCTGCAGACTCTATACTGATGGGAGCCAGTTTATCTACATCGCTCCAGCCGTCATTAAAGCCGCCTATGAATTCAAAGAGTACGATTAATAGGGCTATTAATCCAATGATTTTAAATGTTTTCATTGTGTGAATGTGTTTGTGAAGACAGTGTATTGTTCTCTATTTCAATTGTTTCTGCCTGAGCAGGCTGATGCCATACTGCCGGCTGCGGAACCAGTTTCTTTTGAATGAACAGCACACAGATGATGGTAAGAGCCATTCCTCCAGCCGCCATAAGAGCTGCTCCCGTTTGTCCGTAAGTAGAAACCATGGTAGCATTCGGATCGTCTGCTAATAAGAAAGAAGCTACGGCTGCGCTGTTATTGACAAAGTGCATCAGGATGCCGGGCAACAAACTGCCTGTGCGATAATACATCCATCCCAGTGCCAATCCGGTTACGAAGGCGAACGGTGCCTGTACCCAGTTACCATGCACTACTCCGAAAATCAATGACGAAAGTACGATGGCTCCTGCCGGATGTTTCCATTTGCGAAGTAAATGTCCCTGAATGGCTCCACGGAACAGCAGTTCCTCTACGATAGGAGCCATGATGACCACGGCAATGATGCCCAGTGGGTTACGCATTATCATTTCGAACGCCTCCTGCATGTTGTTAGGTAAGTCGGCCAGCTCATTGAAATAGTTGGTCCATAAGCCCATCGCTAAAATGAATACCACTGAGGTTGCTAACAGTTTGGGTGAGTGGTGATACCCCCAGGTCTTCTGGTCCAGTCCCACATATTTCCCTACTAACAGATGAATACCTACTGCCGCGGTGGAGAGGATTTGTGCCAGCATGATAAGGTTTGTATACAGGCTGTCGGGTGTCTGTGGAACCTCATAACTGCCTTGATACAACATATATCCACAGATAGCTACTCCCATGAAAGCTAATTGGTAAGCGAAGAAATACAGTAATAATTTGATAGTGCGTCCCATAATGTGTGCGTTTTTAAATGGTTAGTTTATTTGTTTTCAGAAAGCTTCTGAAGGGTTGGCCCCTCAGTTCTCCAAGTCAGCAGATAAGCTGGTGTCCAGGTCATTTGTTCTGCATCCCAGCGGTAAGCTTTTTTCTCGGTCATGGTTCCCAACGTGTCGTACTGGTATTCGTACTTCCATTTGGGAGTAAGTGTTTTGCCGTCCTCATTCAAGGTAGAAACAATCAGGCTTTGCTGGTTCTGTCCGTAAATGAAGGTTTCTTTTGCGTTTACATTTGTGGCTGTCAATGTCATCAATGCAGCAGCGATTCCTGCTACCAGTGTCTTTTTTGTGAATGTCTTTTTCATAATTGTACGTGTTTGTGTGTAAATAATAGTGTTTGTTTGCGTTTGTATTCGATAAATATTTATCGTTTTTCGATATGCAAATGTAGATATTATTTTTGAACTGCAAAAGAAAAACAGAAATATTTTATCGAAAAACGATAAAAATTTGCCTTTTTGAGGAAAATCTCATCTGAAGATACCAAATTCAGGTGTTGTGAGGGGAGAGGGATAAAGAGGAAAGTCTGATTGTGTAGTCTGGAGAATGAATGTATATGTTCTATGTTTTGCGTACGGAAAACGTACGTTTCTCAAGGCGGAACCGTATGTTTTCGGGTAGGGAAACGTAGGGTTCTGGGCTGAGAGACATAGAATATTCCAAAACATTTTCTGTTTATTGATGAGTCATTTTCTACATTAAATAATGGAGGAAAACCGTGGATATAGACAGAAAATCTCTAAATTTGCTGAGTATGAATCGAGCTATGACGGAAAAACAACTGATAGAAGAACTGCGATGTGGAAATGAATCTGCTTTCAGACGGATCTACGACCGGCACTATGTCCCTCTCTGCCGTTTCGCTGATTTGTTTCTCCATGACGCATCTTTGTCAGAGGAGGTGGTAGATGATGCCATCTTTTATTTGTGGGAACATCGAAGTGAGGTGGAAATCACTTATTCTTTGAAAGCCTATTTGATGAAATCGGTTCGTAATCGTTGCTTGAATGAACTGAATTCTCTTGCACATCGTGAAGAATTGCAGTTTTCTTCTTTTTCTCTTCCCGAGAATGTGGAATTTCTGGATACCTTATTTATAGAGAAAGACCATCCGTTAGGTTATCTGTTGGAGCAGGAACTGGAGGAAGAACTCGAACGCAGTATCGAGGCCCTGCCAGAAGAATGTCGTGTGGTTTTCAAAAAAAGTCGTTTTGAACAAAAAAAATACGAAGAAATAGCCCGCGAGTTGAATATCTCTGTCAATACAGTTAAGTATCACATAAAGAATGCATTGGCCTTTCTTCAGAAGCGCATGTCAGGCTATCTGAAGCTGCTCGTGTGGTATATTTTTCTGGGAAATTGAAAAAATCTTCTTTTTTGACTACCCTCTTTTTTCTCTTTTTTGTCTTACTTATAAACACAGCAAATTATGCAGCACGAAGAAATGATAAATGAACGGATTGATCAGTTGATTGCGGAATACCTTTCCGGTAGTCTGACGGCAGACGCTTTTCAGGAATTGAAAAACTGGAGCCAGCAGTCGGACGAGAACCGGATGTACGTCCGTAATCAGATAGAAGTCTGGTTTTCATCGGGAGTGACTGCAAAAGATAAGGTGTTCGATAAGGAAGAAGCTTTTGCCCGTTTCCAGAAACGAATCGGAAAGAAAGAGCCGAAGGTGTACCGTTTCTCATGGAAGACCTTCTACCGGGTGGCAGCCGTGATATTGATTGTGCTGCTTCCGCTGGCCGGTTACTGGAAAGGACAGGAAACACTTCGCCAGACGTTCTCGGATATGGTGGTAGAGGCTCCGCTGGGAGCACGTACCAAGCTGTATTTGCCGGATGGTACGTTAGTGTGGCTGAATGCTGGTTCCAAAATCACCTATTCGCAGGGATTTGGTATGGATAACCGTCAGCTCAGTCTGGAAGGAGAAGGCTATTTTGAGGTGGTTCATAATCAAGACCTTCCTTTTGAGATTCATACGCATGAAGTAGACTTGCGTGTATTGGGTACCAAGTTCAATTTCAAGAACTACTCGGATGATGAAGAAGTGACGGTGAGTCTATTGGAGGGAAAGGTTGCTTTGCATAATAGTTTGAAATCCATGTCAGACTTATATCTTTCTCCTAATGAGAAAATGGTGCTGAACAAGCGTACGGGCGAAATGGTGAAATCGAGAGCCCGTGCAGAGAATTCCATGTTATGGACAAACGATGAGCTGTTCTTCGACGAGGAATTATTGGAAGACATTGCCAAGAAACTGATGCGTAGCTACGATGTACGAATTGAGATAGCCGACAGCCTGAAGAACCGTCGTTTCTACGGTAGCTTCAAGGTGATGGGTAATACTATAGAAGAAGTACTGGAAACTATTGCTTCAACCAATCGTATGAAGTATCGATACGAAAATGAAAAATACATCCTTTATTAACTAATTTGTCAAACCTTAAAAAGAGAAACACCATGAACATAGAATCTTCCGGCTGACAGGGTCCATAAGGCGAAGACATAAAAAACAAGGAAGATGCGGGCACATCCTCCTTGCTGGTTTGCAAGTCTTCTGCATAGGGCAAAAACTTGAATCAAAGATGCCGCAAAGATAGGTATTCTTCGATTCTTACAATTCTTATTTTAGTTATTTAATTAAAAATCAACAGAATTATGAGATATTTCAATAAGGCTATGTTAGTAGCCTCGGCAGCGCTTTGCCTGAACTTATCGGTCTTTTCTCAGAATATTACACTGAAAACCGGTAATGTAACGGTAAAGGAGGCGATGGAACAGTTGAAGAAGTCGTCAGGGTATTCGTTTGTGTTTTCATCAGTTGATGTGGATACGCAGAAACACATTTCCATTTCCGTGCAAGACGGGAATATAGATGATGTGGTTCGGCAAATCTTGGCTGGCCAAATAGGAATTACTTATGAGATTAAAGATAAGAATATTATTATAAAAAAGTCCGAGAATGGGGTGGTTTCGTCCAAAAAGTTGCAGACAAAAGGATCTGTTCGGGATGTGAATGGCGAACCGATTATTGGTGCAACAGTCATGGAACGAGGAACTTCTAATGGTACGATTACGGACATTGACGGTAATTTTATGTTGGAAGTGCCCGAAGGAGCTATGCTAGACATTTCGTATGTAGGGTACAAGAACCAAAGTGTACAAGTGCTTTCAGGGAAACAAATAGCTATTAGTTTAAGAGAAGATTCTGAAACGTTGGATGAAGTCGTAGTCATTGGTTATGGAGCACAGAAAAAGGTGAATGTGATAGGCTCTATTGCAACATTAGATAGTGAAACTTTAGAATCACGTGCGGTTCCGGATGTTTCCAATATGTTGACTGGCCAGTTATCTGGAGTAACTATCACACAGACAAGTGGAAATCCGGGACAAGATGCCGGTACAATTCGTGTACGTGGAGTAGGCTCTTTCGGAGCTACTCCTGATCCGTTGGTGCTGATTGATGGGATGCCTGGTTCTCTTAGTGATTTGACTCCATCGGAAATAGAAAATATTTCAGTGCTGAAGGATGCGGCTTCGGCTGCTATTTATGGTTCCCGTGCGGCAAATGGAGTAATCCTCGTAACTACAAAGGAAGGAAAGGCAGGCAAAACACATATTACCTACAATGGTTCTATAGGTATGAGTCAGGCTACGGAATTACCTGATTTTGCCCATTCGTATGAGTATGCTGAGTACTATAATATGGCAATGGGAACAGAAACTTACACTCCAGAGATGATTCGGAAATATCGTGATGGTTCCGATCCGGACAATTATGCTGATGAAATGTATTTGGATGAATTGCTTGGTGGACATGCCTTGCAGACTAAGCATGAATTAAGTGTGAATGGAGGTTCTGGAAAACTTCAGTATATGGCTTCACTTGGATATCTTCGTCAGAATGGTTTACTGGATAATAATTATTATAACCGTTACAATGCAAGAGTAAACCTGAATGCGGAAATTGCTAAAAATGTGTCACTTAGTGTGAGAGTTAGCGGAATGACATCTGATAGGCATGAACCTTCTACTCCTGGAGTACTTGATAATGAGGGATTCAAAGGTATTATAGCAAATGCTGTCCGTTATCCGGGACTGACACCTAGTTATTTATCAACTGGTGAAATCGGTCCGGGACCCAAATTACAGGGTACCCCAGTGGCGTGGGTGAATTGTGCTTCTTTTTACCGTGAGGATTTTGATAAATTCAATGGTAATATAGAGCTTACTTGGAAACCTATAAAAGGACTTACATTGAGAGCTATTGGTGGATATAACTATGCATTAAGCACTATCCGTAATTATCGGGCAGATATGCCGCTGGCCGGAGGGCAGAGTACAGGTCCTTCATCTTTAACCAATTCCATGGAGCGTACTGTATATAAGACATTTCAGGCCGTAGCCGATTATAATACTATTATTGCAAAGAGACATAATTTGTCGGTACTATTAGGTTATACTTGGGAAGACGAAGGACAACGAACATTAAGTGGAAGCCGTAATAACTTTCCATCAGATGATGTGCCGTATCTGGGAGCAGGTGGAGCTGACGGTCAAACTAATGATGGAGGTGGATATGACTGGGCAATACAGTCTGTTTTTGGTCGTTTGACTTATAATTATGATCAGCGGTATCTTTTTGAGACGACTATGAGATATGACGGCTCTTCAAGGTTCCCGTCAAATACAAAATTCGGTTTTTTCCCTTCTGTAGCTGCCGGATGGCGTGTGTCTGAAGAAAAATTCTGGAAAGAGAGAAATGTGTCCGACTGGTTCAATAATTTGAAACTAAAGGCTTCTTATGGTATATTGGGAAATAATAATATCGGTAATTATCCTTACCAGTCTGTATATACTTTGGGGGAGGCACAGAATTATGTGTTTGGAGGCGTATATACCCAAGGTGCAGCTGTTACGACTTATGTAGATCCGACGTTGAAATGGGAACGGACGCGTACGGCTGATTTTGGTATCGAGACGGGTTTCTTTGATAATAAACTGACCTTGAATGCTACTTATTTTCATCGAAAGACAACGGACGTGCTTTACAAGCCTGCGGCTAGTTATTCTTCTATTTTTGGTTTGGCCATCTCAGAGGTTAATACCGGTGAATTGGAAAACAAGGGATGGGAGTTTGAGATAGGACATCAAAATACAATCGGTGATTTCCATTATCATGTTAATGGTAATTTTTCTATCATTAAAAACAAAGTTCTAACATTGGGAATGGGAAATGTAACCCAAAATAATGGTATGATAGGTAATGGAAGCGATTTGTTTATTGGCTATCCGATGGAGATGTTTTATGGGTATAAGACAGATGGTGTGTTTCTTACGGACGCAGAAGTGAACGATTGGTATGATCAGGCTGAAATAGCCAAAGGTTCACAGGCTGGAGATATCCGTTATGTAGACATTACAGGTGATGGAAAAGTAACGCCTGATGACAGAACATACTTAGGATCACGTATTCCGAAATATACTTTTGGCCTGAATTTGGGTGCTGAATATAAAGGATTTGATTTTAGTATGTTAATACAGGGAGTTGCTGGTGTAAAAGGTACGCTTTCTGTATATGCCGGATATGCTTTTTATCAGGAAGGCAATATACAGCGTTGGCAGATGGAAAATTGCTGGAATGTACAGCAAGACAATCGTTATCCTGAATATCCGCGTTTGGAAGTTATGTCAAATGCGGGAAGCAATAATACTTTAACTTCGGATTATTGGGTGTTGAATGCTTCTTATGTCAAAGTCCGTAATATCCAGTTTGGCTATACATTGCCTGAATCTGTGACTCGGAAGTTTGGTTCCAGTGGTATGCGTTTTTATGTAAGTTTGGATAATCCACTGACATTTAAAAGCTATCGTGAAGGTTGGGATCCTGAGAATACAAGTAATGATGGACAATATTATCCAACTATGTCTACTTACACCTTTGGTTTAACATTAAAATTCTAAAGCCTTATGAAATGTTCTAAATATTTGATGCTTGCTACCTTGCTTGCTTCATTGTCTTTCTCGTCATGTGACTTGGAAAGATTGCCTCTGACCGACCTATCGGAAGAAAATTTTTGGAATGATGAAAAAAATGCAGAACTTGCCTTGACTGCTCTTTATCGTGGAAAGATAACTAATGGCTTGGAATATAGCGTGTCTGATTTCTGGTCTTATCATGGGTTGCTGTTTATGGAACATTTGACAGACAATGCGTTTGATCGCAGGGGAGAAAATAATGACTTTTACAAGATATCTAGTGGGCAGTTGCTGAACACGAATTCTTTTATCGCGAATTATTGGTCGTCGGCTTATTCACGCATTGGTAAATGCAATCGTTTTCTGGAAGGAATGCAAAAAATGCCAGAATCAGACCAGAATAAAAGGATGATAGCTGAAGCTCGTTTTTTGCGTGCGACTCAATATCATTATCTGGCAAGTTATTTTAAGGATGTACCGTTAGTAACCACTGTGTTGAGTGGTGAGGAGGCCAATACGGTAAAAAGAAGTACACAATCTGAAATATTGGCATGGTGTGCTACTGAATTTAAAGAAGCTGCTGCAGATTTGCCACGCTTTAAGGATCTTGCTTCAAGTGAAACGGGCCGTGCCTGCAAACAGGCTGCTTTGGCTTTTCTAGGCCGCACATGTATGCTTCAAAAAGATTGGGCGAGTGGAGCTGCCGCTTATAAGGAAATCATAGATTATGGAGACAATGATATCCACACGAGTTATCCGGAATTATTCTGGCCAGGTACCGGGGTTGGCAATAAAGAGAATATTTTCTATATTGCTTATTTGGAGAATTATTTTGGCTGTGGTATGCCTCAGCAAGTGCTTCCAGCTAAAGATGGAGGATGGAGTCTTTCCAATCCTTCTGCCGGCTTGTTTGAATCTTATGAATTTGTTGATGGTACTCCGTTCAGTTATGATGACCCACGTTATAATCCAAATAATTTAGGAGAGAACCGTGACCCTCGTTTGGACTATACTTTGTTTTATAATGGTGCGGATTTTATGGGTACAACGTATCGCATGAGTCCAGATTATGAAGCTTCTGCTAAAGAGCGACTTGATTATTCGTCAGAAGCATCAAAAACAGGTTTCATGTGGCGGAAGTATTTTGATGAGAATCCGATTAATGATATTCAAAGCTATAGCGCAGTGACACCTATAATTCGTTATGCGGAAGTGTTGTTGGGTTATCTGGAATGTTTGATTGAAGGGGGAGAGGTTATTGATAAGCCTATATTAGATGCTACAATCAACAAAGTGCGTGGTCGTGCCGGGGTAGAGATGCCTCCTATTACAGAAACAGATCCGTCTATTTTACGGGAAAGACTCCGTAACGAACGAAGAATAGAATTGGCCTATGAGGGAATACGTTATTGGGATTTATTGCGTTGGGAAATTGCAGACAAGGTTTTAGTTGGAGAAGTTTGGGGAGCACCTTACCCTTCTTCTACTACTTATGCTTCCTCTACTAAGGAAATAGATCCTACAGGGAATTGTCGTTGGTATGTTGGACGTCGTGATTTTCGCAATCCGCAAGATTATAAATGGCCTATTCCTTTGTCAGAGCAGAATATAAATCCCAATTTACGTGATTAGTACTGATAATAATTAATGATATGAAAATACAGTATTTAACATTCTCTCTACTCTCTCCGTTTGTTTGTAATTGGGTTAGTGGAGCTTCTGTGGAAGATAGCAATAAGAATGAGGTAACTGAACGCCTATTGCCCAATGTCATTATCATTTATGCAGATGATTTGGGGTATGGTGATCTGCAATGTTATGGCGCGAAAAATATAGAGACGCCAAATGTGAACAAGCTGGCTGATGAAGGGTTACGTTTTACGAATATGCATGCTGTGGCTGCTACCAGTACTCCTTCACGTTATTCATTATTGACGGGTGAATATGCTTGGAGGAAAAAAGGTACAGATGTTGCAGCTGGAAATGCAGGAATGATTATTCGTCCTGAACAATATACTATGGCTGATATGTTTAAGCATTCTGGTTATGTGACTGGAGCCGTTGGCAAGTGGCATTTAGGCTTAGGTGATAAGACTGGTGAGCAGGATTGGAATGCTCCTTTACCTGCTTCTTTGGCTGATTTGGGATTTGACTATCATTATATTATGGCTGCTACAGCTGACCGTGTTCCTTGCGTATTTATAGAGAATGGACAAGTGGCGGGATATGATCCGACAGCTCCTATCGAGGTGAGTTATAAGCAAAATTTTCCAGGAGAACCTACAGGAAAAGACAATCCTGAGCTATTGTATAACCTGAAGCCAAGCCATGGGCATGACATGTCAATTGTGAACGGTATTAGCCGTATTGGATACATGAAAGGAGGTGGAAAGGCATTGTGGAAAGATGAGAATATTGCTGATTCTATTACTTCGCATGCTATTGATTTTATCAGCCAGCATCAAAATGAACCGTTTTTTCTTTATTTTGCAACAAATGACGTGCATGTACCCCGTTTCCCCCACGAACGTTTTCGAGGAAAAAGTCCGATGGGGTTGCGTGGAGATGCTATTCTGCAATTTGACTGGAGTGTAGGCCAAATTATGAAAACGTTAGATAGATTGGGTTTAACAGAAAATACGCTTGTTATTTTGTCTAGTGACAATGGGCCGGTTGTGGATGATGGTTATGATGATCGAGCTGAAGAGCTATTGAATGGGCATACGCCTTCCGGACCGTTAAGAGGTTATAAGTATAGTGCTTTTGAAGGTGGAACAACTGTTCCTGCCATTGTGCGCTGGCCAAAAATGATACAAAAAAAAGGCGTATCAAATGTGTTGATGTCGCAGATTGACTGGATGGCTTCATTAGGAGAGTTGATTCATGCACATTTACCTAAAGGGAGTGCTCCTGATAGTTGGAGCCGGTTAGGTAATCTATTGGGTACGGATAATACAGATCGTTCCTGGGTTGTAGAGTTTGCGGCTAATCATGTATTGTCTATCCGAACTAAAGATTGGAAATATATAGAACCAAATGATGGGCCACGTATGATTACTTGGGGACCGAGAATAGAAACAGGTAATGACAGTATTCCACAATTGTATGAAATGAAGAAAGTTAACGAACAAGAAAATGTAGCGGCTCAATATCCTGAAAAGTTATTTGAAATGCAGACTTTGTTGCGAAAAGCGAAATTAGGTCAGTAGTTGTAAAGCTATTTAGTTGGTGCTCTAAAGGAGAATCAATGGATAGACTTACTTAAAGTCTGTAAATTATAATATAAAAATCTCCTGCTTTAGCTTTCATTTACCTTAATGATATGTCTAAAAGTAGGAGGTTTTTTATTTTTAATTTTTTTGTAATTCTATTTGAGATAATCTCTTTTTGTATGATAAATCTCTTTTTGTAATTTCGAGAGAAATTTAATTATAATGAGGTATGGGTAGAAAATCTTTTTTGATAATAATTTTGTTAGGAATAATTTTATCGAGCAGCACTTATAGGAAGGAATACATGTCAATAGCTGAAATGAAAGTGGGGTTAGCTGAGAATCCTTTAGGGTTAGATACGTCAGTCCCCAGATTCGGCTGGCAACTTGTAAGTAACCCACACGAAAGAGGCATATATCAGACAGCTTATCAATTAGAGGTAAAGGATGAGGCTGGAAAGGTAGTCTGGAATTCCGGAAAAGTGACAACAGATGTGTCCCAGCATGTGACTTATCAGGGAGAGGCGTTGAAGCCGGCTACCCGTTATACCTGGAAAGTAAAAATCTGGAACAATAAGGGAGAAATTGCGGAAAAAGATTCTTGGTTTGAGACAAGCCTGATGACGTCTGATGATAAAGAGGGCTGGAACGGAGCACGTTGGATTGGAGGCAGTGACGAGGATATGGTGCTTTATTCACATTATTTGCCAGTATTCAGACTGGATTGTTCATTTCAGATGAAAAAGCAGGCTGCGTCGCGTAAGATAGCATTTGTGTATGGTGCCAACGATGAACGTCTGATGGATGCGAATAAGAACATTTATCACATTGCCAGCGGAAAGGATGAGTCATACATAAAAATAGAATTCGATTTGTCTCCTTTGAAAGACGGACGAAATGCCTGGGTACATATTTATCGTGCCGGTTATCGGCCGGATGACAAACTTTCTGTTCCTTTGAAATCTTTTATGTTGCCCGCTGATGTGCTGAATGCGGAGAATCAATATCAGTCGCATACGTTCTCTTTGTATTCCAATCTGGGTTTCACTACACTGAAAAAAGGAGAGGTGCAGATTGGGGAAGTGAATCTGAATCCTTTGGGACAGGGAGGTGATTTCGTGGCGTTTCCGGTAGTCGGTGATGTGGGGTATGTGTTGGAGCACGCAACTGATTTTTCAGGAGTCAGAACGGATATTCGCAATTTCCGGAGTAGCTTCTGTCACCTTGGATGCTAAACTGTTGAATGGCGCAAAGAAGTGCTATGTACAGAATCCCAGCCGTAACGCTATGCCGATGCTGCGTACGGAGTTTGTGACTTCCTCCCATAAGGTTCGTAAGGCGCGTTTGTATGTGACTTCCCGGGGTATTTATGAAATATATCTCAACGGACAGCGTGTGGGAGAGGACTATTTTAATCCGGGTGTGACACAGTATAATAAAACGCATCTGTATCAGGTGTACGATGTGACAAAACTGATTGCGAAAGGGAAGAATGCCGTTGGAGCAATTTTGGCCGAAGGATGGTGGAGCGGAGGAGCAACTTATGCCGGAGAAAACTGGAATTTCTTTGGTGACCGTCAGTCGTTGCTGGCACAGTTGGTTGTGACTTATGAAGATGGTCAGGTACAGACAATCGTAACTTCTCCAGATACGTGGAAGTATTTTAATCAGGGGCCTGTGGTGTATGGTAGTTTCTTTCAGGGCGAGGTATATGATGCCTTGAGAGAAAAAGCGATTGAAGGATGGACGAAAGCGGGATATGATGATTCGGCCTGGACGAAAGCAGTAGAAGTCTCGCTCGGAGGTCATGTCAGTCGGTTAGGTGGAGGAACAATGCCAAAAGTCGATGATTATTCTAATTTCCACTTGGTGGCTCAATACGGTCAGACGGTAAAGGCCATTCAGAAGCTGACGGCACAATCGGTAGAAGAGGTTCGTCCGGGCATCTTTGTGTACGATATGGGGCAGAATATGGTGGGAGTGCCTGAAATCACCCTCAAGGGAATGAAGGCAGGACAGGAAATCAATCTGCGTTATGCCGAGGTGAAATATCCCGACTTGCCGCGTTATGCCGGAAATGAGGGAATGATTATGCTGGAAAATATTCGTGCAGCTATGGCGCAGGATAAATACATCACGAAAGGAGGAAATGAAATGATTGCGCCGAGATTTACCTATCATGGATACCGATTTATTGAGATTACGGGCATAGACAAGGCTTTGCCGCTGGAGGATGTGAAAGGAGTGGTGTTGAGTTCGATTGACGGACTGGCATCTAAGTATGAAACGTCTAATGAGAAGGTTAACCAGTTGTGGCACAATATTGTGTGGTCTACTTATGCCAATTTCTTCTCTATCCCAACCGACTGTCCGCAACGTAACGAGCGTTTGGGATGGGCGGGTGATATATCGGTCTTCTCCCGCACGGCTACTTACCTGGTAGATGTGCCGCAGTTCTTGCGTCGTTATTTGTGTGCCATGAGGGACGTACAGCGTGAGGATGGCCGTTTCCCGGATGTGGCTCCTCTAGGTGGCGGATTTGGTGGTCTACTGTGGGGAAGTGCAGGTATTACAGTGCCGTGGGAAGTGTATCAGCAATATGGTGACAAGAGCTTGCTGGCAGAGCACTATGAGGCGATGTGCCGTTATGTGGATTATGTGCGGACCAAGAATATCAATCCGGAGACGGGCGTACTGGAACAGGAGAAGGTCTGGGGAAACTTGGGTGACTGGCTGGGACCGGAGGATAACAAGAATGACAAGACACTGATGTGGGAAGCGTACTTTCTCTATGACCTGGACATCATGAAAAAGGTGGCTCAGATTTTAGGTAAAAAGGAGGATGCAGAAAAGTTTGAGAAGTTGTATGACGAACGTAAGTCGTTTTTTAACCGTACATATATCGACCCGCAGACGGCGAAAACGATTTCTTCGGGAACAAACGGTCCGGAAAAGGGAAAACTGGTGGATATACAGACCTCGTATGTGCTTCCTTTGTCTTTCGGCATTGTGAATCCGGAATGGAAAGAGCGGTTTGCAGCTAATCTGGCGCATACGGTGCAGCGGGAGAATGTGGCGGACGATGGAAAGACTTATCCGGCTTATTCGCTGATGACGGGATTTATCGGTACGGCATGGATTAGCAAGGCACTTTCGGATAATGGATATGATGAGGTAGCCTATAACTTGTTGCAACAGACTACTTATCCTTCGTGGTTGTATTCTGTGGAGCAGGGAGCTACTACCATTTGGGAACGCCTGAACTCGTATACGCATGTCGACGGATTTGGAGAGAACAACCGGATGAACTCGTTTAACCATTATTCCTTTGGAGCCGTCGGGGCTTGGATGTATGCCTACTCGCTGGGAATTATGCGGGATGAGCATCATCCGGGATTCAAGCATTTTGTGCTTTGTCCGAAGGTAGACCCTACAGGAAAGATGACTTTTGCCAGAGGATATTATGATTCGCTGTACGGACGTATAGAAAGCGCATGGGAAGTGAAGGATGGAGAAGTGAGGTATTCATTCACGGTTCCGGCGAATACCAGTGCGACACTTTATTTGACTGCTGCTTCAATGGATAGCGTAACTGAAAATGGTCGCGCGTTACAAGCTGGAAAAGAGGGTATAAAAGAAGTGACGTATCAGGGTGGAATGTGTAAGGCGGAATTGTTGTCGGGAACTTACCATTTTGTAGTGAAATAATTCTCGGCTATACATCGGCATAAAACAAAGCAACCTCCTTCTGCTTGCTGTGAGTGATTCTTCAGCGCAGAAGGAGGTTGTATTTTTATTCTCTTCCGAATTTTTTTCGATAGGATTGCGGGGTGTATCCTGTATATTTCTTGAAAACTTTGGTAAAGTAAGGTATATCGTCAAAGGTCAGGTAATAGGCTATTTCTTTGGTGCTTCGCTGAGTGGTGGCCAGCAAGTCTTTGGCCTGCTGGATTTTCAGTTCCTGAATGTAGTGCGCCGGAGAAAGTCCGGTATACTCTTTGAACAGTTTGCGGAACCAGGAATAGCTCATGTGCAGGGAGTCGGCGACTTCTTCCGGGCCTATACCTTTTAGCAGGTTCTCGCGGATGAATACCTTGGCTTTGCTAATCTGCTCGGTGGCTTTGTTGTCGAACTCGTAGTTCTGCGAGTAGTACATGGTCATGCCTAAGATAAGATTAGCAATGCCAGCCAGATATTGTTGACAGGCCGCTTTTTCTTCCATGGCCACCTGGATGGCTTGTTCGTAAAGTTTTACGATACTGTCCTGCACACCGATGTGATAAACAATCTGGTCTTTTGCAAAAAAGTTGTTTTGGAAACGGCTGTCCATGTTGATTCCCTGAAATCCGATCCAGTATTCCTGCCAGCCGGTTTTTTTATCGGGGAAATAGCTGTGCCATACGTGAGGCTGGAGAATCAAGATGTCTCCTTCCTTGATTTCGATAAATGTGTCGGGAGAGGTATAGAAATAGCCTTTTCCGTGAGTGATGTATAATAGCTGGTAGCTGTCCAGCACACGGCCGCGTGAGGGAGTGAAATAAAAGGCATCCGGATGTCCGGTACGAGGTGGGTACACCGGATAGTTGGGTGGAATGGGTTCCGAACCTACGGTATCCACGGTAATTCCCCAGTCTATATCGCGCGGACTTCGTACCAGATATTTATAGTTTACGCTGTTCTTTTCCATTTTTTGTCCCTTTCTTCGCAAAGATAAAAAATCCCTGATAAACTCCTGAATTTTCGTTAGCAGGAAAAATCAAAAACTTATATTTTAAAGTCATTTCTTCCGCAAGAAGGGAATTTTTTCTTTCTACTTTTGCCACAGTAGTTAACCAAATAAACTTTTAGCATGGATTCCAAATATTTTATTGCATTTGATTTAGGAGCAACTAGCGGAAGAACCATATTGGGGACGCTGACTGGTGATAAATTGACGCTGGAAGAGGTTACCCGCTTCCCGAACCAGATGCTGCAACTCAACGGACATTTTTACTGGAATATTTTTTCCTTGTATGAGAATTTGAAGAAAGGTCTGGCTGCTGTGGCACAGAAAAAAGTATCTGTCACTTCTATCGGTATTGATACATGGGGAGTGGATTTTGCTTTTGTGAATGAGGAAGGAGCACTGATAGGCCTCCCGTATGCGTATCGTGACCCGCAGACTATCGGTAAGAAGGAAGAGTTCTTTGAAAAGGTAATGCCGGCAGATGAGTTGTATGGAAAGACGGGAATCCAGCACATGGATTTCAACAGTATTTTCCAGTTGTATACCCTAAAACAACGGAAGGATTTCGGACTGACGCACGCCAGTCGCCTGCTCTTCATGCCGGATGCGCTTTCTTATTTGCTCACTGGAAAGATGGTGACAGAATATACCATTGCATCGACTTCTCAGTTGCTGAATCCGGAAACACGCAAATTAGATGAAAAATTACTGGAAGTGCTGGGTGTCAGCAAATTCTTGTTTGCGGATATGGTAGAACCGGGAGCTAAAGTCGGTATGCTGACCGAGGATTTGTGTGAAGAACTTCAGATAGAATCTGTTCCGGTAATTGCCGTAGCCGGACACGATACAGCTTCTGCCGTAGCGGCTGTACCGGCTGCCAACAAGAACTTTGCTTACCTGAGTTCAGGTACATGGTCATTGATGGGAATTGAAACAGATGGTCCGGTTGTGAATGAAAAGACAACTCACTATAATATTACGAACGAAGGAGGAGTAGACGGTACCATTCGCTTGCTGAAGAATATCACAGGTATGTGGATTGTAGAACAATGTCTGAAGAAATGGCATAAGGAAGGAACGGATTATACTTATCCGCAGATGGTGGAACTGGCTCAGGCTGCTCGCCCGTTTGCTTGCTTCATCAATCCGGATGACTCGGGATTTACCAATCCACAGGATATGCCTAAAGCCATTTGTGAGTATTGTGCACGTACGGGACAGAATGCACCGCAGACACATGGTGAGTTTATTCGTGTCATCTTTGAGAGTCTGGCACTGAAATACCGTGAGGTACTCGATGTATTCCGTGAACTTTCCGTAAATCCGATTGAAAAGTTGCATATCATTGGAGGAGGTTCACGCAACAAACTGCTGAATCAGTTTACTTCAAATGCTATCGGCTTGCCGGTTGTGGCCGGACCGAGCGAGGCATCTTCAATTGGAAATATCATGCTTCAGGCTAAAGCAGCCGGAGTAGTAAGTACGTTGCAGGAAATGCGTAACGTGATTTCTGTCAATGTGGAACCGGATTATTTCTCACCGGCAGATGCGGAAGTGTGGAATGAAGCTTATCAGAAATATATATCAATCATTAAAAAATAATTTGCCATGAAAGAACAACAGATTATCAATGCGTATGAAATAGCGAAAGAACGCTATGCCAAATTGGGTATCGATACGGATGCCGTAATGGAAACTTTACAGTCTGTACCTATGTCTATGCACTGCTGGCAGGCAGATGATGTGACCGGATTCGAATCACAGGGTTCACTGACCGGAGGTATTCAGGCTACCGGAAATTATCCGGGAAAGGCTCGTAACATTGAAGAATTGCGTGCAGATATCCTGAAGGCTGCTTCTTACGTACCGGGAAAACATCGCTTGAACTTGCACGAAATATATGGTGAATTCGGCGGACAGTTTGTTGACCGTGACCAGGTGGAAGTAAAACATTTTGAAGGCTGGATGCAGTGGTCAAAAGAGAATGACATGAAGCTGGATTTCAACTCTACTTCTTTCTCTCACCCGAAGTCTGGAAACTTGTCTTTGTCAAATCCTGACAAGGCTATCCGTGATTTCTGGATTGAACATACCAAACGCTGCCGTGCCATTGCTGAAGAAATGGGTAAGCGTCAGGGAGATCCTTGTATCATGAACTTGTGGGTACACGATGGTAGCAAGGATATTACCGTAAACCGTATGAAGTACCGTGCATTGCTGAAAGATTCTTTGGACCAGATTTTTGCACAGAAGTACGATCACATGAAGGACTGCATCGAATCAAAAGTATTCGGTATTGGTCTGGAAAGCTATACAGTGGGTTCTAACGACTTCTATATTGGTTATGGTGTACAGAACCAGAAACTGATTACACTCGATACCGGTCACTTCCATCCGACAGAAAGTGTGGCTGATAAGGTTTCTTCTCTGTTACTTTATGTACCGGAACTGATGTTGCACGTAAGCCGTCCGGTTCGTTGGGACTCAGACCATGTAACTATCATGAACGACGATACACTCGATTTGTGCAAGGAAATCGTACGTTGCAATGCGTTGAACCGTGTACACATCGGTTTGGATTACTTCGATGCTTCTATCAACCGTATCGGTGCGTATGTAATCGGTATGCGTGCTACACAGAAGTGCCTGTTGCAGGCGTTGCTCGAACCGCTGAACACGCTGCGTGACTATGAAGAAACTGACCGTGGCTTCCAGCGTCTGGCATTGCTCGAAGAATGCAAGTCATTGCCTTGGGGAGCTGTATGGGATATGTTCTGCTTGAAGAATAATGTACCTGTAGGCGAAGAATACATTGCTGAAGTAGAAAAATACGAAGCGGAAGTAACTTCTAAGAGAAATTAATCTTACAGCCGGACGACGGGAAAAGCTTGTCTTGCCCGTTGTCCGGCTGGCTTAATTTATAGGCTATGGAAATCATTATCGGATTGTTGATTATTGCAGTGGGAGCATTCTGCCAGTCGAGTTGCTATGTACCCATCAATAAAATAAAGAACTGGAGCTGGGAATCTTACTGGATTGTGCAGGGAGTATTTGCCTGGCTTGTTTTTCCTTTCTTGGGCGCGTTGCTGGCTGTTCCGGACGGACACAGCCTTTTTGAGGTTTATGCGGCTCATCCAGCCGATACGCTTTGGGCGATGTTCTTCGGTGTACTCTGGGGAGTGGGTGGTCTGACATTTGGTTTGAGTATGCGCTACCTTGGAGTAGCATTGGGACAGTCTATCTCGCTGGGTACCTGTGCCGGACTGGGAACAATCTTGACGCCCATATTTACTGGTCACATGGAGGAACTGACCATGCCGGTTATTGTGGGAGTGATTGTGACTTTGCTAGGTATCGGCATCATCGGTTATGCAGGAAATATGAAGTCTGCCAGTCTGAGCGAGGAAGAAAAGAAAAAAGCTGTGAAAGATTTCAATTTTACTAAAGGAATCTTCGTAGCTTTATTGGCCGGTTTCATGAGCGCCTGTTTCAGTATCGGATTAGGATTCGGGCAGAGTTTGTGTTTCCCGGAAAGTGCAGAAGTGTATAAAACTTTGCCGGCTACTCTTATGGTGACTGCCGGAGGTTTCCTTACCAACATGGTGTATTGTTTTTATCAGAATGCAAAGAACAAGACATGGGGTGATTATGGAAAGACCTCGCTGTATGTGAACAACATTCTGTTCTGTGCGTTGGCCGGTGTGTTATGGTATAGTCAGTTCTTTGGCTTGAGTCTGGGAAAAGGTTTCCTGATAGCTTCACCGGTACTGCTTACGTTCTCCTGGTGTATCCTGATGTCGCTGAACGTGACATTCTCGAATGTGTGGGGAATTATTTTGAAGGAATGGAAAGGATGTTCTGCAAAGACCATCTGGGTACTGGTACTGGGACTGATTGTCCTGATTGTATCTTCTTTCCTTCCGCAGCTGTTGAAATAAAAAATTAAATTTAAATACATAATATAATGAAATCAATTCTTGAAGGACGTCCGGGTTTGGCCCGTGAAATCAATAAAGTGGCTGAAGTGGCCGGATATTTGTGGCAAAAAGGATGGGCTGAACGCAACGGTGGAAATATCACGATCAATGTAACAGAGTTTGTGGACGATGAAATCCGTCAGATGCCGGCCATCAGTGAACCGAAACAGATTGGAGCAGTATTACCGCATCTGAAAGGCTGTTATTTTTTCTGCAAAGGTACACAGAAACGTATGCGCGACTTGGCTCGCTGGCCGATGGAAAACGGTTCGGTGATTCGTATCTGCGACGATTGTGCCAGCTATGTCATTATCGCTGACCAGCCGGTGATGCCGACTTCGGAGGTGGCTTCTCACCTGACTGTTCACAATACGCTGATTGCGGAAGGTGCCCAGAAAAAGGCTACCGTACATACACACCCCATCGAACTGGTGGCAATGAGCCATACTCCGAAGTTCCTGGAAAAGGATGTACTGACTTATCTGTTGTGGAGCATGATTCCGGAAACAAAGGCATTCTGTCCGCGTGGATTGGGTATCGTGCCTTATAAGATGCCGAGCTCAGTAGAACTGGCAGATGCTACACTGAAGGAACTGGACGATTATGATGTAGTAATGTGGGAAAAACACGGTGTGTTTGCTGTCGGTACCGATGTAATGGATGCATTTGACCAGATTGACGTGCTGACCAAGGCTGCCCAGATTTACATTAATGCCCGTTGCATGGGATTTGAGCCGGACGGTATGACGAAAGAACAAATGCAGGAACTGACGGACGTGTTCCATCTTCCGAAATAAATAAAAATCTAACCTTTTAAAACCATGAAATTATGTACAGAATGATTTTGAACGAAACTTCTTACTTTGGTGCCGGATGTCGCGAAGCTATCGCTACAGAAGCAGGCCGTAGAGGTTTCAAGAAAGCTTTTTTTGTGACTGACAAGGACCTGATTCGTTTTCACGTAGCCGACAAGGTGGTGGAAGTGTTCGAAAAGGCAGGTATTCCTTACGAAATATATAGTGATGTAAAAGCCAACCCCACCATTGCCAATGTACAGAATGGTGTGGCAGCTTTCAAGGCTTCCGGTGCCGACTTTATCGTTGCATTGGGTGGCGGTTCTTCCATTGACACGGCTAAAGGTATCGGTATCGTAGTGAACAATCCGGAATTTGCCGATGTACGTTCATTGGAAGGAGTAGCAGATACGCGCCATAAAGCAGTGCCGACTTTTGCTCTGCCTACTACTGCTGGAACTGCGGCTGAGGTAACCATCAACTATGTGATTATTGATGAGGCTGCTACCAAGAAAATGGTATGTGTAGACCCGAACGATATTCCGTCGGTAGCTATCGTAGACCCTGAACTGATGTATTCTATGCCGAAGGGCCTGACTGCGGCTACAGGTATGGATGCCCTGACACATGCCATTGAAAGCTACATTACTCCGGGAGCTTGGGTGATGTCAGATATGTTTGAACTGAAGGCCATTGAGATGATTGCCAAGAATCTGAAGGCTGCTGTAGACAATGGTAGTGATCCAGTAGCTCGTGAAGCCATGTCGCAGGCACAGTATATTGCCGGAATGGGATTCAGCAACGTAGGTCTGGGAATCGTTCACTCTATGGCTCATCCTCTCGGTGCGCACTATGACACTCCGCACGGCGTAGCCAATGCATTGTTGTTGCCTTACGTCATGGAATACAATGCAGAATCTCCTGCCGCACCAAAATACCTGGATATTGCTAAGGCGATGGGAGTAGATACTACCGGCATGAGCGAAGCAGAAGGTGTAAAAGCTGCGGTAGAAGCTGTTCGCCAGCTTTCTTTGAGCATCGGTATTCCACAGAAGTTGCATGAAATCGGTGTGAAGGAAGAAGATTTGCATCAGTTGGCTATCGATGCATTCAATGATGTCTGCACTGGAGGTAACCCGCGTCCGACTTCAGTAGAAGATATTGAAGCGCTCTACCATAAGGCTTTCTAAGCATTCTTATTATTTTATATACAAAAACGTCCGCAGTTTCCGGTGAGTTTTCCGGGACTGCGGACGTTATTTTTTTTAGGTTCTTAAGTAAAAAACGGCCGTTTCAACCATCAATAATAAGATGTCTTTGTGCTTACTCTAAAACGCCTTTACGTTTGGATTGAAACGCAAGGGCGTTTTAGATGAAATGTACTTGCGTTTGGTTTCAAACGTCCTTGCGTTTTGGAGTAAACGTAAGTGCGTTTTTGGGCAGGCATTTTCTCCTTAATTTTCCTTGCTCTTTCGCTGTACGATGCGGGCACCGGTAGGTACACTTTCCGTCACCCAGATGTTACCTCCAATGGTAGCTCCTTCACCGATGGTGATGCGTCCTAATATGGTGGCATTGGAGTAGACAATCACATTGTCTTCCAGTATCGGATGGCGTGGAATACCCTTGATGGGGTTTCCCTGTTCGTCGCAAGGGAAACTCTTGGCACCCAATGTGACACCCTGGTATAGTTTCACGTGATTGCCGATGATGCAGGTCGCACCGATTACGACACCCGTACCGTGGTCAATGGTAAAATGATGTCCGATTTGCGCACCCGGATGGATGTCGATTCCGGTTTCAGAGTGAGCCATTTCCGTGATGATACGCGGAATAAGAGGCACGTTGAGCCGGTGAAGTTCGTGGGCAATCCGGTAGTTGGTCACTGCACGGATAACAGGGTAACAGCAGATAATTTCACCAAAGCAGGTGGCAGCTGGATCACCGTAGTATGCAGCTTCTACATCGGTAGCCAAAATCCGTCGGATTTCCGGCAGACGGCTGATAAACTCAGCCGCTAATTGGGTAGCCGTGGCACGGCAAGGTGACTGACAGTCGCACTGGCCTGAATTTTCCACCCCGAAGCACAATCCGGCCTGTATCTGTTCGATGAGCAGAGAAAACAGCTCTTCAATATTGACACCAATGTGGTAATTAATGGTCTGGCTGTTGATGGTAGAATTACCGAAGTAGCCGGGGAATAAGATGGCACGTGATAGTTCTACGATACGTTCCAGTGATTTTCCGGAAGGAAGCGGTTCACCTTCTCTGTGCTGATGGAACAGTCCACGGTAAGATTGGCTGTCGGAAAGTTCGTCAACAGCCTTTGTCAGTATATGTGTGTAATCAATTGGGCTCATAAGCATTCCTTTTTGATAATTGGCAAAAGTAACGATATTTTGTGATGAATCCAATAAAATCTTATTTTTGTAGAAAAATCAGAATGGTATGGTAGTAAACAAGAAAAATCCGTTTGCTTTCAAGGCAAAACAGAGCAATAAGAAAAAGACAAGTGGAAAAAGGGTGGGAAAGTCCCGTCCGGAGAAAGCGAATAATCAGTTGAACCGCAGGGTGAAATAATAAAAATCTACATGATACCCATGAAAAACACAGTAGTAGCTATAATTTATTTTTTCTTGATTGGTATTATACCCGGAATGTCTCAGGATATATTATCTAAGCCGATGCCTTTCTATTCAGATTTGGCTTCAAATGAAATTTGGGATATATACCAAGATGAATGGGGATATTTGTGGATTGGTACATCCAATGGATTAGCTAGATATGACGGACATCAAGTCCGTTCTTTTAAGAATGACTATCGTTTTCCTCATTTGCTGACTGATAATAGGATTACAAGTTTTGCGGAGAGCATAGATTATTTGTGGATTGGTACTCACAAAGGAATCAATTTATTTGAAAAACATACAGGTAAAGTTATTCCTATTCCGGAGAAAAGCTTACAAGATAAAGACATAGCGTTTATGCTTACAACAAAAAAAGGGGAAATCTGGATAGCTTCTGGAGGAAATCTTTATCGTTGCAGAAAAGACGGAAGTCTTGTCCGTAAATATGACATGCGGCATATACTAAAAATCGATAGTCAGCAGGCAATTATACTTAATAGTTTGTATGAAGATAAATCTGGTGTATTATGGGTGCTGATGGGAAAGGGTGGACTATGCCGTTATGATTCGAAGTTAGATACATTCTCCTATTATCCTTATATGATTGACGTAGATTACTATACGATGTATCAAGATAAAGCGGGTGGTTACTGGATTGGTACATGGGGAAATGGTTTATGGAAATTTCAACCTGATTCACCAGAAAAAGCTTATTTTGTAAATTGTTCTTTTTTAATGGGAAAAGATGGGAAAGAATCCGCCGTATATAGTATAGTTCAAGATGATGTGTATCATTATTTATGGTTTTTATCTTATAACAAACTCTATGCATTAGATATATCTCATGGTGATATAAAGTTAGTTGATATAGATAGCCGTGTGGATACTCAAAAGATGTATACTCGTATTTTGAAGGATAGGGAAGGAAATTTATGGTTAAGCTCTTATGATTTGGCAAATGTCGTTCGTTTTGATAAATCGGGGATTAAATATTATTCATTATCGCAAGTAAAGAATGATTTAGGATGGGATACCAATATTTTGCATTTGTGTGTGGATGAAAATAATGTAGCATGGGTGAATCAAGATCGACTGGGCTTGTGTCTGTATGAGTTGGATACTGATAAGTTGCATTATGCGGATTTAAATGGTAAAGTCAGAGAGGTTAATTTAATGGTTAAAGCTCAGCAACCTTTATCTGTATGGGTGAATGGAAGAGGAGATTCGCGTTTAGTAAAAATAATTAGAAATGGCAGTAAATTGTATGTGACAAAGGAAATAGATTTGTCTTTATATACGGACAATTGTGGAGATATTCTTCAAATGATGGAAGATTCAAATTTAAATTTGTGGGTATTAACTTCCAATAATTTGTTTGTTATATCCCCCAATGATTATTCTGCTGTTTTTTGTGAACCTTTGAATAAAAGAAATATTACTCATTTATGTGTAGATACTCATAGAGAGATTTGGGGAATTTCGACTTCCAATCAAGTGTTTTCTTTGAGATATAGTGATAAGAAAATTGTAGCGACACGAAAAGTTATTTGTTTTACTTCGGAACAAGAAGATACTCCCAAACTTTCTTGTGTAGATTATGATGATTGTATGTGGATTGTATCTTCATTGGGGTATGTCTATAGGTCGACTCCTGCCAAAGATAAATTTGAACTGATAGGACTTAATGAGATATTAAATGACTGTATTGTATTGAAGTTGTTGGTAGACCGTAGGAACCTATGGGTGATTACTAATAAAAAGATTTTAAAATATAATCTGCAAACGAAGCTTTATACAGAGTATTCCACTCGAGACAGTAATATACGAGTTCATTTGTTTAGAGGGCAGGCTGCTTGTCCGGATAATTCGGGTGGAATTTATGCCGGTGGACATAATGGATTTATTCATTTGCTTCAGTCTGGTAGTCAGTGGGGAGCAGATTGTAGTTTCGCTCCTATGGTGACAGATATTAAGGTAGATGGGAGTAGCGTGTTTTTTGATAAGCCGAAAATAGGAAATACGGTATCTCATGTGTTTTTGACAAGTCGTGATAGAAATATAGAATTATCTTTTTCTACATTGGAATATGGACTTCAGAGAGAAAAACAAATAGCCTTTAAGTTGGAAGGGGTAGATAAGGATTGGGTGTATCCTGAAGTAAATAAATTTACTGCTTTTTATAATGAACTGCCTAAAGGTACCTTTCATTTTAGATTAAAGTATATAGATAATGGAAAATGGGTGGATAGTCAATATGATTTGACTATTGTTCGGCTTCCTGCATGGTATGAAACATGGTGGGCATATACTTTTTATATCGTTTTGGGAATAACAGTATTATGTCTGGTAGAGTATTTTTACTTGAGAAGATTGAAAAAGAAAAATCAGATAAAACTTAAGGAAGAGCTGGCAAAAACGAAGATTGATTATTTTACTAATGTTTCTCATGAAATACTGACTCCTTTGACAGTCATATTAACGGTTATAGAGTTCTTTGAGAAAAACACTTTTCATGATCAATACGGAAAACAAGTTAATATATTGAAAAGAAATGTTTTAAAGGTGCGCCATTTGATTCAGCAGGCATTAGATTTTCGTAAAATCAATACGCAGACCATGCCTTTACATATTAGTTATGGTCGAATAGATTCATATATAAAAAATGTATGCGTAGCTTCTTTTATGGCTTTATCAAGCAAAAAACACCAACAATTTAATGTGGTAACGAATTCATCTATTGAAGGTTATGTGGATTTTGAAAAACTGGATCAGATTTTATATAATCTGCTTTCTAATGCCATAAAATACACTCCGGAAGGTAAGAGGGTTGAGTTACAAGTTTCAGAAAAAATGGAAAGCGACCGACATTTTTTGATAATAAAAGTTTCAGATCAGGGAATAGGGATAAAACCGAAAGATTTAAAATTGATTTTTAATCAGTTTTATACTGGTAAAAATGCGACCGGTAATGAATCAAATGGAATTGGCCTGTATTTGACAAAGTCATTGGTTGAACTTCATCATGGTGAGATTTCAGTGGAGAGTGTGTATGGAGAGGGTTCTGTTTTTACGGTTTCACTTCCATTGAATAAAGAGGTTTATGCAACAATAGAAGAGACGACCACTCTTTCTGGGGATAATAAACAAATAATGGATGCTTCTGATATAGTTTCTGTTGTGGAGAATGAAGGTACAGTAGTAGAAAAAAGTACAGTTTTGTTTATTGATGATGATAAGGAATTGCTTTATGTTTTACAGCAAACATTTTTAGGTAAATATAATGTATTGGTGGCGGAAACGGCTAAGTGTGCTTTAGAACAATTGTCACACAATGATATTGATATGATTGTGTGTGATATTACATTGCCAGATATGATTGGATGGGATTTATGTAAAAAGATAAAAACAGATTATCGATATATGCATATCCCTATTATTATTCTTACAGCTAAACAAGGAGTAGAAGACCAGGTGGTAAGTTATAATATTGGTACTGATGGTTTCCTGACCAAACCATTTGAAATAAAAGTGCTCGAAGCACGTATCGATAATTTAATTTTAACTTATAAGCGATTGCAGTCAACTTTTCGTAAAGAACAAAGTATGGATTTCTCTATACTTCCTTATCAGGCTGCAGATAAAAAATTACTGGAAAAAATAACTTTTACTGTAAGAGAACATTTAGAGGAGGCAGAGTTTGATTTGGAAATGTTATCAAAAGAACTGGGCATGTCGAAATCGACTTTGCATAGAAAAATAAAAGCTATGACAGGGCTTACACCATTGGATTTTATTCGGAATATAAAAATGAAAGAAGCCTGTGTTATGCTTAATGCTCGTCAATTATCTATTTCTGAGATAGCTTATGCATTAGGATTCACAAATCCTAAATATTTTACCAAGTGTTTTAAGGATGAGTTTGGTGTAACGCCGACTGAATTTCAACAAAAAAGTATAATAAAAATGTCAAGAGAGGTATAAAATCCTTGCATGCGATAATATTTTCTCCCTTCAGGCAGTATTTAGACACGCTTTGAACTGAGTTTTAATTTTCCTTTGCCATTGTGAAATAATAATATGTTTCAAAATGGTAAAGGAAAAATTTTTTATAAAGAGACAATGTAAGGATGATGCAAAGCTGTGTTTTTATAAAGCCAGTTACTTATTGTATCATTCTTTGCTATTATAGTCATTATGCATTTTGTGGTCTGTGTTTAATCGTTAATCATTAATTATTTACTTAATCTAAATCATATGAAAAATATAAGCTTATTTGATATAAGTGGTAGAGATTATAGACTACAAAGAAGTCTATTATTTATTTTCTTATTTTCTTTTGTTGTACTTCTGCAATTAAAAGCGGAAAATTGGTTCGTTAGAGGAAAAGTTTTGGATGAAAAAACAAAAGAGGCTTTAATAGGAGTTTCTATTTTGGAAAAGAATACTACTAATGGTACTGTTACGGACTTTGAAGGAAATTTTTCTTTAACGGTTAATAGTAGGAATGCTATTCTGAATATTTCATATATTGGTTATGTGACCCAGCAAGTGTCTGTTGATAATAATCAAGTTCTGGAAGTTTTATTGAAAGAAGATAGTGAGCAGTTAGATGAGGTTGTTGTGGTGGGATATGGAGCACAAAAAAAAGCAACATTGTCTGGATCTGTAACGAGTGTAGGAGGAGAAAAGCTTGCGAGAACTCCTGTTGTCAATCTAAGTCAAGGTATAGCAGGGCGTCTTCCTGGAGTTGTAGCAGTCTCTAATACCTCAGAACCAGGATATGATGGTGCAACAATTACGATTCGTGGAGTTAATACATTTGGTAAATCTGATCCATTGATAGTCGTAGATGGAGTACCTGGCCGTTCTCTTGAGCGAATTGATCCGGCTACAATTGAGACGATGTCAGTGCTAAAAGATGCTTCTGCAGCGATTTATGGTGCGCAAGCTGCGAATGGGGTTATTCTTATTACTACGAAACGAGGTAAATTGGGAAAACCAAAAGTAAGTATGTCTTATAACTATGGAATTTCGGCTCCGACTGTTATTCCAGAGATGACTAACGCGTACGAGTATGCTACATTGATGAATGAAATAGATGCATATGCAGGTAATAAACCTCGTTATTCAGAATCAGACTTGAAACAATATGTGGATGGAAGCGACCCTTGGGGACATCCTGATACAGACTGGTTTGGAGAAACATTGAAAAAGTGGTCTGCACAGACTTATGCTAATGCAACAATTGAGGGAGGAACTGAAAATGTAAAATATTTTGCTAGTTTGTCGGCAAAAGGCCAAGATGCTTTTTATAAAAATAGTGGAGCAAATTATAATCAGTATGATTTAAGGATGAATCTGGATACAAAAATCAATAGGTATATAGATGCATATATAAATGTAGCTGCCCGTATGGAGGACAGAAAATATCCCACTCGTTCTGCAGAAAATATTTTTCGTATGTTGATGCGATCTAAACCTAATTCTCCAGCATATTGGCCTAATGGCTTGCCTGGACCAGATATTGAGTTTGGTGATAATCCGGTAGTTATTTGTACAAATCAAACAGGATATGATAGAGATAAGCAGTATGTATTGAATGGTGATTTTGGAGTGAATATTAAAATTCCTCACGTTGAGGGATTATCAATAAAAGCTACAGCCTCTTTGGATAAAGGGTTTCGTTTCAGAAAAATTTGGCAGAAGCCATGGTATTTGTATTCGTGGGACGGAACTTCTGTAGATTCAAATGGACAACCTGTATTGGTAGAAGGAAAGAAAGGGTTTAGTGATCCAAGATTGACGGAGTCTATGGAAGATAATTTAGGAATACTTTTAAGTGGTATTGCCTCCTATTCTCGTACTTTTATGGATGACCATTCGGTAAATGTATTAGCTGGTGTAGAACGTATTACAGATGAAGGTGATTCTTTTGAAGCTTTTAGACGGTATTTTTTATCTTCATCTATAGATCAGTTGTTTGCAGGTGGGCAAGATGAAATAAATAACACAGGTACTGGTTACAAGGAGGCCCGATTGAATTATTTTGGACGTTTGAATTATGCTTATAAATCAAAGTATTTAGCTGAATTTGTCTGGAGATATCAAGGCTCATATATTTTTGCTAAGAAGAATAAATTTGGTTTCTTTCCAGGAATTTCTTTGGGTTACGTAATTTCTGAAGAGAACTTTTGGAAAAAGCATGTCCCCTTTATTTCTTTTGCAAAAATTAGAGCGTCTTGGGGACAAACGGGAAATGATTTGATAGATCCTTATCAATATATGTCTTCATATTTATTTAATAGTTTGATGTATGTAACAAATAATGGAACTACGATGAATCAAGCTTTAATGGAAAGTGTTGCTCCTAATCAAAACGTAACTTGGGAAACTGCAACTCAAAAAAATATAGGTCTTGATTTACAGTTCTTGCAGGGAGATTTGGCTTTGACAGTTGATTATTTTCATAATAAACGAACTGATATTCTGTGGAAAAGGAATGCCTCTGTTCCTGCTACATCAGGATTGGAATTGCCGGATGAAAATTTAGGTAAGGTTCTAAATCAGGGGGTGGATTTTAATATTGATTATCGGAAAACATTTAATGAGTGGCGTTTAGGAGTAAATTTAAACGGAGTTTATGCCAGAAATAAAATTTTATTCTGGGATGAAGCTCCTGGAGTTCCTGATTATCAAAAATCAACAGGTAAACCTATTGATGCCGGATTGTATTATCAGGCAATAGGTATTTTTAAGAATAAAGAAGAAGTTGAGGCTTATCCTCATTGGGCCGGAGCTCGTCCTGGAGATATTATTTTTAAAGATGTAAATGAAGATGGGGTTATTGATGGAAATGACCGTGTAAGGGATGATCGTAGCCGTACCCCTAGATTTACAGGTGGATTAACTGTTGATGTTGCATATAAAGGCTTTGATTTCTCTTGTATGTTTCAAGGAGCTTTTGGGGGTATTTTTTATCAGACCACAGAGTCTGGAGATTTTGCAAATTTCTTAAAAAGTTTTTATGATAATCGTTGGACAGAAGATAATCCGACAGCTTCTTTCCCACGTACGTATAATCGAAGTAATGAATATTATGTGAATCAACAGAATACGTTCTGGTTACATAAAACAGATTATGTCCGAATGAAGAATATAGAATTGGGTTATACTATTCCTTCTATATTGACGAAAAAAGCAGGTATTGAACATTTACGTATATATATAAATGCTTATAATCTTTTGACCTTTAGCCCAGATATGAAGGATTATGATCCAGAAAACACAAGTGGATCTGGTTATAATTATCCTTTGAATAAGGTTATAAATTTTGGTATTAATCTTACTTTTTAAATTTGAGAAATATGAAAAAGATATATTCTTTAGCATTGCTTTTAGGGTTAACATTTTCATCGTGTAATGATAATTTTCTTGATATAACTCCTATAGATCGTTATTCTGATGCGATTGTGTGGACAGATGAAGCGCTGGTGACTGCATTTGTAAATAATATTTATGAAGGACAAAAATGGGGATTTCATACAGTAATGTTATCTTCACTTTGTGATGAATCTATGGAAGTATGGTCGTGGGAAAGTCAGCCTGTAGTTCAGAGTGAATTGAGTCCAAGCTATCAAGGCATATTAGCTCCTAATTTTTGGATTATGACATTTCAAAATATTACATGGAATAGTTTGTACAAAAATATTAGAGCTTGTAATATGTTTTTAGAAAATGTCAAGAAGTATGAGTTACAAGGGGAGGCTATAGAACGTTTACATGGTGAAGTGTTATATCTTAGAGGGTATTTTTATTATTGGTTGTTAATTCAATGGGGAGGTGTTCCGTTAATTGATAAGACTTTTACTCCCGAGGATGAACTGAAAGTTTCACGTAATACTTTCAAGGAAACTGTAGATTTTATAGTGAAAGACTTGGATGATGCGGCCTCTCTTCTTCCTTTGAGTGGAGATAAGGCACGTGCGACAAAAGGAGCTGCACTAGCTTTAAAATCTCGTGTTTTGTTGTATGCTGCAAGTGATTTATATGTTTCTCAATCTCAGTGGGCTGTAGGATATGAACATCCTGAGTTAGTAGGCTATGTGGATGGTGATCAGAGAGAGCGTTGGGAGAATGCAAAAAAAGCAGCAAAAGATGTGATAGATTTAGGTATTTATCATCTTTATGGAGAAGGTCAGCAGTGGGCTACTCCAGATGAAGCGGTAGCTAATTATGTTAATATCTTTTTGTGCCATAATTCGGATGAAGATATAATGCTTCAGTATTATGATTTGGTTAATCATAATAGCGATGATTTTCAGCTTCCTCGTGTTGGCTTATTTAATAGCCCTAATGGTTTTCATGGTTGGGGTGGAAATACGCCTACGGGTCAGTTAGTTGATTCTTATGAAATGAGTGATGGAACAAAATTTAGTTGGAGCAATCCTGCCCAAGCAATACATCCATATGAAAATAGAGATCCTCGTTTTTATGCATGTATTTTGTACGATGGAGCTCATTGGCGGGAAAGGCCAGATGATACAGTTGATGCTGACCCTGACGGAATTGTACAGACTGGATTTTATCAACAGGCAGATGGTTCTTATACTGCAGGTTTAGATACAAGGCAAGGTCCAATTGAAGATTGGAATGGTACATATACAGGATATTATATGCGTAAATTCTTAGATCCTTCAGTTAACCATCAATATGACAAACAACTTTTTCCTTGGAGACAAATTCGTTACGCAGAAGTTCTGTTGAATTATGCTGAGGCTTGTTTGGAATTAGGAGAGGAAGAAGAAGCTAGAAAATATATTAATATGATTCGAAAACGTGCTGGTATGCCTGATATTCCATCTACTGAAACAGGGAAAGAATTAATGGACCATTATCGTAATGAAAGAAAAATAGAACTAGCTTATGAACAACATCGTTATTTTGATATTCGTAGATGGATGATTGCTCCAGAGGTTATACAACCAGCTCAAGGTATAGATATTCGTTATCCTTATGGTTCACAGGATCCAGTTTATTCTGTAATAGAAGTGCAAGAACGTAAATGGAATAATAAGGCTTATTTTCTGCCTATTTACTTAGATGAAATAAATAAAAATGATTTGTTAATACAAAATCCAGGTTATTAATTTTTTATCCTTTTGAATATGAGATGTTTAAGGTTAATTTTAAGTTTGTTGTTAATTCCTTTAGGAAGTATGTCTCAATCTGTTTCTACATATTTTCAGTTTGAAAAGCCTCTTTATGGAGCGGCATATTATAGTGAATATACACCGACAGATAGGTTGGATGAAGATATACGCCTGATGAAGCAGGCTAATCTCTCGGTAGTACGTATCGGTGAGTCTACATGGTCGGTCTTTGAACCACAGAATGGAGTCTTTCAATTTGAATGGATGGACCGGATTATTGATAAATTAAGTAAAGCTGGCATTAAAATTATTTTAGGTACTCCTACTTATTCTATTCCGGCTTGGATGGCTCATCAACATCCGGAAGTGCTTTCACAAACTGTGGATGGTAAACAAAGCTATTATGGTATCCGCCAGAATATGGATTTGACTAATCCTATTTATCGTCATTATTGTGAGCGTATTATCCGAAAATTGATGGAGCGTTATGCCAAACATCCGGCTATTATTGGTTTCCAGGTTGACAATGAAGTAGAAGCCAGAGGTATAGATAATCCAGGTTATTTTGAAAGTTTCCGAAATTATATAAAAGATAGCTTTCATGCTAATTTGGATTCATTAAATGCGCGGTGGGGGTTGAATTACTGGGGCATGAACATTAATACGTGGGAGGAGTTTTATGACCGTAAAGGAGTGACGAATCCTTCTTATAAATTGTGGTGGGAACGATGGAACCGTAAGGTTACGGCTGATTTCTTAAACTGGCAGGTGGATATTGTGAATGAATATAAACGACCGGATCAATTTGTAACCCATTGTTTTATGCCTTATTTCTGTAATATCGACCAAATAGAAGCTTTCCGGCAGATGGATTATCCCGCCATTAATGTGTATTATACGATGCAGGACGGCCAGGATGGTCAGTGGATTGGATATGCTTGTGATTATATGCGTGAACTATGCAAGCATAAAAATTTTCTGATAACTGAGACTAATGCTCAGGGTACGGGATGGAGTAGTCGCGACCAATGGCCTCCGTATGATGGGCAATTGCGGCAGAATATGTATGCGTTTTTGTCAGGTGGCGCAAATATGGTAGAATATTGGCATTGGAGCACCTTACATTATGGTCAGGAAACATACTGGAGAGGTCTCTTGGGCCATGACATGACACCTAACCGCGTGTATGCTGAGTTTTCGAGAGGAGCTAAGGAATTGGAGAAAATTGGAAAAAGGTTGGTGAATTCTCGTAAACATAACCGGGTTGCTATGTTATTTAGCCATGATTCTAAGTTTGGACTGGATTTTATGCCGTATACTCATGGTGATCAATATAAGGACTATATGATTTATGAGGCATTATATCGTCAGAATATTGAATGCGATATCGTTCCGTGTGATAAGATAACTGATTTTGATAAGTATGATATGTTGGTAATTCCTCCTCTTTATGTGGCATCAGACGAACTTTTGTATAAAATTGCTGATTTTGTTGAAAAGGGAGGTGATGTGGTTATGTTCTATAAAAGCGGTTATTGCGATCCGGATAATGTAGTTCGGCCTATGCTTGCTCCAGGTCCTTTGGCGAAAGCCTGTGGATTTACTTATCAGGAGTTTTCTAGTATCAACCAGTTGCCTTTGAAGTCAAACGAGTTAGGAGTGGAAGAAAACCAGATAAGTACATGGATGGAGTTTCTTTGTCCTACAACTGCAGTTCCGTTGGCGTACGCAGATCATCCTTTTTTCGGTAAATGGCCGTGCATAACGGAAAATGCTTATGGAAAAGGACATTTGATTTATGTGGGGACAGTACCTTCGCAGAAGTTGTTGGAAAAGCTGATCGCTCGTGCAGCAGACCGTCAGCAGATTGCCTCTGTAGAACGTAAATTTAGTTTCCCATTGATTCTTCGCTCTGTGGAGAATGGATATGGAAAGAAAGTTCATTATTTATTTAATTATTCAATGAAGCCAGTTACGCTTGATTATCCATATAGTGACAGCCGTTCATTATTGGATGAACAACAATTGAAGAAAGGTGCTTCTGTAGTAATAGAGCCTTGGGGCGTAATTATAGGAGAAGAATATTGATAAAAAAATTCCCCTTACTTTGTCTGCATCAATTCGGAATGAGATAGAGTAAGGGGATTTTATAGCTGGATTATTTAAGCTTCAGCCAATACGAAATCCAGCTGTTTCTTAGCCAGGTTAGCACGGGCTACCTTAATCTTAATCGGATCGCCGAGACTGAATTTCTGGTGATGACGACGTCCGATGAGGCAGTAGTTCTTTTCGTCGAACTCATAGAAATCGTTGCCCAAGTCGCGCATGGCAATCATGCCCTCGCATTTGTTTTCGTTGATTTCTACGTAGAGTCCCCATTCTGTGACACCGGAAATTACACCATCGTACACTTCTCCGATACGTTCACCCATAAATTCCACCTGTTTGTATTTCACGGATGCACGTTCTGCACTGGCTGCAGTCTGCTCCATTGCCGAACTGTGTTCACAGAGAGTTTCATACTTGTCGGCTTGTGCGCTTCGTCCTCCTGCCAGGTAACGGGTAAGCAGGCGGTGTACCATCAAGTCCGGATAACGGCGGATAGGAGAGGTGAAGTGCGTGTAGTAATCGAATGCCAGTCCGTAGTGTCCGATGTTATAAATCGAATAGCGTGCTTTCTGCATGGCGCGTAAAGACACTGTTTCTATCAGATTCTGTTCTTTCTTTCCTTCAATTTCGCCTAACAAGTGATTGATGGACTTGGATACTTCAGCTTTGCTACCTCCTGTGCGGATTTTGTAACCGAAGCGGGCGATAAACTGATTCAGGTTATCCAGCTTGTCAGGGTCGGGCAAGTCGTGGATACGATAAGGAAGTACCTTCGGTTTTTTGTTTTTGGGGACTTTTCCTACGTATTCTGCCACCGTTTTGTTGGCTAACAGCATGAATTCTTCAATCAGCTTGTTGGCTTCTTTAGATACCTTGAAGTATACGCTGAGCGGTTTACCGGTCTCGTCAATTTCAAATTTTACTTCGCAGCGGTCAAAGTTGATAGAGCCGGCGGCCATTCGTTTCTCTCGCAGAATCTGTGCCAGACGATTCAGTTGAAGTACCTCTTCCTTGTAGTCACCTTCTCCTGTTTCAATGATTTGCTGTGCTTCTTCGTACGTGAACCGACGGTTGGATTTGATTACCGTATGACGGATGCGGTAGTTTTTCACTTCCGCCTTTTCATTCATTTCGAAAATGACAGAGTAAGCCAGTTTTTCTTCATCAGGACGCAGGGAGCAAATAAAGTTGCACAAACGTTCCGGCAGCATCGGGATGGTACGGTCTACCAGATAGACAGAAGTCGCACGTTTGGCTGCTTCCTTGTCGATGATGCTTCCTTCTTTTACATAGTGAGATACGTCCGCAATATGTACACCCACTTCCCATAAGCCGGGTTTCAGGGTGCGGATAGACAATGCGTCGTCAAAGTCTTTGGCATCTTTCGGGTCGATGGTGAACGTCACGACATCGCGGAAATCTTCGCGTTCGGCATAATCTTCCGGCGTGATATCGGCCGACAGTTTCTCTGCTGCAGCTTCTACTGCCTGCGGATATACGTACGGCAAGCCGTACTCAGCCAGAATAGCGTGCATTTCAGTTGTGTTGTCACCCGCTTTTCCGAGGATGTCGATCACTTCGCCAAACGGATTCTTTGCTTCTTCCGGCCATTCGGTAATGCGGACAATAGCCTTATCACCGTTCTTCCCGCCTTTCAGCTTGTCTTTCGGGATAAAGATGTCGTTAGCCAGGGTGCTGGTTTCTGTAAGCAGGAACGCATAATTCTTACTGACTTTCAATACGCCGACAAAGGTTTCGTTGGCGTGTTCCAAAATCTCGATTACCTGCGCTTCCAGCTGATGCTTTTTACGTTTGGCACACAAGGCAACTTTCACCTTGTCATTGTTCATTGCATGGGCAGAGTTGCGTTCCGCAATGAAAATGGGTTCTCCTCCTTCTTCAGGGATAAACGAGTTCTTTCCATTGCTTTTACGTACGAAGGTTCCGGTCAGAATCTGTCCTTTGTCATTGATTTTATAGCGCCCTTTTTCGATTTCAATCAGGAAGTTGTCTTCCAACATTTCTTCCACTACATCGATGCAGAGCATTTTTCCTGGATGGGTTGTAAGTTTTAGAGCTTGGAACAACTGCTTGAGGCTGAATGCTTCATTCGGCTTTGTACGGAAATAGTTGAGCAGTATCTCTACGAGCTCTTTTTTCTTCAGGTGCTTTCCGCCTTTCTTTTCTTTTTTCTTTTTAGCCATGTTGTTTTGTTTTAAATCAACAGCTCTCTGCTGTTGATAAGATTATCTTTATACAAAGAAAGTGATTTCCGGGGAATAAACGTGGTTTTTTCTGTTAAGATGCTGAAAAACTATTATCTTTGCCACATTCTTTTTACAAAAGTAAGATATGAATGAGATTGGAACATCCGTTCGCGAACGTGAGATTTACAAGGTAACCCTGGTGGGTAGTCTGGTCAATATTCTGCTGGTAGTCTGTAAGTTTGCAGCAGGTTTCGGTGGAAAGAGTGCGGCGATGATTGCCGATGCGGTACACTCTTTGTCGGATTTGATAACGGACTTGATTGTCATCGTGTTTGTGCGTATTTCCAGCAAACCGGAAGATAAGGGACATGATTACGGACATGGAAAGTATGAAACACTGGCTACGCTCTTGATTGGAGCGGCTTTGCTGGCTGTAGGAGTAGGAATTTGCTGGAGTGGAATAGAATCAATCATCAGTTTTGCAAAAGGAGAGGCATTACAGTCGCCCGGCTGGATTGCACTGGCTGCTGCCATTGTATCCGTGGTATCGAAAGAAATTTTGTTTCATTACACCCGGCTGGTGGGAAAACGCTGTAATAGTCCGGCAGTGATAGCCAATGCCTGGCATCACCGCAGCGATGCATTTTCTTCCATCGGTACGGCCGTAGGTATTGGAGGAGCTATCCTGTTGGGAGAAAGCTGGCGTGTGCTCGACCCTCTGGCGGCAGTGATTGTCAGTTTCTTTATTGTGCAGGTGGCGGTGAAGCAGCTGAAGGCTTGCATTGATGAATTATTGGAACGCTCGTTGCCCGACGATATAGAGCAGGAAATTACGCAGACGGTATTGTCACTGGACGGCGTGTCGCAGCCGCATCATTTGCGTACCCGCCGTATAGGAAGTCATTATGCGATAGACATGCACGTGCGGATGGACGGAAGTATCTCGTTGCATGAGGCACATGAAAAGGCTACTGCCATTGAGCAGAAGTTGCGGGATACTTTTGGAGAGGATACCTACATCAGTATCCATGTAGAACCGGAAAAATAAGTTTATGGAGAAAAAAATATTAGTTACCGGTGCCAGTGGATTCATCGGGAGCTTTTTAGTGGAAGGTGCGCTGGAGCGTGGCATGCAGGTGTGGGCCGGTGTGCGGAAGAGCAGCAGCCGGAAATATTTGCAGGATTCACGTATCCATTTTGCCGTACTGGATTTTACTGATTCCGATCGTCTGGCCAGTCAGTTGGAGGAACAGAAACGCCAGCATGGGAAATGGGATTACATTATTCATTGTGCAGGGGTGACCAAATGCCTGGACAAGGCCGATTTTGAAATCGGGAATTACTGGGCTACCCGACATTTTATTGAGACCCTGAAGCGATTAGACATGCTTCCCGTGAACTTTATTTACATAAGTTCGTTAAGTATATTTGGACCGATTCGGGAAAAAGACTATTCATCCATTTGTGAAACGGACACTCCCCAGCCTAATACGGCGTATGGACTGAGTAAACTGCATACCGAGGAATATTTGAAATCCCTCACCAATTTCCCGTATGTGATTTTCCGTCCGACGGGAGTTTACGGTCCACGGGAACGAGATTATTTTCTGATGGCGAAGTCCGTGCAGCAGCATGTGGATTTTGCAGCAGGTTTCAAACGTCAGGATATTACGTTTGTGTTTGTGAAGGACTTGGTACAGGCCATTTATCTGGCTATTGAAAAAAATGTCACAGGCCGCGCTTATTTTGTGAGCGACGGAAAGGTATACAGTAGTCATACGTTTTCCGACTTGATTCGGAAAGAATTGGGAAATCCGTGGATGCTTCGTTTCGTCTGTCCGTTGTTTCTTTTGAAAGCCATTTCATTTGTGGCAGAGAATGTAGGACGAATACTCCGTAAGACGAGTACATTGAACTGTGATAAATACCGTATTATGAAACAGCGCAACTGGCGGTGTGACATCTCACCGCTGGAAAAGGAATTAGGATATGTTCCCGAATATCCGTTGGAAAGAGGAGTAAAAGAAATCATTGCCTGGTATAAAAAAGAAGGATGGCTATAGAACTGAAGTTATTTGAACGAGTAGAAAGTGGAAAGGGCTTGTTTGCAGTAGAAAGCATTAGCTTGATTTACAATGCACTGACCACTATTTTGATTTTGCTTTTGTATCCCCGGATGGATCATCCCGGGATGATGTTGCTGGAGCGTCTGGGCATTGTGGCCTTGACGTTCGTACTGATATATTTGTATCAGGCATTCCCCTGTCGTTTGACGGCTTTTATCCGTATGGTCGTGCAAATGTCACTGTTGGCATACTGGTATCCGGATACGTTTGAATTTAACCGCTTGTTCCCGAACCTGGATTACGTGTTTGCTTCTGTCGAACAGGCAATTTTCCATTGCCAGCCTTCGGTGGAATTTAGCAAGCTGTGTCCTTCCATGTGGTTCAGTGAGCCTTTCAATATGGGGTATTTCTTTTACTATCCCATGATGCTGATTGTGGTGGTATATTATTTCCTGACCCGTTTTGAATGGTTTGAGAAGATTTGCTTCGTACTGGTCACTTCTTTCTTCATTTACTATTTGTTTTACATTCTGGTGCCGGTGGCCGGACCGCAATTCTATTTCCCTGCCATTGGAATGGATAAAGTGAACGCTTGTGATTTTCCGGCAATAGGAGATTATTTTAATGACAATACTTTCTTGCTTCCTGGTCCGGGATATGAACACGGATTCTTCTATAATCTGGTAGAAGCTTCACAGGAAGTAGGTGAACGTCCTACGGCTGCTTTCCCCAGTTCACATGTGGGAATCTCTACGATTGTGATGATTATGGCCTGGCGTGTGAACCGAAAATTGGCCTACATTCTGTTCCCGTTCTATGTGTTGCTGTGCTGTGCCACGGTGTATATTCAGGCGCACTACCTGATTGATTCGCTGGTAGGACTTATTACCGCTTTCTTCGTCTATCAGCTGGCCACGCTGATGTATAAGCGCTGGTTTATTTCTCCGGTCTTTAAACGGATGTATTAAAAAAATCGGTAAGGATTACTCCTTACCGAAAGTAGCTTCTATATGGTCTAATATACCATTCAGTTCATTTAATGTTTCTGTGCGAAGCATGGCAATGCGTGTGTCTTTGAAATTTGGAATCCCTTTGAAGAGAGGAGATGCGGCTAAGTGACGACGTACGTGCAGGATACCTCTTCGTTCATCCAGCAGGTTTACGCTGTCGAGTACTTCCTGGCGTAATACATCCATCCGCCATTTGAAAGAAAGAGGCGGCAACTCTTCACCTGTTTCTAAATAGTGTTTTACCTCTTTGAAAATCCAGGGACGTCCGAAGCTGGCCCGTCCAATCATGATGGCATCTACTCCGTATTGCTCGAAACATTCTTTGGCACGTTGTGGGGTAGTGATGTCACCGTTTCCGATAATGGGAATATGCATTCTCGGATTTTTCTTGACTTCCCCAATCAGGGTCCAGTCGGCTTCACCGGTATACATCTGTGCACGGGTACGTCCGTGGATGGTCAGAGCTTCAATTCCGCAGTCCTGTAATTGTTCCGCCAGTTCTACGATAATCTTGTGTTCTGCATCCCATCCCAGGCGGGTTTTCACGGTAACCGGAATCTTTACGGCATCTACTACCGCACGGGTTATTTCGAGCATCTTAGGTACGTTCTGCAGCATGCCGGAGCCAGCACCTTTTCCTGCCACCCGCTTCACCGGGCAACCGAAGTTCAGGTCTAATATATCAGGCTTGGCCTGTTCTACGATGCGGGCTGCTTCCACCATGGTATCCGTATCCTTTCCGTAAATCTGGATGGCTACCGGACGTTCCTTTTCACTGATGTTCAGTTTCAGCATGGTCTTCCCTACCGAACGAATCAGGGCATCGCTCGATACGAATTCCGTGTACACCATGTCGGCACCAAACTGCTTGCACATCAGGCGGAATGCAGGGTCGGTGACGTCTTCCATCGGTGCCAGTAATACTGGCTTTTCTCCTAAATCTATGTTTCTAATTTTCATTGCCTTGATATTGTCGCGCAAAGGTAGTGAAATTTTATTATATCCTGAAAAAACGCTACCTTTGCACCGTAATATTACAATCACGGAAATGAGTTATACAATCAAAGATTTTGAAATCATGGCGCCCGTAGGCTCACGTGAGTCATTGGCGGCTGCCCTTCATGCCGGAGCCGATTCCATTTATTTCGGTATTGAAAGCTTGAACATGCGTGCGCGTTCGGCGAGCACTTTTACTATAGACGATTTACGTGAAATCGCCAAGATATGCGATGAACATGGAGTAAAGAGTTACCTGACTATTAACACCATTATTTACGACGAGGATATTACTTTGATGCGTAAAATAGTGGATGCCGCAAAAGAAGCTGGTATCAGTGCGGTCATTGCGGCCGATGTGGCAGTAATGGCTTATTGTAATGAAGTGGGACAGGAGGTACACCTTTCTACTCAGTTGAACATCAGTAACGCAGAAGCATTGAAATTTTATTCACGCTTTGCCGATGTGGTGGTGTTGGCACGCGAACTGAATCTGAAACAGGTACGTAAGATTTACGATGCTATTCAGGAGCAGCAAATCAAGGGTCCGATGGGTGAGCTGGTGCGTATCGAAATGTTCTGCCACGGAGCTTTGTGTATGGCCGTTTCCGGAAAGTGTTATTTGAGCCTGAACGAGCTGAATGCTTCGGCCAATCGCGGAGCTTGCATGCAGGTATGCCGTCGTGCGTATACGGTAAAGGATAAGGAAAGTGACATTGAACTGGAAGTGGATAACCAGTACATCATGTCGCCGAAAGACTTGAAGACCATTCATTTTATGGACGAGATGATTGAAGCGGGTGTACGGGTATTCAAGATTGAAGGTCGTGCCCGTGGTCCTGAGTATGTACGTACAGTAGTAGAATGCTACAAGGAAGCTATCCAGTCGTACATTGACGGTACATTCTCCGATGAAAAGGTGGCCAACTGGGATGAACGTCTGAAGACAGTATTCAATCGTGGTTTCTGGAACGGCTATTATTTAGGACAGCGTTTGGGTGAATGGAGCAAGAACTACGGTTCGGAAGCAACGGAGCGTAAAGTATATGCCGGACGTGGAATCAAGTACTTCTCTAATATCGGAGTAGCTGAATTCCTGATCGAAGCCTCAGAAATTAAAGTTGGCGATAAATTGTTGATTACTGGTCCTACTACCGGTGCCATGTATGTCACCTTGGACGAGGCTCGTGTAGACTTGAAGCCGGTGGATGTGGTGAAGAAGGGTGTGCACGTGTCATTTAAAGTGCCCGACCGTATCCGTCCCAGCGATCGTTTGTACCGCATGGTGCCCGCCGAAGAGTTGAAGGCAAAACGGAAAGAGTAAGTTTATTTGAAGAATAGCGATAGTATCCTGTCAGGGCTTTTAAAAAGGAGCCTTGACAGGATTTTTTTATGAGAATAGGATATAAACACCTCGGTTAATTACTTGTTGAAAGACTTGTGAATATAATTGTTGATATCCTAATTTTTTATTGATTATCAGCATGATGTGTAAATTAACAGGTTGTGAATTACTTGTGAATAATAAATAAGTCTCTTTGGGATAGCTTGCTTGTTCTCATAATTATTTTACATTTGCACTCCAGAACTTAAAATCTTATGTAATATGAAAAAGATATATGTAAAAGAGTGGATGTTATTTCAACCATACGAACGACAGGATGAAGTAGACACGTACTATGTAAACGTTGCCAATCATATAGCTGGATGTTTAAAGGATTTTGTTGGAGGACGTTATCCAGAACATTCAGTGCATGGAATTGCCATTTATTTGACGCTCTGGTTTCAGGATGTGATTTCACAGACCGGAATTTGGCAAGCATTCTCTGAAGAATGCCGTAAGCGGTATGGCTGCCTTGTTCCTTTTATGACTCCGGAAAAAGAAAAAGATTATTATCCGGGAGAAGTGAATCCGGAAGATTTGCAGTTTCTGCTATGGCATTATCTTCAATGCATGGAGAAACAGGCTGGTGGCGTATTGAATCCAGAGAATCCGGCTTTTGAGGAATTGGCTAATCAAATCTATGATTATTTGTCGGAAGAGTTTCAGGTAGCTCCAGAGAATGAGCGGCTGCATGCGATGTTATATGGGGAGGCCTTTGGAGAAAACGATTACATGCGTTATCGTAGTGTACTGGAGTGGTTCCATTTCTGCAGTTATGTAGGCTTTGAAAACCGAGGTGAGTATCAGAGAGTGGTAGATACGGTTGCACGAATGGGACAGAATGTCAATCCGCATATTTTGTCGTACGATGTAAAGCAGAACATTCTGTTTGAAGGACGCAAGAACTTGCTTTCCTTGACATCGGTAGAATGGCTGGCTTTGGTAGGAAAGAGTCATCCTGAAACAGCTTTGTGGGCGGAAGTAAAAGCTCTTCCTCAGGAAATGTATCTTTATGAAGGGGAAGATGAAAAATTCCTGTTTGTGAAAGATTTGTCGAAGAAAGAAGGAGAACAGCTGAGTATTCGGAAAGACTCTTTGAATATGGATTCCTTGAAAGCCCGTAAGGAAGGAGTAACCATATTAAGTTGCCGACTGGTACAGTACGGAGGAGCCTGGTGGCAAGACGGTATGCTGGTTGTATCTGATTTACAGGAGAAAGTGAAGGAAGAGATTGAACAGCGAATTGCCGCACGTGAAGGCATAAAGAAAACATTTGATGAATTTATGAAAGCATCTGGTGGCAAACAATTTGTGTTCTGTAAGTCGGAAGAAGAAGTGCAGGACTTCCTTTCTCAGAAATTGGGATATAAGGAAAAAGAAGGAATAGAATTGCCGAAGATGGATGCCACACACGGATTGGTTCTGATGGTTTCTCCACATACCGGCATACATGTTCAAATGCAGTTGTGTGAATGCATTTCTTCACCGGATAATACATTTTATGATGCCGAAGCTGCTAAGAAGCAGGCGGCCATGTTTATATTGAATCCCAATGTGATACCTTACGATTTGAGTTGTGCTTTGCAGGATGCCGATACGCTTCCGGATGCTTGCCTGAACAGTGCGTTGGGTGAGGAACACGGACGGGAAACAATGAAGAGAAACGCGCGTTTCTTTACAGATTATTTCTTTGAAAAATGTAGAGAGAAGGATTGTTGATTACTCAATAATCCCTCCTCCCAATACGGTATTACCCCGATAAAATGCAGCTGCCTGCCCGCTGGCAATAGAAGCCAGCGGTTCATGCAGTTGTATATGCAGTCGCTGGTCGTCCAGTAAGGTGACAGTGCATCGGTTGGCTTGTTTCCGGTAGCGTATTTTAACAATGACGTCTTCGTGTCCAAGCACTACATCAGGATTGATCAGGTTCCAGTGGGTGAGATACATTTCGTTTTTCTCCAGTGCGTGCAGATTGTCGCTGATAATTACTTTATTTTCCTGCGGAATGATTTCTTTGACAAAGAGCGCTTTGTTCAAGTGAATACCTAACCCTCTCCGCTGTCCGATGGTGTAAAACGGATAGCCTTCATGTTTCCCGATTTTCTGTCCTTGCTCGTCATAAAAGTTTCCAGGGATGATTTCTCCTTCGGGTACATGAGCTTTCAGGAAGGTACGGTAATCCATCGGGCAAAAACACACACCTAAGCTGTCACGCCTCTTGGCGGCTTTCAGGAATCCGCGTGCGGCAGCGATTTCGCGTACACGGGTCTTGGTCAGTCCGCCCATAGGGAGGCACATTCTCTCCAGAATGGATTGTGGAAGTCCCCACAAGAAGAAAGACTGGTCTTTGTCTGCGTCATTTCCGCAGGTAATGTACCAGTATCCATCTATTTTTTGTTTGTTGACGTAGTGCCCGGTAGCCAGATGATAGATACCTTTTTCGTCAGCTATTTGTTGCAGTAAGGGCCATTTCAGGTAGTTGTTGCAGAGTGTACAGGGTACCGGGGTACGTCCGGCCATGTATTCCTGAATAAAATAGTGTATGATTTTTTCCTGAAACATTTTCCGTGCATCGTAAATCAAATGAGGTATGCCTAGCGTACAGCATAGGTCACGTGCATCGTCCAGGTATTCTGTATTTCCGTCTTTTTCAAAAAAGCGAAAGGTGATGCCGGTCACTTTGTAGCCTGCATCTTGCAATAGAAGGGCGGCAACCGAACTGTCGGTGCCGCCGCTCATTCCCAATAGAACTTTGTTATTTTCTTTCATCGGGACAAAGTTACTCTTTTCTCAGTTCCGGCAATTTGATTTCTGCAATTTCTGCACTTCCATTAGTTATCAGGATACGCAGGTCACTGCCTCCTGTCTTGTTGAACCGAATGGTTTCTTCCTGATTGGGAGTAACTTCTCCGCGTTGTACCGGAAGGAATTGTCCGCCTCCGCTGGAAATCTGAATCTCGTAGCGTGCTCCGGCTTCCGCATTCTTCCAGGCTACATTGATACGGTCTACCTTGGCATTTTCTGCCAGCTCGAAGGAGATGTATTCTCCTTTTTCACCTTTCCAGGTAGTGGAATAGTCTCCGTCAACCACATGAATGATATGACTCTTGTTTTTGCTGGCACTGATAAAGTCACGCGGGTCCGATTCTATTATTTCATTGGCAGATGCCTGTCCGTAAGCTCGGATTTCAAGTCCTTTTTTCAGTCGGATGTCTTCGGAAGAAGCCCCTATCATAATCTGGAACATACCCGGCTCTACAACCCAGTGATTGTCTTTGTTGAGTAGTTGGAAATCACGTGGAAGTAGCTGGAAGCTGACCTCTTTGGTTTCACCCGGCTCCAAGTGTACGCGTTCAAAGCCGCGCAAGTTCTTTTCATACGTGGTCACACTGCTGACGACATCGCGTGTGTACAACTGTACCACTTCATCTCCGCTTCGTGTACCGGTATTTTTAATTTTACAAGTCACGGTGACCGGCTCTTTGTCGGTAATGACAGGAGAGGAGAGTTGTAAGTTGCTGTATTCAAAAGTAGTATAGCTCAGTCCGTATCCGAACGGATAGAGTGGACCGTTGATACGCGATTGATTACCCTTCATGCCAGGTGTTTGTCCGCCGTCTACTTGTGAAGCAGGCTTGGCCGGGAAATTAAAAGGTATCTGACCTACGGTTTTAGGGAAGGTAACAGTCAGCTTTCCTCCCGGGTTGTAATCTCCGAAGAGAGCTTCGGCGATGGCTGTTCCTCCTTGCGAACCAGGATACCAGGCCTCCAGAATGGCCGGTACAAATTTATCTGCCCAGTTGATACTGAGCGGACGACCGTTAATTAGTACCAGTACCACTGGTTTTCCAGTGGCTACTATGGCCTCCAAAAGTTGCTGCTGATGGCCGGGGAGATCCAGGCTGGTACGCGATTTGTTTTCTCCACAAGTGCGGATGCCTCCTCCCAATACAACTACAGCTACGTCACTTTCTTTGACATTATCGACAGCTTTCTGAATTTCGGTTTTTTCCTCTGCGGTAAGTGGATAAGAAATGATTTCCGATTCCGGCCAATTGGTATCTACAAGGTCACATCCTTTGGTATAGGTTACCTTTGTACCTTCCTTAACCTGTTGTTTGATACCTTCTAGTACGGTGGTTACTTCTACTGCTACGGGACCGTAGTGGGTAAGTGCAAAGGATGCTTCATCAGCATTTGGACCACATACGGCAATACGCTTGATTTGTGATTTATCCAAAGGAAGCAGGTTGTTTGCATTTTTCAGCAGCACGAGCCCTTCGCGGGAAGCCTGTAAGGCAACTTGTTGATGTGCCTCACTGTTGACTTCTTTATCAGCTAAAGCAAGGTCTGTCTGATAAGGTGTGTCGAACAGACCTGTCAGAAATTTGACACGTAAGATATCTCTTACCCGGTTGTCAATGGTTTCCATACTGAGTCCTCCTTCCTGAATCAGCTCACGCAACGGGAGTACGTATGATTCTGGTGAACGGAACGTACAGCGTACATTCAGTCCTGCTTCTACACTCTGGCGGACTGCCTCTTTCATGTCTTTTGCCGTTTTGTGCTTGCTGTAGAGATATTCTACCGCGTCACTGTCGGATACTACATAGCCTCTAAATCCCATGGTGCCTCTTAGGCGTTGTGTCAGCCAATAGTAGCTACTTTGGATAGGAAATCCGTCATAATCATTGTAGGAACTCATTACTCCCAGGATACCAGCCTCCTGGATTACTCTTGTAAAAGGATAAGCATGTATGTTTTCTACCTCTCTCCATGACATTTGCGGGTCAACCCTTGCAAAACCTTCGCGGGCGCCTTTGTTATTACTATAGGCGATGAAGTGTTTGGCTGTAGAAGCTACCTGCATGTCGGTTTGAAGTCCCTTTCCCATGGCGATGCCCAGTTCTGCTACCAGATAAGGACTTTCTCCATATACTTCTTCGTAGCGTCCCCAGCGTTGGTCGCGGCCTACGTCCAGGATAGGGGCGTATACGTTGGTGTACCCCAGTAAGCGGGCCTCTCGTCCTGTGATGTAGCCTACCTGGCGTATCAGTTCCCTGTTCCAGGTGTGTCCGAGTGCCAGTTGGGTTGGGAAGTTGGTTGCAATATAGTTTTCTACTCCCCGGATACCTTCATTGGTAAAGTCAGCCGGTATACCCAGGCGCGTTTCTTCTACGAAAAAGCGTTGTACCTCGTTCAGAGCCCAGGCATGGTTCGAAGCTGGCCATACCAGTTCATTTTGCATTGGAGGGACACCCCATCCTCGGAACGCATTCAGATGCTCATCGATAGCTCCGATACCGTCTTTCCATAACTGGTTTTTCCAGTCGGGAGTAGGCAATGAATCTTTTAAAACTCTTTGATATCCATAAAGCGTGACCATCTGGCAGGTCTTTTCCTCCATAGTCATTTGGGAAAGCAAGTCTTCAATTCGGTCGTTTAATGGTGCTTTAGGATCTTCGTAAATATCTTTCCGACCATTTTTGTTGAAGTCAATCCATTCTTTATGATACATGCTTTTCTTTTTGGGAACATACGTTTTGGAAACCTCCAATGCATGACCTGTTATACTGCAAAGCGATGTGCAAGAAAGAAGGCAATAGAATAATTGTTTTTTCATGTGATACAGCTAGAATTAGGGTTGTTTTACTTGACCTCAAAAATAGAATTATTCAGAAAATAAATGGTGATAAAATTGTCCATTCAAATGAACTTTCCGTCTTTATTTAAGTTAAGGGCATAAAAAAAGGAGTTCCGCTGAACTCCAACCTTTGTTAACCTTAAATCTAATACTATGAAAAACACGTTGCAAAGGTAAGGCTTTTCAGGGAAATAGCAAGCGTGAAATATGTTTTATAACATGAATTAAGAAAAGAATAGGGCTTATTCAGACCTTTTATACAAAATTCCATATAAAAATATTATTCTACATGGAGGAAAATGCAGGAAATGTGTTTTTTTGCAACCAAATCATCTATGAAAATACGTATGAAAAGAAAATTAGCTGTTGTTTTATTGATTTGTATCTCTTGTCATATTGGTTGGGCAGCACAAGATTTTGTCTGGAAATCGGGGCAGAATATGAAGGTGGTGTGTGATACTACAGAAGCTCCGGTGGTGAAAGTTGCGCTTGATTTGTTGAAACGTGATTGCCGGTCGGTACTTTCTGGAGAAATATCTCGTTCGGAGAATACCGGAAACATTTATGTCGGTACATGGGGAGAAAGCTCCGTGCTACAAGCGTTAGCTGATACTCGCCAGCTGGATGTAGCTCAGCTCGACGAGCATAGAGAGGCTTTTTTATTGAATGTACTTCCTGACGGAAGACTGGTTGTGGCAGGAAGTGATAAGCGTGGAACGGCTTATGGAGTACTTGAACTTTCTCGTATGATGGGAGTTTCTCCATGGGAATGGTGGGCTGATGCGGTACCCGAAAAAAAAGAGGAATTTTGTTTGCCTGCAGGTTTCCGGAAACTGGAGTATCCTCAGGTAGCTTATCGGGGAATATTTATTAATGATGAAGATTGGGGACTGACTCCCTGGAGTTGGAAACATTATGAGCCTTCCGAGCGGAAAGGACAGATAGGGCCGAAAACGCATGCACGTATTTTTGAACTGTTGCTTCGCTTGCGGGCCAATACTTTCTGGCCGGCCATGCATGAGTGCTCCATTCCTTTCTTTTTTACCGAAGGGAATAAGGAAATGGCCGATAAGTATGCAATTTATCTGGGTACTTCTCATTGTGAACCGATGATGCGCAATACTAACGGCGAGTGGAAAACGGCCGGGAAGGGGGAGTACGACTATGTACACAACCGGAAAAATGTCTTGTCTTTCTGGGAGGAACGTGTAAAGCAACTTTGCTACTCGGATGATATTTACACCTTAGGTATGCGCGGTGTACACGATGGAAAGATGCAGGGAGCCAAGACACTGGAAGAACAGAAGAAAGCTCTTACGGAGATTCTGGCAGACCAGCGGCGTATGCTGGCAAAATATAAAGGAAAGGATTTGACAAAAGTGCCACAAGTGCTGATTCCGTATAAGGAGGTGCTGGATATTTATCAGGCAGGACTACAGGTGCCTGAGGATGTAACTTTGATGTGGTGTGACGACAATTATGGATATATTACCCATTTCCCTACTGCCGAAGAGGCCGCTCGTCCCGGAGGGAATGGCATTTACTATCATGTGTCTTATTGGGGGCGTCCGCATGATTACCTGTGGCTTTCTACGGCGAGTCCTTATTTGCTTTATCAGCAGATGAAGCAGGCATACGAAAAAGGTATCCGCCAGATGTGGATTCTGAATGTGGGGGATATAAAGCCGGCAGAGTATCAGACGGAGTTGTTTATGGATATGGCATGGAATATCGGTCGGGTGCAGCAGACTGGAGTCACCGGACATCTTTCTCATTTTCTGTCTAGGGAGTTTGGAGCTGTTTCGGCTTCTGCTTTGTTACCCTTGTTGCAGGAGCATTACCGGTTGGCATACATCCGTAAACCGGAGTTTATGGGGCATACAAGAACCGAAGAGAAAGATCCGAAATACAAAATCGTTACTGACCTTCCTTGGAGTGAGGGAGAAATCCGGAAGCGGTTGTCGCTTTACCAGGCTCTCGAAGACCGTGCGGAGGTATGGAGCAGAAGAATGCCTGAGACAAAGCGTACTGCTTATTTTCATTTGGTACAGTATCCCGTTCAGGGAGCTTCACAGATGAATAAGAAATGTCTGTATGCACAGTTGGCCCGTCACGGAAAGGCTGACTGGCAATTGAGTGAACAAGCGTTCGACAGTATTGTATCGCTGACACATAGGTACAACCAGGGGAAATGGCAAGGTTTTATGGATTATAAACCTCGTAATTTATCTGTATATCAACGGATTCCGAAAAGTACGGCTACTGATTCTTTGAAATCCACTCGCTCCTGTCTCTTTAAATGGAATGGTCTGGAGGCTATGGAAGGTAATCTGTTGCCGTGCGAGGGATTGGGGTACGAAGGTATGGCAGCTGGTATTTCAAAAGACTCCTCAGTGGTGTTTCACTTTGACGGGTGTCCGGCAGACTCGGTAGAAGTGGAACTTCGTCTTCTTCCGGCACATCCAGTGGTTGGAAATGAATTGCGCGTGCAAGTTTCTTTAGATGAGGTGCAGTCGCTTCCTGTGTCTTATCGTACTTATGGCCGTAGTGAAGAATGGAAACAAAATGTGTTGTCCAATCAGGCTGTGCTTCGTTTGAAATTTCCATTGCGTGGAAATCGAACCCATCGAATTACGATTCAGGCATTGGATGAGGGAGTGGTATTAGACCAGTTGTATGTATATGAATGGAAGGATTAATTATGTAAACAGAGATAACAATATGAAACAGTTGAGATTCTTTTTTATCCTTATGGCATGGGTCTGTATCCATACCACTTGGGGACAGGTGAGTACGTCGTCTGATCCGTTGTATGGAAAACGTATCGGAGTCATAGGCGACAGCTATGTAAGAAATCATCGTGAGCCGGTGGAATATACATGGCATTATAAGTTTGCGAAAAAGCATGGAATGCAATATTTCAATTACGGGCGTAATGGGAATTGTGTAGCCATGCCTCGTGCTCGTTTCGGCGAGGCGATGTATAAACGTTATAAAGAAATGACTGATTCATTGGATTATGTGGTGGTCATTGCCGGACACAATGATGCTTCCCTCCTCGATTCTATCGGTATTGATAATTACAAGGAAAAACTGGGCATATTGTGTGAGGGGCTGATTGAAAAGTATCCTTCTGCCAAACTGTTTTTCTTTACCTGCTGGACACGAAAAAATTTTTCAGGCAGTGCAGCCGAGAAAGTCGTGGATGCGACATTGGAGGTGTGCGGGCGTTACAGTATTCCTGTTTTTGATGCAGCACGTAAGGGAAATATCTTTGCGCAAAGCGATGCTTTCCGCAAGATTTACTTTCAGAATGAAGGCGTAAACGATACAGCTCATTTGAATGCGAAAGGACATGACCGTTTCTTGCCTTGTGCGGAAGCTTTTTTGCTTCAATATTGATAAAACATCTTTTCCTTTCTGTATATAAGTCATTTTGCTGTGGCATATTCTCTGTTTCACACTGTGAAATACAAAAACCACAGTGTGGGATACATATTTCACACTGTGGGATACAAATCCCACGGTGTGAAACAGAGAATCGATAAAGGGATTCTCGGGAATATAGAAGGGGTATTTTATTTTCATATTGTGCGTCATGCAGTAAGTGTTTTTTTTTGTATGATTGTTATATATATGACAAACATAAAAAATATACAGCGATGAGAACGATTTTTGTATTGCTTGGGTTGCTGGCGGCATCTGTAACGGTGAATGCACAGACATTGACCTCGCCCGACGGAAACTTCAAGATGCAGTTTCATCTATCAGACGAAGGCAAACCAGTCTATTCGTTAATGTACAAAGAAAAAGAAGTGATAAATGAAAGCAAAATGGGCCTCCAGATAAGTCCTTCGATTGCATTTGATCGTAACTTTAGTGTGGTGGAAACGAAGATAGATAGTTGCGATACGGTCTGGAAAACAGTCTGGGGACAGAACAGTGAGATCAGAGACCACCATAAAGAGTTGTGGGTGGCACTGAAACAAGAAAAATCCGGCAGACTTCTGAATATCCGCTTCCGGTTGTTTAATGACGGTCTGGGTTTCCGTTATGAATTCCCTGTGCAAAATAATCTGCGTCATTTTACCCTAAAAGAAGAATTGACAGAATTTCAGCTGGCTGGCAATCATAAAGCTTTCTGGATTCCGGCTGACTACGATACCAATGAGTTTCAGATAACTACTTCCCGCCTTTCGGAGGTACCTCTTTTAATTGATGAGGCCCGCAATGAGCCTTTGGCTTGTAAATCACCGACTCCGAATCTGGCTGTGCAGACTCCGCTGATGCTGAAGTCTGACAATGGACTGTATATTAATATTCATGAGGCTGCACTGGTAAATTATCCGGCCATGCATTTGAACCTGGATGCAGAAACTTATCTTATGAGTGCACACTTGACGCCCGATAAGAATGGAAACAAGGGATACATTCAGACTGGAAGTGTGACGCCGTGGCGTACGATTATTGTGAGCGACGATGCCCGCGATATACTGGCTTCCAACTTGATTCTGAATTTGAATGAACCTTGTAAGATAGAGGATACTTCATGGATAAAGCCTACTAAATACGTTGGTGTATGGTGGGAATATTTCACGGGTGGAGGTTCTACATGGGCCTATACCGACACGCAGGATGTCGTGATAGGACAAACTGATTACAAGCAACTGAAACCTAACGGGCATCATGGAGCCAATACGGCTCATGTGAAAGAATACATCGACTTTGCAGCCAAACATGGATTTGACGCCGTGCTGGTGGAAGGATGGAATGAAGGATGGGAAGATAACTATGCGTATGCCAAAGAATTTATCTATAGCTTTACTACTCCTTATCCAGATTTTGACGTGAAGGAGTTACAGGCGTATGCGGCTTCCAAAGGGGTAAAGATTATCATGCACCATGAAACCACCTCGTCTGTGGCTGATTATGAGCGTCAGATGGATGATGCGTTCCGTTTCATGAAAGATAACGGATACGATGCGGTGAAAACTGGATATGTAGGCCCGATTATTCCACGTAGTGAGCATCACGACGGACAGTGGATGGTGAACCATTACAACCGTGTGGCAGAAAAGGCAGCCCAGTATAAGATCATGGTCAATTCGCACGAAGCGGTTCGTCCGACCGGTTTATGTCGTACTTATCCTAACTGGATTGCACAAGAGTCGGCACGAGGAACAGAGTTTGAATCATTCAACGGCATTCGTCCGGACCACCAGACCATACTTCCGTTTACCCGTCTGATGGGAGGACCGATGGATTACACCCCGGGTATTTTTGAGGGAGACTTGTCAGTGTATGGCAGTAACAAGGCAAAGTTGGGTACTACACTAGTAAAACAATTAGCTTTGTATGTCACGATGTACAGTCCGCTTCAGATGGCTGCCGATTTGTATCAGAATTATGAGAAATATCCGGATGCGTTTCAGTTTATTAAGGATGTGGCAGTTGACTGGGATCATACCTATATATTAGAGGCGGAACCGGGAGATTACATCACGATTGCCCGTAAGGCTAAAGGGAAAAATGAATGGTATATAGGAGGTATTACGGATGAAAACAGCCGTGAAGCCCTTATCGACTTCAGCTTTTTGCCGAAAGGCAAGAAATATCAGGCCGTTATCTATGCAGACGGGAAAAAAGCCGACTGGCGGACAAATCCGAAGGAATATGTAATAGAAACACGGACGGTAAGTCATAAGACTAAACTCAGACAAAAGCTGGCCCCCAGTGGCGGGGTAGCCATCAGTATAAAGGAATTATAGGTAGAAGATTGTTTTCAGGAAAATAAAGGTAGCTCTTTGATAGAATTGTCGGCATAATTATAAAGAACAGGTATTAGTGGATGACTTTGCATAAAAGTTGTTGAAATAGATTTTAAAATTTATCTTTGTGATAAATACCAAATCTGATCACTTATGTCTGTAAATAATTTTGAAACAATATATTATGGTTTGTTTAAACAGCATTATTCTGAATTGTTGTTTTATGCAACCCGTCTGGTAGGTGAGGATGATGCGGAAGATATTGTTCAGGATGTATTTGTTGAATTGTGGAACAATAAAAGCAAGATTGATTTTGATGACCACATCAAGTCTTTTTTATATAAGTCTGTTTATACAAGGTCCATCAATTTTCTGAAGCATAAATCGGTAGTGGATAGTTATACTTCGGAGGAAAAAGAATTTTTTGCCCAGAAGATTGCCTATTACAATTATGAAAACTCTGAGGTAATGGCACGGTTGGAGAATATGGAGTTGAAGAAGGAAATTCTGTCTGCCATCAATGATTTGCCGGATCAGAGCCGAAAAGTATTTAAGATGAGCTATCTCTACGAGATGAAGAATAAGGAAATTGCCGACATACTTGGTATTTCCCTGAGAACGGTAGAAGCCCATATGTATAAGGCTTTGAAGATACTGCGTGTAAAGCTCAGTCATCTGCTTTTATTATTAATTTGTTTTTTAGGTATATATGAATAACATTAGTGACGATATTATATGGAGGTATCTTCAGGGAATTGCAACAGCTGAAGATATGGAGGCGCTGAATGAATATATCAGTGCTTCTCCCGATAACAAAAAGTATTTGTTTTCCATAGAGGAGTTGTATCATCTGGGAAGGTGGAAATACGACGAAGAAGATAAAATAAACGCAGCCATGCAACGACTGAAATCGGTTGTACAGCCTGTTGAGATGTCTGTGCTTTCGGAAAAGAAGGTGAAAAAACAGATGAAGCACCTCTTTTTGTGGACTCGATATGCAGCGGCCGTGCTTGTGCTGGTGCTTATAGGATGGCTGTCCTTTAGGGGGTTGACAAGCGAGGATATGATAAGGGTTTACGCAGACAATAAGATAAGAAAGATTGAACTTGCAGATGGGACGAAAGTTTGGTTGAATAAGGGAAGCGTGTTTGAATATCCGGAAAACTTTGCAGGCGATAACCGAAAAGTCAGACTGAATGGGGAAGCTTATTTTGAAGTCGCTCGTCAGACTGGAAAGCATAAGTTTACGGTAGAGAGCAAATTGATGACCGTGGTAGTGCATGGTACGATTTTCAATATGAAAAGTTATGACCAAGCTACCGTCGCAGAAACTTCTCTTATTGAAGGAGAGGTGCTCGTGGAGTCGGGTGATGATGATTCGAAAATTATTTTGCTTCCCGGACAGAAAGCCATTGTGGAAGAAAGCAGCCATAAGATGGTTGTCAAAGAGACCAATTCGCTTATGGATGGGATTTGGCGGAATAACATGGTTCCTTTCCAGAATGCAACGATTCAAGATATTGCCAAGGTGCTGGAAGATTTATATCATGTCAAGATTGAGGTCCGTAAAGATATAGACTTGACACATACCTATTCAGGCATGATAGAGAAAAAAGAAAAGCTGGAGGATGTGATGAAGACCCTACAGAATAGCATTCCGATAAGATACAAGATAGAGAGTGATAAGGTTTTGATTGAACCCATGGAGTAAAATCCGATTCGGCAAACACGCATTTATGAGGTGTTTGCCGATTTTTTTATATTTCCCGAAAAAAATAATGAATTTGAGTAAGTGTTTTATATAGGGTGGCTGTTATATATGTACTATTGGAAATTGTAGTAATAATTTAAAATAACAAGATTATGTTTAACCTTAAAAAGAATTTATTTTTAGAAGGGAAAATGCAATCCTTATGTTCGGGAAAATATCTCAGGACATTGGTTTTTTTAGGCTTGTCGGCAGCTCCTTTTCAGTGGGTTTCGGCGCAGTTTAATCTTTCACTGACTAATCCTAATTTAGGGAGTGTAATTAAAGAAATCCAGGCTCAGTCGGATTATCAGTTTTTCTATGACGATAAGCTTGCTTCTGTTCAACTTGAATCTTTGAATGTAACTGATTCTTCTTTACAGGAAGTATTGAGCAAGGCTTTGAGTGGGAAAAATATTTCCTATAAAATAGACGATAGAGTCGTTTATCTGTCTATGGATAATTCCACGGTAAAGAAGTCACCTGCACAGAGTGCTGCAAAGAAGACGATTACCGGACGTATAGTAGATGCGACAGGTGAACCATTGATTGGTGTGACTATCATGGAAAAAGGAACTACCAATGGTAGCATTACCGATTACGATGGAAATTATACTGTGAGTGTACCGGGAAATGCGGTGCTTCAGTTCTCTTATATCGGCTATAAGAGTGTCGAGATGAAGGTAGAAGGCAAAGAAGTGATTGATCTGACTATGCATGAAGATACGGAGGTATTGGATGAGGTTGTCGTTACTGCTTTGGGTATCAAGCGTGAGAAAAAAATGCTGGGATACGCTGTACAGGAATTGAAGAGTGATGAATTGAACAAAACGGGTGACCCTTCTGTAACCAGTGCTTTGCAAGGTAAGGTAGCCGGTCTGTCAATGAATACTTCATCTACAGGTTTGGGTGGTTCTACTAAGATTACTATTCGTGGTAACTCTTCATTGAGCGACAATAACCAACCGTTGTGGATTGTGGATGGAGTTCCTTTTAGTGACAATAATACATCGGATGCATCTATGTTTGGTGGTGTTGACCGTGGTAGTGTTTCTTTAGATATCAATCCGGATGATATTGAGAGTATTTCTGTGTTAAAGGGCCCGAATGCGGCAGCTCTTTATGGTAGCCGTGCCGGTAATGGTGTTATCTTGGTAACTACAAAGAAAGGTTCTAAAAAAGAAGGTTTTGGTGTTCGTTATAGCGGGAACTTTACTTGGTCTAAGGTTGCAGAAACATTGGATATGCAGACTCGTTATGGACAAGGTCATATCAACCCCACAGGAGGTGTGGAATATAGTGTTGATGATAGTGGAAGTTGGGGACCTGTATTAAACGGTGATATGTATACTGCATGGAATGGAGAAGAAATGCCTTTCTCAAATTATGGCAATAAGTTGAAAGACTATTTTGATACAGGCTTTTCTCAGACGCACAATGTTTCTGTAAGTAATACTACAGAAACATCACATTATCGTGCTTCTTTTGGAGCAGCAGATAGTAAAGGTGTATTCCCGACTGAAAAATTAAATCGTGTAAATATAGACCTGAATGCAGGAACTGAGCTGAACAAATACTTCTCTATGGAAGGTAAAATTTCGTTGTCCCGTACAAAAGGGACAGACCGTCCATATTATGGTGTTTATGGTGCTATCAATCAGTTAATAGGAATCCCTAATAATGTACGTTTGGATGATTTGAAAGAATATTCAAATGAAAATCAAGTACATGTAAACTGGGTGAAACCATCTGCATCTATCCGAAACCCGTATTATGTATTGAATCAGCGTCACAATTCTGATGAGCGTTGGCGTGCATTTGGTTACTATAATGCAAAAATCAATTTTACTGATTGGTTGCATTTTTCTGCAAAATATGCATTTGACTATTATCGTACACGTCTTGAGGACACTAATCTCGGTGACGGATTTACAGAAACTACTTTATCAGACATTCATACTGATGAAATGAATCGTTCAGAAGAAAATTTCTTTGAATCAAATGCTGAGTTTTTATTGATGGGTGATAAACAGCTAACAGATAATTTCCGCTTAGGCTTTACAGCTGGAGCCAATTTTATGTATCAAAAATTTGAAACATTGGGAGCAGGTGTAAGAGATATGCTTAACAAGAATATGTGGATGCTAAACGCAGCAAATATATTGAATACTGCTAAAGAATCTGGATATGAACGTGCAATGAACTCTGTATTTGGGTCTGCACAGTTGGCATGGAAAGAATATCTATCTTTGGATTTGACTGCACGTAATGACTGGTCATCTACTCTGCCAAAGCAAAATAATTCATTCTTCTATCCGTCTGCTAACTTGAGTTTTGTAATCTCTGATTTCGTTCGCTCTTTGGATAAAACATTGCCTGACTGGATGACGTTTGCTAAACTACGTTTGTCTGCCGCTCAAGTAGGAAAGGATACTAACCCTTACCAGCTATACAATACTTACGATTATATCTTTGAAAACGGTGGTAAATTGACAGCCAATATGTCTAACGTGAAAATGAACGATCAGTTGAAGCCGGAAATAGCCACATCTTATGAAGTTGGTTTGGATATGAAGTTCCTTAATAACCGTTTAGGCTTTGATTTTACTTATTATTATAGTAAAACAAAAAATCAAATCATGAAAGTTCCTGCTGCTGCTCCATGGTCAGGAGGTAAATGGGTAAATGCCGGTTTGATTTCAAATCAGGGTGTTGAATTGATGTTGTATTCTACTATCGTGGATACAAAAGACTTTACGTTCGATTTGAATGTAAACATGGCTCATAACGTATCTATGGTAAAAGAATTGGCAGAAGGTGTTGATTATTTATTCTTTGATGGTGATTCTGGCTTCCCGATAAAAGTTGGAACTCGTGCAGGTCATAAATTGGGAGAAATCTATGCTTCAGAAGTCTATATGCGTGATGAAAACGGAAATATCCTTGTGGGCGCAAATGGTTTACCGATGAGAAGTCGTAAATTGTCAGATCGTCTTGCAAACCCGATTGGAAATATTCAACCAAAGCTTACGATGTCTGTATCACCTTCGTTTACATATAAGGGCATTTCATTGTCTGCTATGTTTGATATGAGATTTGGTGGTGACATTTATTCTTATTCAGAAGCTTTGGCAACAGGAAGTGGTCTGGCAAAACGGACAGAAAACCGTGGAGAGGACAATAATTATATGATGATATTCCCAGGCGTGCATGCAGATGGAACTCCGAATACGACACAGATTACAGCTTCAAACTATTACGGAAATTTGCTGCCAGAAGATTTCTTGTATGACGCGTCATTTATCAAGCTGAAAGAATTGTCTTTGGGGTATTCATTCCCGTCAAAAATGTTGAAAAAAACTCCGTTGACTGCATTGAATGTTTCATTTGTGGCACGTAACTTGTGTTATCTGTTGAAACACACTCCGGGTACAAGTCCAGAGGGAGGCTATGACACGACTATGTTCTCTCAAGCTATTGACTTTGCGGCTATACCATTTACACGCACATTCGGTTTTTCTGTAAGTTTAGGTTTCTAATTCTAAAAACAAAAGTATTATGAAATTCAATATATATAAATCTATTGCTGTATGCTCGTTAGTAGCTCTTGCAGGATGTCACGATTTTGAGGAAATGAATACGAATCCTTATCAGCCGGGATATATTCCAGAAGCTACAGAAAATGTTAGTCCAAATGGGTATGATATTGATTATCAGCTTTCAGAGAAAGCATTGGCTTCTTTGAAAGAAAGAGAGTCCGGTATCGGAAGTACTCTTTATGGTTTCTTCTATGACGGGGCATGGGATAATTACCAAACAACAACGAATCTTACCCATGATATTTATGCTGGATATACTGGGAATAATGTAAATGGTTTTTTAACACAAGCTCCTACTTATGCATATACAGAAGGTTGGTCTGCTAATCGTTGGAATCAATTTTATGATAAAAGAAGTAATGCTGAATATAGTGAGTTAATCAGGACATTTTGGTTCTGTGATAAAAATAAATATCATGCTGCTTTTTATATCAGCCGTATTTATTATGCATTCTTGTTGTCAATGCAGACTGATACTTATGGTGATATTCCTTTGGAATATTATATCAAGGGAGCTGCTCCTGTTAGTGAGCAAGTGTCATATACTAAACAGGAAGATGTATATGCTGCTATTTTCTATTTGTTGGATCAGGCTATCACAGAATTAAATAATAATAGGAGCAATAATTGGGACGGCTTAAATTCAACAAATGACATCTATTATGGTGGAGATGTGGATAAATGGATACGTTTCGCTAATACTCTTCGTTTACGTTTAGCTTTACGTATTTCGAATGTAAATCCAGAAGAAGCCAAAAAACAAGGTGAGGCAGCTTTAAATGGTGGTGTAATGCAAAGTCACGAAGACCGACTGGCTCTTATTCCTAAGTACCGTAATAATCCGTCTGAAAATCAAAATGTATTTGCAGAATTCTTTAGTTGGGGAAGTGGATCAACGGTTCTGCTTACAAAAGAGATGGAATGGGCGTTTAAAAATCAAGCTTTAAAAGAAGGTGCTGGTAATTTTACGGAGGAGTTTAATACAGAAGAAAGTAAATGTTATCTGGATCCACGTTGTGAAATGTTGTGGTTTCGTCCTTCTTCATACGCTGATTTGAATCAAGCAATTCCGGAGCAGTCAAAAAAATCTTTTAATGGAGTTAGAAACGGAGCTTTAAATATTGGAGGAAGTTACTTGACTACATATTCATCTGCTCGTTGTTGTGTTGCAGATGATGCAATGGATCCAACTCATGCGTGGTGGTATAAAGGCACGGAATATGTATGGATGGGTTATCCTGAAGCTTTATTTTTACAAGCTGAAGCTGCATTAAGAGGATGGAATGGAGGATCAATAGCTCAAGCTAAACAACTTTATTTAGATGGAGTTAAGGCTTCAATGGAATATTATCAAATTTCATCGTCTGATTATCAGCCTTATATTGATCACTTGAACGGTTTGTCTGCTTTTGATGGTACAGATAAAGAGGCAATTTTGGAACAGATTATTACGCAAAAATGGATTGCTGTATTCCCGAATGGAAACGAAGGATGGGCTGAAGTTCGCCGTACAGATTATCCACGTTATTTATTGGTTGTCGAAGGTGGAAATAACTCTGGCGGAGAAATATATGATACGAAACTAATTAAACGAATTAGTTATCCAGATAGAGAAGAAGAGAATCCGAACAGACCTGATATAACACAAGGTGATCGCGTTTGGTGGGATGTAGCTGATACAATGGATGACAATGGTAAATGGCAGACGCCGCACAATTTCAGATAATAACTTTTAAATGAAAAAAGAAAGCCGTTTTAGCCTGTTGGTGTTGGTTTTAAATACATTATATGGCTAAAACGGCTTTTTAATCATTATTTTTTCTTAACTTTAGTCGCTGTTGATTTGCACTATCTTTTAACTATTATAATAATATGAAAAATTCACTATGGGTTTTTATGGGTTTGGCAGGTCTTACGTGGGCTTGTTCCAGTCCTGTGGCTCCCGTGGAAGAGGATTTGACGCAGTATGTAAATCCTTTTATTGGGACGGACTTTACCGGAAACACTTATCCGGGTGCACAAGTGCCTTTTGGCATGGTTCAACTAAGCCCGGACAACGGCCTTCCGGGGTGGGACAGAATCGCAGGCTATTACTATCCGGATAGTACCATTGCCGGATTTAGTCATACGCATCTTTCAGGAACAGGAGCAGGCGATTTGTACGATATTTCTTTTATGCCAGTGACCCTGCCATACGTAGAGGCAGAAGCTCCTCTAGGGGTACATTCCAAGTTTTCACATGAGAGGGAAAGTGCATCAGTGGGCTATTATCAGGTCTTTTTGGATGATTATGGAATCAATGTGGAACTGACGGCGACGGAGCGTTGCGGAATTCAACGCTATACTTTCCCAGAAGCAAAGTCGGCCATTATCCTGAACCTGAAAAAGGCAATGAACTGGGATGCCACTCAGGACAGCTATGTGGAAGTAGTAGACTCTGTGACTATCCGTGGATACCGTTTTTCGGACGGATGGGCCAGAAAGCAGAAGGTGTTCTTCCAAACCCGTTTCTCTGTTCCTTTTGAGAATGTACAAATGGATACGACTCCTATCTTGAAGGACAATCTTCTTATGGGTACTGCATACGTTGCCCGGTTTGATTTCTCGACGAAAAAAGATGAACAGATAATTGTTTCTACCGCCATTTCAGGAGTGAGTATGGAAGGTGCAGCCAAGAACCTGCAGGCAGAAGTTCCTGAAAACGATTTTGACAAGTACCGGTTACTGGCTAAGGAAACATGGAATAAGGAATTGTCGAAGATAAAGGTAGAGTCGGAAGACAAGGATGACAAGACCGTGTTTTATACCGCACTTTATCATAGTATGCTGGCTCCTACTATTTATTCGGATGTAGACGGACAATATTACGGACCAGATCAGAAGGTACATCAGGCAGAGAATTGGACCAATTACAGTACGTTCTCTCTTTGGGATACGTTCCGTGCATCACATCCGCTGTTTACTTATACGCAGCCGGAACGGACCAATGATATGATTAAGTCATTCTTGGCATTCTATGAGCAGAATGGTCGTTTGCCGGTATGGAACTTCTATGGAAGTGAAACAGACATGATGATTGGTTACCACGCAGTGCCAGTTATTGTGGATGCGTATTTGAAGGGTATCGGTGATTTTGATGCCGAAAAGGCATTGGAAGCTTGTGTAGCTACGGCGAATATTGATGAGTATAGAGGCATTGGCTTTTATAAGCAAAAGGGATATATCCCTTACAATGTCACAGATGAATATAATTCCGAGAACTGGTCGTTGTCAAGAACACTGGAATATGCGTTCGATGATTTTTGTATAGCTGAAATGGCTGCCAAGATGGGACGGAAGGACATTGCGGATACTTTCTATGCCCGTTCGCAGAATTACCGGAATGTGTACAATCCGGCTACTTCTTTTATGCAGCCTAAAGATGATAAAGGTAATTTTATCAAGGATTTCCATGCCGAGGAATATACGCCACATATTTGTGAAAGCAATGCATGGCATTATTTCTGGTCTGTACAGCATGATGTGGATGGTCTTATTAGTCTGGTGGGAGGAAAAGAGCGCTTTAGCGAGAAGCTTGACAGCATGTTTACGTATCACCCGACGGACGACCACGAATTGCCTATCTTTAGTACAGGTATGATTGGACAGTATGCACACGGAAATGAGCCGAGCCATCATGTGGTCTATCTGTATAATAAAGTCAATCAGCCTTGGAAAACGCAGCAATATGTGTCGCAGATTATGGATGAACTGTATCTGAACACCCCGGCTGGTTTGTGTGGAAATGAGGATTGCGGACAGATGTCGGCATGGTATGTGTTCAGTGCTATGGGCTTTTATCCTGTAAATCCTGTTTCAGGTGAATATGAAATTGGAAAGCCGAAATTTAAAAAGGTTGAATTGCAGCTGGCAAATGGTAAAGTATTTACTGTGGTTGCAAAGAACCTTGATAAGGAAAATAGGTACATACGTGCTGTGAAATTGAACGGTAAGGACTATCATCAGAGTTTTATTACGCATGAGCAGATTCTGTCGGGTGCAACATTGGAACTGGAGATGTGTAATGACTCTGGACATATATGGTATTAATTGAAAATCTTAAACTTGGAATTCGTTATGAAGAAATTAGTATTGTTAATTATGATAATGTGCTTTGCCCTTCACGGTAAGGCCACCAATTATGCAGACTATGTAAATCCGCTGATTGGTACTCAGTCTACTTATGAGTTTTCTTCCGGAAATACGTATCCGGCTATTGCACGTCCATGGGGTATGAACTTCTGGACTCCTCAGACTGGGAAAATGGGCGACGGATGGCAGTATATGTATACTGCGACTAAAATCAGAGGGTTTAAGCAGACCCATCAGCCCAGCCCGTGGATTAATGACTACGGTCAGTTTTCCATTATGCCGGTGGTAGGAGAGCCGGTGTTTGATGAAAACAAACGTGCCAGCTGGTTTTCGCATAAAGGTGAAGAAGCAAAGGCATATTATTATAAGGTATATCTGGCAGAACATGATGTAGTGACAGAGCTGGTTCCGACTGAACGGGCTGCTCTGTTCCGTTTTACTTTCCCTGAAAATGAGCATTCTTACGTAGTGATTGATGCGTTTGACAAGGGTTCTTATGTGAAGATTGATGCGGCAAATAACCGTATTATCGGTTATTCTACCAAAAACAGCGGTGGTGTGCCTGATAACTTCAAGAACTATTTTGTAATTGAATTTGACAAGCCTTTTACATACAAGGCTACAGTGGCCGACAGCTGTATCTCTGTAGGCAAAGCTGAACAGGAGGCAAATCATGCAGGAGCTATTATCGGTTTCGCTACTCGAAAAGGTGAAAAGGTACACGCCAGAGTGGCTTCTTCTTTCATCAGTCAGGCACAGGCTTTAGAAAATCTGAAGGAGTTGGGTAATGACAGTTTTGATGTGTTGGTAGAAAAAGGTAAAACAGCCTGGAATGAAGCATTGGGCAGAATAGAGGTAGAAGGTGGTAATCTTGACCAGTATCGTATGTTCTATTCTTGCTTGTACCGTTCGCTGTTGTTCCCTCGTAAGTTCTATGAGATAGATGCCAACGGACAGGTAGTGCATTACAGTCCTTACAACGGACAGGTACTTCCGGGATACATGTACACGGATACAGGTTTTTGGGATACATTCAGATGTCTTTTCCCCTTGTTGAATTTAGCTTATCCGTCAATTAATAAAGAGATACAGGAAGGTCTTGTCAATACTTACAAAGAAAGTGGATTCTTCCCTGAATGGGCCAGTCCCGGACATCGCGGATGTATGGTGGGCAACAATTCTGCGTCCGTGTTAGTAGATGCTTATATGAAAGGGGTAAAAGTGGACGACCTGAAGACATTGTATGAAGGATTGCTCCATGGAACAAAGAACGTGCATCCGGAGGTATCTTCTACCGGACGTTTGGGATATGAATATTATAATAAACTAGGTTACGTGCCTTGTGATGTGAAGATACACGAGAATGCAGCCCGTACACTGGAATATGCGTATGATGACTGGTGTATCTATAAACTTGCTAAAGAACTAAAGCGCCCGAAAAAGGAAGTCAAGCTTTTTGCAGAGCGTGCCATGAACTATAAGAATCTGTTTGATTTGGAAACCAAACTGATGAGAGGCAAGAAGGAAAACGGTGAATTCATGAAGCCTTTCTCTCCGTTGAAATGGGGGGATGCCTTCACTGAAGGAAACAGCTGGCACTACACTTGGTCGGTATTCCATGACCCTCAGGGACTGATTGACCTGATGGGAGGAGACAAAGCCTTTGTGTCTATGCTTGATTCTGTATTCTCTGTACCGCCTGTATTCGATGACAGCTATTATGGTTTTGTAATCCATGAGATTCGTGAGATGACCGTGATGAACATGGGTAACTATGCACATGGAAACCAGCCTATCCAGCACATGATTTATCTGTACAATTATGCCAAACAGCCGTGGAAAGCGCAGTACTGGTTGCGTCAGGTGATGAACAAGATGTACACACCGACTCCGGATGGGTATTGTGGTGACGAGGACAATGGACAGACCTCTGCATGGTATGTATTTACAGCTTTAGGATTCTATCCGGTATGTCCGGGAAGTAATGAATATGTGGTGGGTGCTCCTTTGTTTAAGAAAGCGACTATTCATCTGGAAAATGGAAAGGACGTAACGATTGAAGCTCCGTTGAACAGTGAGGAGAATTTGTACATCAAAGAGATGAAATTGAATGGAAAATCTTATACTCATAACTATTTTTCACATGAAGATTTGGTGAATGGAGCGAAAATACAAATAGAAATGAGTAACTTGCCGAACGAAAACAGAGGTATAGCTGCAGAAGATGCTCCTTACTCGTTTTCAGTGGATGAGAAATAAGAACCTTCATATATTAAATTTAAAACCATGAATAAGAAATCATTATTGTTTGTTCCGGTTTTGTCTTTGTGCCTGGCTTCTTGTGGAAGTAGCCAGAAAGGGCAGGAGATGGAAGATTTGACACAGTTTGTAGACCCTCGTATCGGTACTGGCGGACATGGACATGTGTTTTATGGAGCCAATGTGCCTTACGGATTTATTCAGCTGGGTCCGACAAGCATTCCTCAGTCATGGGACTGGGTATCGGGTTATCATGTATCAGACTCTACGGTGATAGGATTTCCGCATACGCATCTGAGCGGCACTGGCATAGGCGACTTGCATGACATCAATGTAATGCCGGTAGTAGGAGAAGTGACCTATTCAAGAGGAGATGCTTCATCGTATGAAACGGGTCTGTGGTCTTACTCAGACCGTTCGAAAGAAGTTGTGACTCCGGGTTACTATCGTACCCACCTGTCAAGATACAATGTGGATGTAGAATTGACAGCTACCAAACGTGTCGGCTTCCATAAATACACCTTCTTGGGAAATGAAAGTCCGGCGATTGTATTTGATATGGTAAACGGAGGCTGCTGGGATAAAACCACAGAAGCCGTGATACGAGTAGTAAACGATAGTACCGTGAGCGGTTATCGCTATTCAAAGGGATGGGCCGACGACCAGCGTGTATTTTTCCGTGCAGAATTCTCACGTAAGTTTGATAATGTAGAATTTATTGTCAACGATTCTGTAAAGGAAGGTGATATGGCAAAAGGTGCACAGCTGTTTGCCAGAGTTAATTTTGCTGCAGGAAATCAGGAACCAGTGTATATGAAGGTGGCATTGTCTCCTACTTCAGAAGAAGGTGCACAACTGAATATGCAGACAGAACTGAGTGGTTGGGACTTTGAGAAGACGATTGCAGATGCTAAGGCTGCTTGGAATAAGGAATTGAATAAGGTAAAAGTGTATACTGCAGATGAGGCTTCAAAGAAGATTTTTTATACAAGTCTGTATCACACCTTATTTGCTCCGTCTGAATTCTGTGATGTGAACGGTGATTATTATGGAGCCGATAAACAGATGCACAAGGGCGAAGGTTTTGTAAATTACACTACATTCTCACTGTGGGATACCTATCGTGCGGCACAGCCGTTGATGACAATTCTGCATTCTGAAAAGATGAGTGACATTATCAATACCATGCTTCACATCCATCAGCAGCAAGGAAAGCTTCCGGTATGGCATCTGATGGGGTGTGAAACCAATTGTATGGTAGGTAATCCGGGCGTACCGGTGGTGGCAGATGCCATTTTGAAGGACATCAAAGGATTTGATACAGAGTTGGCCTTCAAGGCACTGAAAGAATCTTCGATGTTGCCTGAACGCGGAATGGAACATCGCATTGAATACGGATTCATTCCGGCAGACAAGATGACGGAAGCTATTGCGTACGATATGGAATATGCTATTGCAGACTGGGCAGTGGCACAGGCAGCTCAGAAGCTTGGCAAGCAGGAAGATTATGAATATTTCCTGAAACGTAGCAAGTCATATAAGAATTATTTTGATGCTTCTACGGGCTTCATGAGAGGAAAGATGCTCGACGGTTCTTGGCGTACTCCGTTTAGTCCTTATGCATCTTCTCATAGAGACGATGATTATTGTGAAGGAAATGCATGGCAGTACACATGGCTGGTACCTCACGATGTAGAAGGACTGGTGGAATGCTTCGGCAGTAAAGAAGCGTTTGTGAACAAACTGGATTCTTTATTCCTGGCAAACGGTGATATGGGAGAAGCTTCTTCTCCGGATATTAGCGGATTGATTGGCCAGTATGCGCATGGTAACGAACCGAGTCATCATACAGTTTACCTGTACACTCTTGTAGGTCAGCCTTGGAAGACGGCCGATAGAATTAAGGAGATTCTTCATACCATGTATACAGACCAGCCGGATGGTTTGTCTGGTAATGAGGATGTAGGACAGATGTCGGCTTGGTATATCCTTTCTTCTTTCGGATTCTATCAGGTAGAACCTGCCGGTGGCAAGTTTGTATTTGGCTATCCGAACTTTGATAAAGTAGAGATTGCCGTTCCTGCTGGTAAATTCGTCATAGAACGTGAAAACAAAGGCCAGCAGAACAATTACATACAAGGTATTGTCTTCAATGGAACTGAATATAAGAAACCCTGGATTGAATACGCTGATATTATGAAAGGCGGAGAATTGAAGTTCCTGATGGGAGATGAGCCGGTAGTATGGTATTAAAATAAAATGTAAGTCTGACTATATATTGGGAACCCGTCATCGAGTTTATAGTTTGGTGGCGGGCTTTCTTTTTTAAGAAAATAAAATTCATAAAGGAGTTAGGAAGAAATATGAAAATTTCTTCCTAACTTGCGCCCTGGAAATAATTAACCTTAAAAAAGGACAGATGGAAAAGACTCTTACTAAAGCAATCAAAACTATTTGCTGTTCATTGACGGGAGTGCTGACGATTAGTGGGGCTCCTCAGCAGTTGTATGCGGAAAATGCATCCTTGCCTTATTGGAAGGATATTCAGACTGTATCAGTAAATCGGGAGGCACCGAGGTCGGCTTTTATGACTTATGCTGACAAGACTCAGGCCTTGACTGGAAAATATGAAAATAGCCCTTATTATGAGTTGTTGAATGGTACGTGGAAATTTTATTATACGGATTCGTACCTGAATCTTCCTGCAGACATTACCTCTCCGGAAGTGAGTACAGAGGGATGGCACGATATTAAGGTGCCGGGAAACTGGGAAGTGCAAGGATTCGGTACGGCTATTTATACGAATCACGGATATGAGTTTCAGCCTCGTAACCCTCAACCTCCTTTGTTGCCGGAGAAGAATCCAGTGGGAGTGTACCGGCGTGATATTACCGTGCCTTCAGAATGGAAGGACCGTGATATTTACCTTCACATTGCCGGAGCAAAATCAGGATGCTATGTGTATTTGAACGGAAAGGAAGTCGGTTATAATGAGGACTCCAAGAATCCGGCTGAATACCTGATAAATGATTATCTGAAGGAAGGGAATAATGTATTGACCTTAAAAATTTTCCGTTGGAGTACAGGCTCTTATCTGGAATGTCAGGATTTCTGGCGTATCAGCGGTATAGAACGTGACGTATTCCTTTATTCACAGCCGAAAGCTTCAGTACAGGATTTCTGGATTGTGTCTACTTTGGATGATTCGTACCGTAACGGTATTTTCCGTTTGGATATGGAGCTGAAGAATCATCGTACCAATACGGCTGGGTTGAGTATTGGATATGAGTTGCTCGATAATAACGGAAAGGTAGTAGCCAATGGTGAAGAAGCCGTAGATGTACTTGCTGGTAAAGAAGGTACCGTATCGTTCAGCAAGGAACTGCCTGAAGTGAAGACCTGGACTTCGGAAGCTCCTAATCTGTATAAGCTGTTGATGACTGTTAAGGAAAATGGAAAGGTAACCGAAGTGATTCCTTACCATGTAGGATTCCGTCGCATTGAAATCAAAGAAATAGACCAAAAGGGTACCAATGGAAAGAATTACCATGTGTTGTTTATCAACGGACAGCCTTTAAAACTGAAGGGTGTAAATATTCATGAACATAATCCGTTGACAGGACACTATGTAGATGAGGCTTTGATGCGTAAGGACTTGGAGCTAATGAAACGGAACAATATCAATACGGTACGTTTGTGTCATTATCCGCAAGACCGTCGTTTTTATGAACTCTGTGATGAATATGGTATTTACGTGTACGATGAGGCGAACATTGAAAGTCACGGAATGTATTATGATTTGCGTAAGGGTGGAACCTTGGGAAATAATCCGGAATGGTTGAAACCGCATCTTTACCGTGTGGAGAATATGTTTGAACGGAATAAGAACTATCCTTCGGTTACATTCTGGTCGTTAGGTAATGAGGCTGGAAACGGTTACAACTTTTATGAAGCTTATTTGTGGGTAAAACAGGCCGACAAGGGACTGATGGACCGTCCGGTAAATTATGAACGTGCTCAGTGGGAATGGAACTCTGACATGTACGTGCCGCAATACCCCAGCGCATCCTGGCTGGAATCAATAGGTCGGTTAGGAAGTGACCGTCCGGTAGTGCCTTCAGAATATGCACATGCCATGGGCAACTCTACCGGAGGCTTGTGGGACCAGTGGAAGGCTATCTATCGGTATCCTAATTTGCAGGGAGGATATATCTGGGACTGGGTAGATCAGGGTATTTTAGTGAAGGATGAAAACGGAAGAGAGTATTGGGCATACGGAGGTGATTTCGGAACCAACATGCCGAGTGACGGTAATTTCTGTTGTAATGGTATCGTGAACCCGGACCGCAATCCTCATCCGGCTATGAGCGAAGTGAAATATGCGCACCAGAATGTGGCTTTTGAAGCTACAGACTTGGCAAACGGTAAGTTTAATGTACTGAACCGCTTTTATTTCACGAACCTGAAGAAATATATGATTTCGTATGAAGTGAAGGAAAATGATAAGGTGGTGCGTCGTGGCAAGGTTTCACTGGATGTGGCTCCTCAGGAAAAGAAAGAGTTGGCGGTGAATGTTAGTGGATTGAAAGCCAAAGTGGGTACGGAATATTTTGTGAACTTTTCAGTAACTACGTTAGAATCTGAATCGCTTGTACCGAAAGAATATGAGATAGCGCACGAACAGTTCCGCTTGCCGATAGACCCTGCTTCACGTTCATTCTCTGTACAGGGGCCCGCTTTGCAGTGCAGTGAAAATGGCAACTTGTTGAGTGTGCAGTCTTCACGTGTAGCTTTTGTATTTGACAAGTCGACTGGTTTGGTAACTTCTTATAAAGTGAAGGGAACAGAATATTTCCATGAGGGATTTGGTATACAGCCTAACTTCTGGCGTGCCCCGAATGACAATGACTATGGAAGCCAGATGCCGAAGCGCTTGCAAATCTGGAAGCAGTCTAGCAAGAATTTCAATGTGGTAGATGCTTCATTGGCTATGGATGGAAAAGATGCGGTACTGAAAGTCAGCTATCTGTTGGCTGCAGGTAATCTGTATATTGCTACTTATCGTATTCATCCTTCAGGAGTAGTGAAAGCAAATTATACATTTACTTCTACGGAAATGGAAGCTGCGAAGACAGAAGCTTCGGAAGCTACACTGATGGCTACGTTCACTCCTGGAAACGAAGCTATCCGCAAGGAAAGTTCCAAACTGGTAGTTCCGCGTATCGGTGTTCGTTTCCGCTTGCCAGCCGAAATTGAACAGGTGACTTATTTTGGTCGCGGACCGGAAGAGAATTATTGCGACCGGAATAATGGTACATTGGTAGGTGAATATCAGGCGACAGCAGAACAAATGTATTTCCCTTATGTGCGTCCACAAGAAAACGGACATCATACCGATACACGTTGGTTGATGCTGAAAAAGAGAAATGGCAAAGGACTGGCTGTGTATGCGGATGGTACATTGGAATTTAACTCACTCCGTAATTCTATAGAAGATTTTGATGGAGAGGAAGCTACTCATCGTGACTATCAGTGGGGGAATCGTGATGCAGAAGAGTTGAAACATGATGTAAGTACCGCTAAGAATATCAAGCCTCGTCATACACATATCAATGATATTACTCCTCGTGATTTCGTGGAAGTCTGCTTGGATATGCGACAGATGGGTGTAGGAGGTTTTGATAGCTGGGGAGCTGTGCCAGATCCTCAATATCTGATTCCTGCTAATAAGGAATATCAATGGGGATTTACGATTGTACCGATGTAAATGATAAAAGCATAAAATAAAAATTCCGGGCTTGAAAAGACTTGTTTTCAGGCCCGGAATTTTTTTGTTCAGATAAGGACATAAAAAAAGGAGTTCCGCTGAACTCCAACCTTTTGTTAACCTTAAATCTAATACTATGAAAAACACGATGCAAAGGTACGGACTTTCTGGAATTATGCAAGTTTTGTGTGCGTTTACACGTGTTTTATAACATAATTTGAAGTTTTGACCGTGTTTGAAAGACTTATTAATAAAACTACAGTGGTAATAAGAATCGTTCTTTAAAGAACATTCATCTAAAAGTCATGTGTTTTACATGGTTCTGTAATATGTTTTTTTGTTCTTTGTTACAGAATTAATCAGGACTTTGTATGGAATTAAGTGTTAGGGAACGTCAGAAGGCGTTGATGGTTACACTGGCTATGCTATGTATAGCATGTGTTTGTTTGTTTTATCTGGGATATAGATTGTGCATGTATTATTAGCAGAGCAAAAAAAGGTGCGTCTGGATGATTCCGGACGCACCTTTTTAGCAATAAAAGCCGATGAGTTATTTGCTTTCTTTTTTAAACTTGTAGACAGCAAATGTCATGGCACCTATTTCGGTATTGAGCGTATTTCCTTCAATTGAAATGCTACTTTCTTTAGGAGTGATGAGGTTCGGATTGTCGAGTGTATTTTCTGCATCCGGGTTTTCTGTATGCAATGTGATGCATTTTCCGTCTCCTAAAGTTACAGACTTCTTCAAGCCTTTAAATTCCAGACTGATGGGTTGTGCTTTTTCAGACACGTTGGCTACTTTGACAATGTAAGTCTGTGTGTTTTCATCCCATACAGCACTGGCGAAAAGTCCATTCTGGCCTTCCTGACCACTAACCGGTTTTTTATCCATAGTCAGAGGAACTACATTTGTTCCGGTATTGTGACCGTAAAGTGACTGTACATACCAGCTGCAGGTGCGTACAGAACGGAGGTTGTCAAACCAGATTAAGTCTGGACGCCACTGCCAGCCTTCTACGTGAGCCAACAGCGGAGCATAAGTAGCCATGTGTACTACATCTGCGTTTCTTTCTACTCCAGTCAGAAAAGCAGCTTCCAGCAAAGAAGCGTGGAAGTGGTTCCATTTCTTTCCTTTTCCGTGGCAAGCATATTCTCCTGCAAATACTTTCGGGCCTTTACGGTCGTAATTGTCGTAACGGTTTCCTGATTTCAAGAACCAGTCTTCCGGACGATAGAAGTGTTCGTCTACCAAGTCCACTTTCAGTTTCTTCATTTCCGGCCACAAGTAATCGAAGTCTTTTCCTTCAGAATTCGGACCAGATGAACCGATAATCTTGATTTCAGGATGTGCTTTGCGGAGAGCTTCTACGAATAATTTCAAACGTTCAGGATATTCAGGTCCCCACTGTTCGTTTCCGATTCCGATGAACTTCATGTTGAATGGAGCCGGATGTCCCATATCGGCACGGAGCTTTCCCCATTTGGTATCAGTTCCTCCGTTGGCAAATTCAATCAGGTCGAGTGCATCCTGAATGTAGCTGTCGAGGTCGCATACTTGTACATGTGCTTTCGGGTCATCGTTCTGATACTGGCAGGCAAGTCCACAGTTCAGTACAGGAAGTGGTTCTGCTCCCATGTCTTCTGACAGAAGGAACAATTCATAGAATCCCATGCCATAAGTCTGGAAGTAATCAGGGAAGAAACGATGCGGGAAAGTATAATGCCATCTGTTTTCATTTAGCGGACGGTTTTCTACCGGGCCTACAGAGTTTTTCCAGTTGTAACGGGTTGCCAGGTCTGTACCTTCCACGATACATCCTCCGGGGAAACGGAATACTCCCGGTTTGGTGTCGGCCAATGCCTGTACCAGGTCCTTTCTCAATCCGTTTTCACGTCCTTTCCAAGTATCTACAGGGAATAAAGAAACATGTTCCAGGTCTACGGTGCCCGGTGAATCGAGGAATATTCTCAAATGAGCTTTTGCTTCTGTCTGGGTCGGTGTGAGGATAACTTCATATTTTTTCCAGTCTTTTGAGTTAATTGTCAGGTTTTGTGAAGTGATGACCTGAGTTTCTCCCATAGACGCATTGTTGATAAGTTCTACTCGTATTGTCTGGTTTTCTCCTCTTGCCCATACGGTAAAACGATATTTTTCATTGGCTTTGAGTCCGATACCGAAAAATCCTTCGTTTTCAATACCTGTGCGTTTGTGTGCATGTCCGGGGTCTGCCAGGCGTACATAATGTGGGTTGCGTTCAAACGGACCATCATTTTGCAGAGTTACATTTCCAAAAATGTCCCATCCCATAAAACTTTGAGGGAACTCGAATGAACGGTTCTTGATTAATTCTGCATAGAGTCCCCCGTCTGCTCCATAGTTGATGTCTTCGAAGAAATGGCCGTACATGGTCGGTTGAATTTCTGCTCCAATTTTATTGGCTTGGATAACCATCTGGTTGACATTCTGTGCTTGTAAGCTGAGTCCTGCTGTTAGTGCAAGCGCAGAAAGAAAGGTTAAGTGTTTGTTCATGGTTTTATTATTAAATTAATGTGATACAAATTTATAAATAAACACGAGAAATTCATGGAAAAACAGTGAAATATCTGTCTTTATGAAATTTAGGCATAAAATTAGGAGCAATCATTTTTCCTGAGGTGGACAAATTCTTCTATTGGGTGGACATTTGTCTTTTGAGTGGATTTTTATCCTCTTTTTCAGAAAAAGACTCGAAAAACGGTTTACCTTTGTGTAAAACAGAATAATTTCTATGAAAAGAAACAGCTTACTTCTATACTTGCTTCTTGTCTTTTGCTTATGTTGCCCGAATGGGCTACTCTATGCGGTACAAAACTCTTCTCGTTTCTCGTTGGCTTCTATTACGATAAACGATGGACTGCCTTATAATTTTGTAGATGATATCATCAAATCCAGTGACGGCTATTTGTGGGTGGCTACGTATGGAGGAGGAGTAGCTCGTTATGATGGCAATGAGTTTGTGGTTTTTAGTGCCAGCACAACGGATAAAAAAAGACTGTTACGAAGTAATTTTGTGGAGAAATTGGCGGAGGATGCTTTTCATCGTATTTGGATGGCAGGAGAAGCAGGCATAGAGCTCCTTTCTACAGATAACTTGCAATTGTTGCCTGCAGAGTCTTTACAGTCGGTAGAAATGGCTGAGTTGATGAAGCAACCGGTGAGTTTCTTGATGACTGCCAAATCTGGTAATTTATGGTTTTGTAGCCGCGGACAGATTTATAAGGTAATATTTAATAGCACAGGTGCCGTGAAAAAGGTTATCCGGATTTCGAACATTCCAATACATGAACGTGGCTGCGTTTTGTATGAAATTGACGGCTATATCTGGTTTTTTCACCAGGGAAAAATGTGCCGGATTAGCGAGAGCGTGGAAACAAGTCAGGAGCCACAGCCCGTATCTGTTTCTTTGAATATTTCTTCTTTTGAATCGGTATTTTGTATTTATCATTGTCAGAACAATGTGTGGATTGGTACAAGTAATGGATTGTATAGTTATGATTTGACTACGGATACCAGTGTGCATTATGTACATAATGCTCAAAATCCTTCTTCCTTGTCGCAGAATTATGTGACATCCATTACTTCTACACGAGATGACCAGGTGATAGTTGGTACGCTGTTAGGATTGAATGTGTTTAATGCTTCGACTTCTGATTTTACCCGTATCCAGGCAAGTGAGGGCATGGAGATGCACGGCTTGTCTTGTAATTTTATCAATACCCTTTATGCGGATGATGAAAATGATATTGTGTGGGTTGGGACTGAAATAGGAGGAATAAGCAAAATGTTTTCTTCTCGTTTGTCTGTAGTTAATTATTATCATCAGCAGAATCTTTCGGGTAGTTTGTCACATAATCCGGTCAATTCGATAGTGGAAGATGAGTATCAGACACTTTGGGTAGGTACCGTAGAAGGGGGATTAAACTGCCGTTTGAAGGGGAGTGATTCTTTCTTGCATTATACCACTGAAACACCAGCCAGTTTGGCACATAATACTGTAAGTGTATTGATGTTAGGTGATGAGGACCGTTTGTATGTAGGTACCTGGGGCGGTGGACTTGGTTGGATTAATCGTAAACCATCTGCTTCTAAACGTTATATGCCTGTTCCGTTGAATGATCCTTTTGTGTCAAGTTTGGCTTTTGACCCTGTGAGTCATTTACTTTGGATTGGTACAATGAATAATGTGTATGTATATAATCCGGCTGATGGAAGTATTTCAGAGCCTTTCTTGAATGAAAGTAAAGAAATTATCAATCAGAATGCATTAGGAATGTGTATTACTCGCGAACGGGAACTTTGGATTTCTTCTCCGTTTGGCCTTTTAAGAGTAAATCTTTCTGCATACGAAAAGGGACAATTGAAATACAAGAAGTATGTCTATCAATTGGACAGCCCTGATTCCGGACATCGGGAACGTATCACTTCTATTTTTCAGGCAAAAGATGGGACTATCTGGTTAGGAAGTAACGGAAATGGATTTTATAAAGCATTGAAAAAAGGAAATGATTACCAATTTCAAGCTTATACGAAGAATGATGGTTTGGTGAGCAATAGTGTACGAGGTATCTTGGAAGACTGGTACGGCAATATTTGGGTATCTACGGATAATGGTTTGTCATGCTTTAATGTAAAAGAAGAGTCATTCCGCAATTATAGTCAGATTGACGGTCTAATCTCTGATCAGTTTTATTGGAATGCCGGAGCTTTGTCGTTTGACAAGGAACGTTTGTTCTTTGGTAGTCAGAAAGGACTGACGGAGATACATCCGATGATTGAAGCTGAGCATCAGCGTAAGTTCCCCTTAGCTTTTACCCACTGTAGAGTGTTTGGACAGGAAGTCTTTCCTCAGTCTGGGGAAATAGCCATGCATGAAAGTGACAAGTCGTTATCAATAGAGTTCTCGGCACTTGATTATGCGTTAGAATCTCAGGCGCAATATTCATATCGTTTAAAAGGGTTTGATGACGCATGGGTAACTGTACCCTCCAATCGAAATAATGCGACTTATACCAATCTATATCCAGGAAAATATGTTTTCCAGCTTCGATATGCTCCTGATGGCAAACACTGGCTTGCGCATACAGAGGAATTGGTTATCGTAGTGCGTCCTTATTTCTATAAGACCCCCTGGTTCCTACTTTCTGTCTTGTTTATTATCCTGTTTGGTGGTTATCGTATCCTGAGGTGGCGTTATCAGGCTATGAAGCGTCAGCAAGATTTATTGCATCAGATGGTAGAAGAACGTACTTCTGAGTTGGAGGAGCAAAAGAAACTGCTTTCCAATCAAACGCATGAGCTTTCGGAACAGAATCAGTTACTGAAAGATCAGAATGAGAAAATCACTACGCAAAAGAATCAGATTTTAGAGATGTCGCGTAAGGTAGAAGAGCTGACCATTGACAAACTGGCATTTTTTACCAATATTACACATGAATTCCGGACTCCATTGACGTTGATTGTCGGTCCTATCGAACGCGCTTTGAAATTGAGCTATAATCCACAGGTAATAGAACAGTTGCATCTGGTAGAGCGTAATTCAAAATATCTTCTTTCGCTGGTTAATCAGTTGATGGATTTCCGGAAAGTGGAGGAGGGGCGTATCAAAATTGCCACTAATTATGGGAATCTGAGAGAATTTATGGCCGAGATTGTGCCACCTTTTGCAGATTATGCGAAGAATCGTGGCATTGACCTTCAGCTGTATCTTCACCTTGCCGATCCGATTCTGATGTTCGATGAGGATGTGATGCGTAAGATTATGACAAATTTAATCAGTAATGCTCTGAAGTTTACTCCAAAGGGAGGGAAGGTAGGCATATATGTAGGAGTTATTGGCAAAGAAAATGAGAAGAAGCTGTTCATTAGTGTTCGTGATACGGGAAAAGGTATTCCTGAGAATGATATGGAGCGTATTTTCATGCAGTTCTATCAATCCGATAACCGAAGCCTTGAGTCGGTCAGTGGTCAGAGTGGTACCGGCATAGGTTTGTATTTATGCCGGAAGCTGATAGATATGTTAGACGGTAAGATTTATGCGAAGAATAATCCGGTGAAAGGAGCCTCATTCCGCATTCTCTTGCCAGCTTTATATGGTGAGACTCAATCCCAGCCGGATTCTTCTGAGATAGAAAAAGAAGATACCGTGATAGATGTACCTCGTAATGGGAAGATGGTTGTACTGGTAGTCGAAGACAATAAAGATATGCGCGATTATATCCGTTCTATCTTAGCTGAATATTATAATGTGTTGGAGGCCGCTCAGGGAGAAGAGGCCCTGAATATATTGCATTCTAATAATGTGGACTTTATTATTAGTGACCTGATGATGCCGGTTATGGATGGTATGGAATTATCTCGTCGTGTAAAGAATGATTTCTCCATATCTCATATTCCTTTCTTGATGTTGACAGCCAAAACTTCTGACGAAGCACGTTTGGAAAGTTATAAAATGGGTGCAGACGCATTCTTACTGAAACCTTTCGATGAGAACATGTTGTTGGCCCGTATTTCCAATATATTGGAGAATCGAAGACGTTTCCAACAAAAGTTCTCAATTGATATGAATACTGATTCGTTGGAGGTGGATGAGAATTCTGGCGATAAGAAGTTCCTGAACAAAGCAATGTCAGTTGTAAAAGAAAATTATAAGAATCCGGACTTTGAGGTGAGTGATTTTATAGAGGCGGTTGGCATCAGCAAGAGTTTGTTGAATAAAAAAATGCAGAGCCTGACAGGACAATCTGCCGGCCAGTTCATTCGTAATTATCGTTTGAATCTGGCTCGTGAACTTCTGCTGAAGAATAAGGTAACCCGTACAATGAATATTTCTGAGATTGCATACGAAGTCGGATTTAATGACCCGAAATATTTTACTCGTTGTTTTACAAAGCATTTTAATGTAACTCCGAGTAGTTTGTTAGAAGATTAATACTGATAATTTGGTATATAGTTGTTTATAAGTAAGTTAAATGTTTTTTCTCTTATTGGAGGATAAATGATTTTTTAGTGGAAAACACTTTTATCCACTCTTTTGAATCTTTTTATCTACCCTAAGATATTTAATAAACATTACATTTGCCTTACTAAATAAACTATAAAATTAAATAACCAAAAAAATCAGTATTATGAGGACTAAATTTTTAGTTGCATTGTTCGCTGTTTTTTGTCTGTGGTCTTGTCAGGATTGGGGAGAGATGGATCCACCGGCAGGTAATCAGCAGAAGCCAACCTTAAAAGAACTGGCATCGTACACTTTTGACGATTTGGGATCAGATGTGTCTATTGGTGTTTATCAAGGAGGAAAAGCTCCGAAATTAGTTGTTGATAAACAATTGGAAGTGGTATTAGAATTGGATGGGGGATATGTGTCTTATTCTAATCCTTTGCAGTTTTATACATTGCAAGAGGCAGCTTCATTAACTGGCTGGGTGAAATTAAATGAGTCGGATGAAGATACCCCGATTTTTTGTTTTTCTGATGAGACGGGAAGCAAAAAATTGATGTTTACTGCAAATTCAGATTTGTATTATAATGAAGAAAAACTAAATACAAATTCTTTATTACTTACTGCTGGAGAGTGGCATTGGTTTTCAGTTGCTGTAAAACCTGATAGTTATGCTATTTATATAGATGGAGTTGCAATTGACGGAACGATAACGAATGATGAGTCTGTAGCAACGGTATCTCGTGCTGTAACATCAGGAGAAGTTATGAGCTTTATGACTGAGGCTTCAAAATTATATTTTGGTTATGGCTCAAAAGAAAAGCCTGTAAAAATGTGGATTGATGAAGTGTCTGTTTATAAGAATCTAATAACAGAAAAAGAAATAGCCAAACCAGAGTTGCCGGAAATTGGTGAAGGAGGTGATAGCGGTGAAGGAGATGGCCCTACTTATGAGAATCCTTATATTTTAGGAGCTCCCGATTGTTCTACAGGTTGGTGGAGTGAGTTTTCACCTATTATGAAAGCTGATGGAGATTGTATTTTCCATCATCGTTTTGTGAACCATACGAATGGGCTTAATGCTTGGAATAACTGGGTTTTAGGAATATCCAATGGTAAACTCCCTAATGAAGAAGGTTATCAAGAATATGCGATTGTTCGTGCTGATAATTGGGGTTGGTTGAATGGAAATGGTGATAATACTATAGACAAATCAGGCTATCCTTTGTCAAATACTTATGATTTAACAAATGGTTGGACTCTATTCTGTCAGGAAATGGAAGGTGCAGTTGTTGATTTAACTATTCAACGTAAAGGCTCTACATTAACGATGAATGCAGACATTGTGACTAAGTCTAAATTGAATTGGACATATAGCTGGACATATGGCGCAATTCCTAATGGTGAATTAGGAGTCTTTTTAACAGTGGATGGCTCATATCTTGAGATAGATTTGGAAGAGGCTTATGTAGGAAATGTTTGGGATAAGAATGAAAATATTGTTGGAAATAAGGATTTTACAACGCCTTTCTTTGGTGACATTTCTGAAGTAATGACAGTTGCAGGAGATTGTAAATTAGGTTGTCAGTTTATTAATCATCGTTCTTCTACAGGACAGAACTGGAATAACTGGCTCTTGGCTATATGTAATGGAATTGAACGCGGGGCTAGTGGTTATGAGGAATATGCCTCTGTCCGTGCTGACAATTGGGGATGGATTGGTAATCAGTTGTATGATGATGGGCATGCTATTGCAAATTCTAAGTATCCATTTGAAAGTACATTTAATTGGGATACTTTTTTAAATGATATGAGTGATGCTACTATTAATATGGTATTGTCTCGTGAGGGAGATACATTTACGATGGATGCAACCATAATGCCAAGTTCAGGTAATGAAATAACTTATAAATGGGTATATCCAGAATTAGTGGCAGATGAAGTCGGTTTTTATTTATCTGTGGATGGTTCGTATCTGGATATTATTACTCAAGTAACTTATCCGTTTATTGCTAACATTAAATAATAATATATGAAAGACATACAAACAAATCCAAAAATAACGGAGGGATATTTCCCTCGGTTATTTATGATCTTCTTTTGCATGTTGTGGACTCTGGGCCTTTTTGCCCAATCTACCAAAGAAGTAAAAGGAGTAGTAAAAGATCCAACAGGAGAAACTGTAATTGGAGCCAGTGTATTGGAAAAAGGAACCACTAATGGTACTATTACAGATTTTGATGGAAATTTTGTGCTGACTGTGTCAGAAAATGCAGTGCTTCAAATCAGTTATATCGGCTATCAGACACAGGAAATTAGTGTAAAAGGAAAGAAGAATTTAGTTGTAACTTTGAAAGAAGATACAGAAGTTCTGGAAGAAGTTGTAGTTGTTGGTTATGGTGCACAGAAAAAGGAGAGTGTTGTAGGTGCGATCTCTCAGGTGTCCTCAAAAGAATTATTAAAATCGCCTTCTGGAAACGTGTCTCAGGCTTTGGCTGGTAAGATTTCTGGTGTGATTACTTCTCAGACGTCTGGTGCTCCGGGTGCGGATGATGCACAAATCTACATTCGTGGTCGTGCCTCTTTTGCAGGAGACAATCAGCCCCTTATCTTAGTGGATGGCGTGGAACGCGAATTTTCACAGATTTCACCTGATGATATAGAGTCTATATCTGTGTTAAAGGATGCTTCAGCTACTGCTGTATATGGTGTACGTGGTGCAAATGGTGTTATGTTGATTACGACAAAACGAGGAAAGGATCAGAAACCAACCGTGAGTCTGACTGCTAACTGGCAGGTTCAGTCTCCGACTCGTAAAGACACCTATTTGGATTCTTATGATTCTGTTGTTTTATTGGAAGAAGCACGTGCCAATGATGGGCTGGGTTCTCAATATTCAGCTTATGATATTGAGATGTATAAAAAATCTCGTAATGGTCAGTTGTCGGGATTGGATGCTATGCTTTATCCGAATGTCGACTGGTATGATACAGTGCTTCGCAGTACAGCTCCTGCTCAACGTTATAATGTAAATGTACAAGGAGGTACAAAACGTGTTCGTTACTTTGCTTCCGCAGAATATTATAATCAGCAGGGTTTGTTTAAGAACTTTAGTACAGACCAGTATGGAAATAGTTCGAATTCAAGCTATCGCCGTTATGCTTTCCGTGGAAATCTGGACTTTTTGGTGACAGATGATTTGACGGTTTCTGTAAACTTTGGAACCCGCTTTGAGGAACGTCGTGGCCCGAACTCTGACGAACGTCTGGATGGTTCATATAGTGAAGTCTTTTATGAGTTGAATCATACTCCGGGATGGCTTTTCCCTGTAAGTTATAATATTGGTGAAGAAGGAGAAGCAAAACAGATTTTGTATGGTGGTAACTCTCAGAACCAGAATAATATTGTAGGTCGTTTGGCAGAAGCTGGATTTACACGTGCTACCAATACAATTAATGAAACAAACTTTATTGTGAATTATGATTTGCATAAGATTACTCCGGGACTTTCTGTAAAAGGTATGGCATCTTTTGATTATGATGCATATTACAACCGAAAATTTACAGCTGATTTTGCTACTTATGAATTGACAGACCGTAATAATTATAACTCTATTGACGGATACACCCAGTTTAACAATGATACGGAGTTGGCTTATGCTGGTAATGATCAGACTACGACCTATAAACTTTACATGGAGTTGCAGTTAAATTACGCTCGTAAGTTTGGAAAGCATGATGTGACCGCTATGATGTTGTATAACCAGAATGATTATCGTTATCAGGCTGACCTGGCTAAGCGCTATCAGGGATTAGTTGGTCGTGCGACTTATGGATATGATGATCGTTATCTGGCAGAAGTGAACTTTGGTTTCAATGGTTCTGAAAACTTCCGTAAGGGTAAACGATTTGGTTTCTTTCCTTCATTCTCTTTGGGATGGCGTATATCTAACGAAAAATTTATGCAGCCTGTTTCCAGCTGGTTGAACAATCTTAAATTGCGTGCATCTTATGGTGAAGTTGGTAATGATGTATATATGGTAAATGGCGTACAGCAACGTTTCTTGTATGAACCGGTATGGACACAATTGGCAAATGCATATCGTTTTGGTAGCAACCAAACGGTAACGGGTATTTACGAAAGTCAGTATCCTAACTATGATGTAACTTGGGAACGTGCGCGTAAATATAATGTAGGTTTGGAATTCGGTTTGTGGAATGGATTGTTAACTGGTAATTTTGATTATTTCTATGAGAGCCGTACAGATATTCTGACTCAATATTTGACTCGTCCACAATGGGTTGGTGTTGTAATGGCTGCAGGAAATTTGGGAAAGACAAAGAATCAGGGTGTTGAACTTGAATTGAAACATAACAATCGGATTGGTAAAGATTTTTATTACAATGTAGGATTTACTTTCTCACATGCACGTAATGAAATTCTTGATATGGATGAACCTGATGCAAAAACAGGTTATCGTAAACAGGAAGGACATCCGATTAATCAGTATTTTGGATTGATTTGTGATGGTTTTGTTACTCAGGCAGACTTAGACAATCCGAATTTCCCGAAGTCTACTTATGGAAATGTGCAAGTAGGTGACTTGAAATATCGGGATATGAATGGTGATGGCTTCATTGACGACCGTGATGAAACATTTATTGGTTATAGTGATATTCCAGAAAATACGTATGCATTGACTCTCGGAGCTCAGTGGAAAGGAATTGGTTTTAGTGTGATGTTCCAAGGAGTAGATCATGTTTCTCGTTTTTATGATGCAGAAGCTATGTTTGCCTTTGTAAATGGTGGTAAGGTAAAGGAGCATCATTTGGGACGTTGGAATCCGGCCATGAGCGAAGAATATAACTTGGCAAATGCTACTTATCCTCTATTACATTATGATTCTTATGGAAACCATAATCAGCGGCAGAACTCATTCTTCCTGAAGAATGGCGCCTTCTTGCGCTTAAAGAATATTGAACTTAGTTATTCTTTGCCGCAGAGCTGGATTAAGAAAGCAGCTATGAAAGAATGTAGAATATATGTGAATGCTAGCAACTTGGTTACTTGGGATCATTTGGGAGGTTTGACAGACCCGGAAAGTAATGGTTCGAACCGTTATCCAATTATGAAAACCGTAAACTTTGGTGTAAATATTCAATTCTAAAAAATATCAGTATGAAAATAAATAGAACATTAATATATACCTTGTTGGCTGCAACACTTTCAGGAACGTCCTTGACTTCTTGTGAAGAAATGTTCGGTGACTTTTTGGATAAGCAGCCAAGTAATGAACTGACAGAGGAAGAAACCTTCAGTTTATGGACGAACATGGAAGAGTTTCATTATGATACTTATAATTTTCTACGCCATGGTATAGGACGTATTAACAATTCCTGGATGGATTCTGCCACTGATTTAGGGGAAACCAGCTATTCAAATGCCGGAACTCGTGTAAGCTTCAATATTGGAAATTATTATAGTGCAGAAGCTGCAAACGAACTGACCGATGTATGGGAAAATTATTATCGTGCCATTCGTAAATGTAATATGTTGCTGGAAAAAATAGATGAGGTACCTCAAGCGGAAGAAGATACATACGATGTGTATCTCCGTGATAAGGCTGTTTATAAAGCAGAAGCCCGTTTTTTCAGAGCCTATTTTTATTGGGAATTGTTTTTGAGATATGGTCCGGTACCTTTAGTGACAAAAGTACTTGATCCAGATGGCGATTTGATTTCTGATTACAAGGAACGTCCAACGACAAAAGCTTATGTGCAAGAGTTTATACTGAAGGAATTGGCAGAATGTGAAAGTGATTTATTGACAGTTGAAGAAGTACAGGCCGAGTTGGATAAACTTTCCGGTCGTGTATGGCAGCCTGCAGCACGTGCTTTAGCATGTCGTATAAAGTTATACATGGCTAGTCCGCGCTTTGCTGGACAGACTGATATTACTTGGCAAGATGCTGCTGATGCAGCCAAAAGTTTTATTACAGATTTTGGTGATACAGGTAAGTTTAAACTTTGGCAAGAAGATAATGCTACAGCGGAGGCTAATTATGCGAATGCGATTTTGAAACCTGCAACAGATAACGGTAAGAATACGGAAATAATATTTTGGCGGAATGATGGTACGTTTGGCTGGAGTGCAGTGGAGAATGATACTCCTGTAGGAGAAGGAGGAAAGGGAGGCATGTGTCCTTCACAGAATTTAGTGGATATGTATGATTTAGCAGATGGAACATCTCCATTTACAGAATATGATGATACCGGAGCTCCTGTATATAACTCAACTACATCTAACGGAGTGCCAGCTCCGACAGTGAAATCAGGAGTGCGTTATAACGATGCTAATCCGTGTTATAATCGTGATCCACGTTTGGCTGCCTCTATTTTGTATCATGGAGTAGATTGGAATGATGGAACAATAAACGTAATTAAGGGGCAACGTGATAATCCTATTGGTAATGCGAATGTAACTCCTACAGGGTATTATCTTCGTAAATATATGCCAGAAGAAATTTTGGCTAATAATCATGGAGGTACAGCTTTCAGAAACTGGATTTTTATTCGGTATGCAGAGATCCTGCTTGATTATGCGGAGGCAATAAATGAAGTGAGTCCAAGTAATTATAAAGAAGCATTGGCGGTTATCCAACCGATTCGTGATCGCGTAGGAATGACATTGCAATTGGAAAACCGTGCAGATCTTCAATCTCAGGATGCTGCCCGCAAATTTATTCGCCGTGAGCGCACAATAGAATTGGCATTCGAAGATCATCGTGCGTGGGATGTTCGTCGTTGGGGTGTGGCCAAAGAAGCATTAGCCCGTGATATTTATGGGGTAGATGTAGTACGCGAAAATGGACAGACTAAATATGTGCGTAAAATTGCTCAGCCCCGTGTGTTTGAAGATAAGATGTATCTGTATCCGATACCGGAAGGCGAGGTTTGGAAAACCAATATTGAGAATAATCCAGGATGGAATTAATAAAAGATTCAATGGTTATGTATAAGATAAATAAGAAAAATAAAATACGTACAGGGCTGAATAAGGTCTTATTAGCTACTGTATTAAGCTCTGCATCTCTTTCTGTGTGGGCACAAGAAGGCATATTAAAAGGTCGTGTGGTGGATGTAGAGGGTAATCCAATTCCAGGTGCTGTCGTAAATGTGCTTGAGGGTAGCCGAATTGCCTTGAGCGATGAAAACGGATATTTCCAATTGAAGAAGGTAGTACCCAATGATGAAATTTATGCTACATGTGTGGGATATCTTCCTGCTACAGAAGTTGCTTCTGAACTTGATGGTGGTTTTACGATTGTATTGAAAGAAGATACAGATGTGTATATGCATACCGCACCTGTGCCTTTCGGTCGTAAGCCCATGAAATATATGACAGAAGCTACATCTGTGGTAACTGGTGAGGAATTGGAGAAACATCCGGTTACTGTGTTACAGAATGCTTTTACTTCTACAGTAACAGGTGTGGAAACATACGAAAAGAACTCAGAACCAGGATGGAGTGAGACCCTATTCTATATTCGTGGTTTACGTACTATGAATAATAATTTGGCAAATGATGGACAGATTGCGGAGAAACCTTTGGTTATCGTTGATAATGTGGAACGAGATTTGTCCTTCTTGGATGCATATCCAATAGAAAGCATTACAATTTTAAAAGATGCTGCTGCTTGCGCTATTTATGGTATGCGTGGTGCAAATGGAGCTATTATTGTCACTACAAAGCGTGGTCAGGCTGGTAGAACAAAGATTGATTTTACACAAGAAGTAGGTTTCCAGACTGTATCTGGTATTCCTGAAAGTCAAAATTCATATAATTATGCCTTAACGAAAAATCAGGCAAATTATCTGGATGGAAAAGAACCTGAATTTAGTGACTATGATATTGAAATGTATCGTCGTGTATGTAATGGCGAGCAGCTGACGGGAATGGATCGGTATAAGTATTTTAATACGAACTGGCATGACACAATGTTAAGAGACTTAGCCCCTCAGTATCGTACTAATTTGCAGATTAGTGGAGGTAATGCACGTGCTCGTTATTATGTTTCTTTCTCTTATTTGCGCCAGGAAGGTTTGTATAATACAGAATGGACTGATTATAATGAAGGATATAGTACACAGCATACGTTGAATCGTTATAATTTGCGTTCAAACATTGATATTGATGTCAATAAATTTTTGAACGTATCTTTGGATTTAGGTGGTCGTATTGATAATATTAGTCAGCCCGGTATTGATACGTGGAATATTTTTACTTGGGGAGCTGGTGAAAATCTTCCTATTAACCCTGTTTTTACACCTAACGGTAATTGGTTCTTTCCTTCTGATAGCGACAGTAAGAATGGCGCGGCTCAGATTGCGGGAAGAGGTATTGAGAAGAATCGTCGTCGTAACCTATATACAACATTGACTGCTAACGGGGATTTAGGTTCATTGCTGCCTGGCTTGAAAGCAAATCTGACTTTTAGTTTTGATTCTTATGAAACTTTCCGTCAGACTCAGGTAGCAGACATAGATGGATATTATTATAATTTCCGTGATGATGTGAGCGATGTGTCTCAGTATACATACAAACGTATGCGTACAGCAGCTTCTTTGCCTAATCCAAGCACTTCTCCTCGTGATTATTATTATAATATCAACATAAACGGAGGTCTTTCTTATAACCATACATTTAATAAAAAACATTGGTTAGATGCTAAAGCATTCATGCGTTCATATCAGAATGTAGTACGCGGACAATATTCTTCAAATCGCTATCTTTCTTATAATGCACAAGCTACCTATGTATATGACAGCCGTTATATTGTATCGGGTAATTTGTCTTATATGGGGAATGATAATTTTGCACCGGGAGAACGTTATGGATTATTCCCAGGTGGTTCTGTGGGATGGGTCTTATCAGAAGAACCTTGGTTTAAAAATAAGGCTACCCAGTTGCTGAAGATTCGTGCTTCTTATGGTCGTGCCGGTATGTCTGATATTTATACTACTTCTGATGGAGTTCCTTCTGTTCGTTATCCTTATCAAGGGGCTTATACAGAAACGGGTGGCCGTTATAATTTTGGAACGTCTCAGTCTGCTTACACTGGTATTTATGAATCTACTGTAGGAAATAGAAATATTAAGTGGGAAATTTCCGACATGGTGAATGTGGGTATGGATTTTGATTTTTGGAATAAGAAATTGTATGGACAGATTGATTTATTTAAAGAATGGCGTTCAAATATACTTGTGACTCGTTCTACCATACCGACAGGAATGTTTGGGGCAGCTGTACCTTTGGATTCTTATGGAAAAGCGGAAACAAAAGGCTTTGAAGTGACATTGGGACACATGAATAAGATTGGTGATTTTACTTATCATATTCAGGGTATGTTGACTTACAATACCAATAAGATTACAGAAATGGATGAGGTTGCACCTGATTATGCATACCAGTCAAAAACTGGTAATCGTATAAACCAAAGCCAGTTGTTAACATGGGTACAATGGGCAAGTGATCCTGCCTTAATTCCTGAATCTCATCAGGATGCTATTGACCATCCGGAAAAATATCCTTGGCATTCGGCGGGAAAATATCAGTTGGGTAATGCCATTTTTAAGGATACAAACGGTGACCGTATTATAGATGCTTATGATAAAGAACCGATGGGATATACTAAGATTCCAGAGTTGATTCCGACTGTAAATATCGGTTTTGAGTGGAAAGGATTGGATGCCCGTGCAGTTTTGACTGCTTATTTGAACCGTACGGTAGGCTGTCGTGAGAATATGGACTATGGTTTTGGATGGGGAGGTACCTCTACTCACGAAGTAGTTAATACATGGGGATATTATACAGACGATCCGACTGACCCGCGTAATATCAATGCAAAATATCCTCGTTTGTCTAATTCATTTAGTAATATCGACCGTAACTATCCATATAATGAATCTACTATCTGGGTAGTAAACGGGGATTTCCTTTCTTTGCGTAATGTGGAAGTGGGTTATTCTTTACCTAAAAAATGGATTGCAAAAGCCAATATGACAAAAGTACGTATTTATTTTAGTGGTTATAACTTATGTAACTGGAGTCATTTGCCGAAAGGTTTTGACCCTGAAAATCCATTGAACTATATCTGGAATTATCCTAAAACAAAATCGTTTACATTTGGTATCAATGTAGGATTTTAAATAAAGCAATATTATGAAGATAAAGAAATATACTTATATAATGTTAGCCGTATTATTATTTTCTGGTACGGCTTGCAGTGACTTTTTGGATAAAGAGTATGATGCAACCCTTTCAGATGAAAAGGTGTTTACTAATCAGACTATGACGCGTGAGTTCCTGACAGACATCTATACAAATCTGCCTGATGGATTGGCTCCTTTAAATGATGATCAGTTTACAGGTGCTTCTCGTGATTGTATGACAGATAATGCAACCTCCTATTGGGGGTTACATTATTACACGAAAGTAGCTACCGATTCGTATACAGCAAAAGACCATCCTTTATTGGGGCAATGGAATACAGATTTCGCAGGAATCCGTAAATGCAATATCTTTTTAAATAATGCTCAGGCTTCTGTTGTTGGTAACGCTGAAAAGTCGGGTGATGATAATAAGTTATACGAACGTTATTGCAATGAAGCAAGATTGTTACGTGCATTGTTCCACTTTGATTTGGTGTGCTGGTTTGGTGATATGCTGATTGTAGGAGAGAATGAAGATGGTACGAATATTGTTTTCAGTATGGAAGATCTTGAACAAATGAATCAGGCTCGTACTCCTGCGGCAGATGTTTTGCAATGGGTAGCAGATGAATGCGACAAGGTAAAAGATGCTTTACCATTCCGATACTCTAATGAAACGACAAACTGGGGGCGTGTGAATGGAGCAACAGCTTATGCTTTAAAAGCTCGTGCTTTACTTTATAAGGCTTCAGCTCTCAATAATCCTACTGGAGAGCAGTCTTGGTGGCAGGCTGCCGCACAAGCTGCGCAGGATTTTATTGATAAGAATGCGCAGCAGTCTAATCCTTATCAGTTATATGCTACGGGAAATCCTGAAAATGATTATTATGAATGTTTTACTACCAATCCGGTGTATAACAATGAAATCATTTTGTCTCGTTCGGTATGGAATACAAACAAAGTGGAGCAAGTATTCTTGCCTGTTGGTTTCACTGGAAAATTTTCGGCTGCAGGTCGTACAAGTCCAACTCAGAACTTTGTAGATTGTTTTGAGATGTTAGATGGAAAACGAATTGATGAAGGAGGTGGTGATTATGCTTATGATGCACAGAATCCGTATGTGAATCGTGATCCACGTTTGGCTCAGATTGTTTTCTATCAAGGTATGACATGGGGTAGTGCAAAAGATAATGAACAACGTAAATTGGACATGCGTACGGATGGAGGGAAAGATTATTCAGCCTCTATGGGAGGAACTTGTACAGGATACTATTTGAAGAAATTTGTAAATAATATTTCTTGTCAGAATCCTACCAACTATCCTCATTCATGGATTATTTTCCGTTATGGAGAGGTACTGTTAAATGCTGCTGAAGCTTATTGTGAAGCTGGTAATCTGGACAAGGCAAAACAATATATTAATGAAATTCGTGATCGTGCTGGTATGCCTCATTATGAATATACGGACCAGACAGAATTACTGAAACGTATTCGTAATGAACGTCGTATTGAATTAAGTTTTGAGGATCATCGTATGTGGGACTTGCGCCGCTGGCGGGCATACGATAATGTAACGGCTTCAGAAGAACAGTCTAAGCCTTATTATGAACAATTGTTGAATTTGTATGGCGTGGAAATCTCAGGAACGGAAGCTGCTCCTGTTTACCAGTATGGACCAGCGCGTTCTGCACAGAATGGAGGGGTAATAGAGACACGTGTGTTCAATATCCCGAAAAATTATCTGTTCCCGATACCTGATTCTGATGTCAAAATGGCTCCTAACTTGAAGCAAAACCCAGGCTGGGAAATAACCGGAGAATAATCAGCATGAAGATTTTAATAAAAAGAATGGTTATATGAATATAAAAAATGCATTGAAATATGTTTTCGTCGGACTGGCTTGTGTATTGAGTGCATGTAGCGACGAAGAAAATGGAGTGAGCATTGGCAATATGTCTTTAGAGAAGCCTTCTGTTTCAAATGTGACATATAAGTCGGTAGATGTTTCAGCTCAAGTAAAAGATCCTTCCTCTTATATATTAAAACGAGGAATATGTTATGGAACAGAAGCTTCTCCCACCATTGAAAATCAAATTGTAGAAGTGGAAGGAAGCGGTAGTGATATCAATGTTGTCTTAAGTGGATTGACGGAAAGTACGACTTATTATGTACGTGCTTTTGTAACTGTGCTTGATAATGAACCCATGTATTCGGAGGAGGTACAAGTGACTACTCTTGCGGCTACTTTGGATGATAAACTAGCAGACTATGTAGCGCCTGATTATGAAGACGATTATACTTCTATTGCGGGATGGGATAAGCGGAATGAGTGGAACCTGGCTAATGTACATGACCCTTCTGTCGTGTTGGCTGATGACGGCTATTATTATATGTATCAGACTGACGCTTCGTATGGTAATGCACATGACGGACATGGGCATTTCCATTGTCGTCGCTCTAAAGACTTGGTCAACTGGGAGTACATGGGAGCTACTATGCAGGAGGCTCCGGCATGGGTAAAAGAAAACCTGAATGCATATCGTGCAGAAATGGGTTTGGAGCCAATAGAGTCTCCTTCTTATGGCTATTGGGCTCCTGTAGTACGTAAGGTAAAAACAGGTTTGTATCGTATGTATTATAGTATTGTTGTAGATAATTATATTCAAACTGGAAAAACAAATACAACAGATAATTTTGACGGTTCTTGGACAGAACGTGCTTTTATTGGTTTGATGGAAACTTCAGATCCGGCTTCTAATGTATGGGAAGACAAAGGTATGGTAGTCTGTTCATCTTCAGACCGGGGAATGAATGACTGGAGCCGGCCTAACCTGAATAACTGGGATGCGTATTTCTATTTTAATGCTATTGACCCTACTTATTTAGTTGATAAGGATGGCACCCATTGGTTGATTTATGGTTCTTGGCATAGTGGTATTGCAGAAGTGGAATTAAATCCGGAGACGGGTTTGCCTAAAACAAGTTTAGGAAAGCCTTGGGGGATTTCTACTTGGAATACAAATACTTACGGAAAGTTGATAGCACGCCGTGGTACCTCTCGCTGGCAGGGCTCGGAAGGTCCGGAAGTTGTGTATAACCCAGAAACAGGTTATTATTATATGTTCCTTGCTTATGGGTCATTAGCGGTAGAATATAACACTCGAGTAGTACGTGCTCGGAGTATGAATGGACCTTGGTTGGATATAAATAATAATGATGCAGCGTACGGTATCCAGGCAGAGCCTGTAGTAACTCATCCTTATAAATTCAGTAATAGCTATGGATGGGTGGGTATTTCTCACTGTGCAGTGTTTGATGATGGCAATGGAAACTGGTTCTATTCTTCACAAGGACGTTTACCCGAAAACGTACCGGGAGTTTATGAATCTAATGCAGTAATGATGGGACATGTACGTAGTATCCGTTGGACGGAAGACGGGTGGCCTTTGGTTATGCCTGAACGCTATGGAGCTGTTCCTCAGGTTCCTATTACAGAAGGAGAATTGATTGGTGATTGGGAAATGATTCAAATGTCTTCTAATCATCCGGGGCAGCAATATGCTTCTGCAATTATGACTCTTTCTGCAGATCATAAAATTACAGAGGGTACTTGGAAAGGTGGTAGCTGGAGTTATGATGCAGAGAATCAGGTTTTAACAGCTAATGGCGTAAAACTGTATTTACAGCGTGAAGTAGACTGGGAAATGATTCCTCGTACACCGACTATTGTATTTGCTGGATATCATCAAAGTAACGGTGTTTGGCGTACAGATTGGGGAAAGAAAGTACAGTGACTTATAATATGTTAGTTTGGACGCCTTGTAGATAAGGAATTCTTGTTTGCAAGGCGTTTCTTTTGTGTATAATATCGTGATTAGGATTATGAAACACATCATTTTCTCATTTATCTTCCTGGCTGCAGCAAGCGCAGCTTACGCTTCTTCTCCTAAGAAGTCGTCGGTCATCCCAACCAGTAAAGTTATGACCCATGACCCAGTGCTGGCTAAGCAGGGTGACACTTATTATCTCTTCGCTACCGGACATGGAATTTCCGTGATGTCCTCAAAGGACTTGAAGAACTGGAAGTTTGAAAAACCGGTATTTGAGAAAGCGCCTCAATGGGCAGTGGAAACTGTGAAAGGCTATAACGGGCACACGTGGGCACCGGATATTATTTTCCACAATGGACTTTATCATTTGTTTTATTCATGTTCGGCATTTGGAAAGAATACTTCGGCTATTGGTCACGCAACCAATCCTACGCTCGACCCTTCCAGTCCTGATTTCAAATGGACAGACCATGGAAAAGTAATTCAGTCGGTACCTAACCGGGATATGTGGAATGCTATTGATCCCAATATCATTATTGATGAAAATGGTACACCCTGGATGAATTTCGGCTCATTCTGGGATGGCATCAAGATGGTAAAGCTGACTCCTGATATGAATGGAGTGGCTCAGCCGGAAGAGTGGTATTCACTTTCTCGCCGTCAACGTACCTTTAATCTGGATGAAGAGAATGCAGGTGATGGAGCAGTTGAAGCGCCGTTTATCATGAAGCACGGTGATTATTATTACTTGTTTGTGTCATTTGACTATTGCTGTAAGGGCTTGAAAAGTGATTATAAAGTCATGGTTGGACGTTCGAAGACTGTCACAGGACCTTATTTAGACAAAGACGGAAAAGCTATGAACAAGGGAGGTGGTTCATTAGTGATTCAGGGCAACAAGGACTATGCCGGAGTAGGCCATAATGCAGCCTATCATCTGGACGGGAAGGACTATTTTATCTCTCATGCCTACTCTGTGGCAGAAGAAGGAGCCCCCAAATTGATAATTCGTGAAATGACCTGGACACCTGACGAATGGCCGGTTGTTAACTTCTAAAAGTGATGCTTGCAGGGATGCCGCAGGGAGTATTTTTCTCCTGAGCGGCATCTTTTTTATGTCGATATTGCATGATTTGTGATAGCTTTTTAGCGAAAATTTTATTGTTGATTTCACACCTAATCCCTATTTTTGCCTTGATTAGTAATTATTTGGAAAAACACCTATGAAAAAACAAGTATTTTTTGGCACATTGGCGTTATTGGCCTCTCAGGCATTTGCCCAGCAGGCAGCGGTTACCGGTCCTGATTCTCGTTTGAAACTCGACTTTCAGTTGCAGGATGGCAAGCCTGTCTATTCGGTGACATACGACGGAAAGACCGTACTGGAGAACTCTCCCCTCGGCTTTGTATCTAATATCGGCGACTTCAGCCGTCAGATGAGCTTTGTCGGCCAGCAGGCGGATAAGGTGGAAAAGACATACACGCAGGACCGTATCAAGTGTTCTACGGTAAATTATTCTGCTAACAAGCTGACTGTAACCCTTGAAAATGCTGACAAGAAGAAGCTGGACATCGTGTTCCAGTTGAGCAACAACGACATTGCTTTCCGCTACGAGATGCCTCAGTATGGCGAAACGGCCTGTATGGTAATTGAAAGGGAAGCGACCGGATTTGACTTTCCTTCTACCACTACTACGTTCCTTTCTCCGCAGAGTGATCCGATGATTGGCTGGATGCGTACGAAACCGAGCTACGAAGAGGAATATGTGCCCGATGAACCGGTGGCTACCCCTTCCAAGTACAGTGAAGGCTATACTTTCCCGGCGCTGTTCCATGTGGGCGACAACTGGGCATTGGTATCGGAGACCGGTGTGCGCAGCCTGTATTGTGCTTCCCATCTGAGTGATGCTACTAAAGATGGTCTTTACAGTATTGCTTTCCCGAATCCGGGCGAGATGAACGGTCTGGGTTCTTCTACTCCGGGACTGGCTCTGCCGGGTGTCACTCCCTGGCGTACGATTACAGTGGGCAGCGGGCTGAAGCCGATTGTGGAGACTACCGTTCCGTTTGATGTGGTGGAACCGCTGTATGAGCCTTCTCAGGAATACAAGTTCGGCCGTTCTACGTGGAGCTGGATTATGTGGCAGGACCCGAGTATCAACTACGATGACCAGATTCGCTTCATTGACCTGGCCAGTGAAATGGGTTATGAATATACGCTGATTGACGGAGGCTGGGAAAAGAACATCGGACGTGACCGCATGGAAGAGTTGTTCAAGTACGCTCACCAGAAGAATGTGGATGTGTTTGTGTGGTACAACTCCAACGGTTACTGGAACGATGCACCGCAGGATGCCAAGCAGTGCATGAGCAATTCGGTAGCTCGCAAGAAAGAGATGAAATGGCTGCAGAAATGCGGCGTGAAGGGTTTGAAGGTGGACTTCTTCGGCAGTGACAAGCAGCAGATGATGGGCTTGTATGAAGATATTCTGACCGATGCCAATGAATACGGTCTGATGATAATCTTCCATGGCTGTACGATTCCACGCGGCTGGGAACGCATGTATCCGAACTATGTGGGCAGTGAGGCAGTACTTGCTTCTGAAAACCTGATATTCAACCAGCATTTTGATGATATGGAGGCTTATAACGCCTGTTTGCATCCGTTTATCCGCAATACCATTGGCTGTATGGAGTTTGGCGGTACGCTGCTGAACAAGCGCCACAATCGTACGAACGACGGAGGTACCATCCGCAAGACGACGGACGTGTTCCAGCTGGCTACAGCGGTGTTGTATCAGAATCCGATTCAGAACTTTGCCCTTGCTCCGAACAACCTGACAGATGCACCGGCACTGGCTATCGATTTTATGAAGCAGATACCTACTACGTGGGATGAAACGGTGTTCCTTGACGGCTATCCGGGAAAATACTGTGTGCTGGCCCGTCGTCACGGCGACCGCTGGTATGTGGTAGGCGTAAATGCGCAGAAGGAGCCTTTGAAGTTGAGCCTGAACCTGCCGATGTGGGAGAAAGGCGAAACGGTTTCCTATTATCTGGACGATAAGAAACGTCAGCCGCAATTAGAAGAACTGAAAATCAAGAATCCGGCAGAGGTAAAAGTAGTAATCCAACCAGATGGAGGTATTATTCTGACAAAATAATTTGAGGAGTTTTCAAAAGAGAAAAAGCGTGATTTTTTAGTGGAAATCACGCTTTTCTCTTTTTAATTTATAACTTTGCATCCTAACTCATTGAATTATGGAGAATAATCAACTTTTTATTTACAATACACTGACCCGCAAGAAGGAACTGTTCGTGCCTTTGCATGCTCCTCATGTGGGCATGTATGTGTGTGGTCCTACCGTATACGGTGACGGACATTTGGGACATGCGCGTCCTGCCATTACGTTTGATATTGTGTTCCGCTACCTGACTCATTTGGGCTACAAGGTGCGTTATGTGCGTAACATTACTGATGTGGGCCATCTGGAGCATGATGCAGACGATGGTGAAGACAAGATTGCCAAGAAAGCACGTCTGGAACAGCTGGAACCGATGGAAGTGGTGCAGTATTATCTGTTGCGTTACCACAAGGCAATGGAAGCATTGAACGTGTTGCCGCCCAGCATCGAGCCGCATGCATCCGGACACATCATCGAGCAGATTAAGCTGGTGGAAGAGATTCTGAAAAACGGATATGCATACGAAAGCAAGGGCTCTGTGTATTTTGATGTAGCGAAGTACAACAAAGATCATCACTATGGTGTGTTGTCAGGACGTAACCTGGATGATGTGCTGAATACAACCCGTGAACTCGACGGACAGGATGAAAAGCACAATCCGGCCGACTTTGCTTTGTGGAAGTGTGCACAGCCGGAACATATCATGCGCTGGCCGTCACCGTGGAGCAACGGTTTCCCGGGCTGGCATTGTGAGTGTACCGCTATGGGACGCAAATACTTAGGTGAAACTTTCGATATTCACGGAGGAGGAATGGACCTGGTGTTCCCGCATCATGAATGTGAAATCGCACAGGCTGTGGCTTCAGAAGGTCATCAGATGGTACGTTACTGGATGCACAATAACATGATTACTATCAACGGACAGAAGATGGGTAAGTCATTGGGTAACTTTATCACCCTGGATGAGTTCTTTACAGGCTCTAACAAGTTGCTGACACAGGCTTATTCACCGATGACCATCCGTTTCTTCATCCTTCAGGCACACTATCGCAGTACAGTGGACTTCAGTAACGAAGCGCTGCAGGCTGCTGAAAAGGGCTTGGAACGTCTGTTGGAAGGTGTGAAGAATCTGGATCGCATCACTCCGGCGAAAGCTACTTCAGGCATCGAACCGAAAGGCCTGCGTGAGAAATGCTACGAGGCTATGAACGACGATTTGAATACACCGATTGTTATTTCTCATCTGTTTGATGCAACCCGTATGATTAATACGGTGATTGACAAGAAAGCGACTATCAGCGCCGAAGATTTGGAAGAACTGAAGAGTGTGTTCCATCTGTTTGTGTTCGATATTCTTGGTCTGAAAGCGGAAGCTGAAAACAATGCAGCACGTGAAGAAGCTTACGGAAAAGTAGTCGACATGCTGTTGGAGCAGCGTATGCAGGCTAAAGCCAACAAAGACTGGGCTACAAGCGATAAGATTCGTGACAACCTGGCTGCCTTGGGCTTTGAAGTGAAAGACACCAAGGATGGCTTCACTTGGAAATTAAATAAGTAATCGGATACAGTTTTGTATATGAGGGGGTATCAACTGGGTTGGTATCCCCTTTTTTCAGTGCTTTTTGGCCCTTTTCAAAACGCAAGTGCATTTGATATGAAACGCAAGTGCATTTCACTTCAAACGCAAGTGCGTTTTACTTCAAACACAAGGGCGTTTTAGTTGAAACGCAAGTGCGTTTTTGGGGGATGATTTTATGTGTATAAAATGTATATTTATCCGAAGCAAATACCCATGCGGCGGCCCTGTACAATCAGGTCATGGTCTTCTGTAACCAGTTTCAGCTTGCCGGCCACCTCACTCAGTGGAACAGACTCAATGGTATTACCTTTCAGCGCTACCATCCGGCCAAACATACCCTGGGCTATCAGCTCGGTAGCATGTCCTCCCATGCGGGTAGCCAGGTTGCGGTCGTAGGCTGTAGGACTTCCTCCGCGCTGGATGTATCCCAATACAGTTTCGCGGGTTTCGAATCCTGTTTCGTATTCTATTTCCTCGGCAATGTATTGCGCAGCTTTTTTACCTCCGATTGTAGGAATTCCTTCTGCTACCACTACAATAGAGTAGGGCTTTCCTTTTTTCAGGCGGTTGATAATGGCATCGCCGATACGGTGAATGTCGAAAGGAATTTCAGGAAGCAGGATAATATCGCCTCCTCCCGCCATACCGGAGTGAAGGGCAATCCATCCAGCCTTGTGGCCCATGACTTCAATCACCATGACACGTTGGTGGGCACTGGCAGTGGAATGCAGGCGGTCAATAGCGTCGGTAGCTATCGTTACGGCCGAATCGAAACCAAAAGAAACATCGGTTCCCCACACGTCATTGTCGATGGTCTTGGGAATGCTTACCACATTCACTCCCGCTTCAGCCAGTTTCGCAGCTGTTTTCTGCGTACCGTTTCCTCCGATGCACACGATGCAGTCCAGGCCGCGTTCGCGAATGGTCTGAAGCATGATGGCAGGTTTGTTTTCCGATACGGCACCCGCTTTTCTTTTGAACGGTTTTTCGCGTGAAGTACCAAGGATGGTTCCTCCCAGGTTCAGAAGTCCTGTCAGTGAGCTTTCGTCCAGCGGAACAATGTCATTGTCCAGCAGTCCCCGAAACCCACTATGGATTCCATAAACCTCCATCCCGTAATGGTTGATGGCTGTCTTGCATACCCCTCGAATGGTGGCATTGATTCCCGGACAGTCGCCTCCTGAAGTCAAGATTCCTATCTTCATGTTTTGCTGAATTAATAGATTGTGTGGTAAAGGTAAGAAAAAACTGTATATTTGTCATGATGCAGGAAAAAATAATGTTCCTGTCTGCTGATTTAGTCAGAAAAAATCTACCTTTGCATCTATCACATATAAGGATTTGAAATTTAAGAAGGAATGAATTCAACAAAGTTAATAGGAAAGATATTTGCTCCCAGACAAAGAGAAATTGACCTTTATGGGACAAAGGCCGAAGAAATTCAGGGCCGTGTATTCCGAAAACTGATACAGAGCGCTTCTGCTACGGAGTGGGGAAAGAAATATGATTTCAGCCAAATCCGGAACTATACAGATTTTCAGCGCGTTCCTATACAGACGTATGAAGATGTAAAAGGTTATGTTGACCGTATGCGCCATGGTGAAAAGGATGTGTTGTGGCCGGGAAAGGTCATCTGGTACGCCAAGTCATCGGGAACAACTAATGATAAAAGTAAGTTTATTCCTGTCAGCCCGGAAGGATTGAAAGGAATCCATTATCGGGGAGGAACAGACGCAGTGGCATTGTACCTCCGTGAGAATCCTGAAAGCCGTTTCTTTTCGGGGAAGGGATTGATATTGGGAGGCAGTCATAGCCCGAACTATAACGTGAAGGACAGTCTGGTGGGTGACCTGTCGGCCATCCTGATTCAGAATATCAGTCCGCTGGTGAACCTGATTCGGGTGCCGAAGAAAGAGATTGCCTTGTTGAGTGAGTTTGAAGAGAAGGTGGAACGTATTGCTAGTACCACGATTCATCAGAATGTGACCAACATTTCGGGAGTTCCTTCCTGGATGCTAGCTGTACTGAACCGTGTGCTGGAGAAAACGGGTGCCAAACATTTGAATGAGGTATGGCCTAATCTGGAGGTCTTCTTCCATGGAGGAGTATGCTTCACACCTTATCGTGAACAGTACAAGCAGCTTATTCCTACAGACAAGATGCATTACATGGAAACGTATAATGCCAGTGAAGGCTTCTTTGGCCTGCAAAGCGATTTGCACGATCCGGCCATGTTGCTGATGATTGACTATGACGTGTTCTATGAGTTTATTCCTTTGGAGGAAATCGATAAGCCGAATCCTACGATTGTACCTTTGTGGGGTGTGGAAGTAGGACGTAACTATGCGGTAGTAATCAGTACCTCCTGCGGTTTGTGGAGATATATCATTGGGGATACGGTGAAGTTCACGCAGAAAGACCCATATAAGTTTATTATTTCCGGTCGTACCAAGCACTTTATCAATGCCTTCGGTGAGGAACTGATGGTAGATAATGCAGAGAAAGGACTGGAAAGAGCTTGTAAGGAAACCGGTGCACAGGTACTGGAATATACGGCAGCTCCTGTCTTTATGGATGCCAATGCCAAGTGTCGTCACCAGTGGCTGATAGAATTCAGTGTGATGCCGGATTCGCTGGAGAAGTTTGCCCAGGTGCTGGATACCGCGTTGCAGGAAATAAATTCAGATTATGAGGCCAAACGGCATAAAGATATTACCTTGCAGCGTCTGGAAGTAATCAAGGCTCGTGAAGGCCTGTTTCACGACTGGTTGAAACAGAAAGGAAAGCTGGGTGGCCAGCACAAAGTGCCTCGCCTGAGCAACAGCCGTGACTATATTGAAGAAATGTTGAAACTGAATAACTAAACTATATAGATGAAACCTATACCTAAATATATTGCATTGTTGTTGGTCATTATCGGGTTTTATGCATGCGCGAGCACGGGTATGCCCGACGGGGGACCGTATGATGAAACGCCGCCCAAGTTTGTGCGTGCTACGCCGGAACCCAATGCCACGAACAACAAGCGCAAGAAAATCTCCATTGAATTCGATGAATACATCAAGCTTGACAAGGCATCGGAGAAGGTGATTATTTCGCCTCCTCAGAATGAGGCGCCCGAAGTGAAGGTAAGCGGACATCGGGTCCTGGTGGAATTTTTTGATACTCTTCGTGAAAATACCACTTATACGATAGATTTTGGTGATGCCATTGTGGACAACAACGAAGATAACCCGTTGGGAAACTTTGCATACGCTTTCTCTACGGGCGAGCATATTGATACGATGGAGGTATCGGGGACGGTGCTGTCGGCTGACAACCTGGAACCGGTAAAGGGTATTCAGGTAGGGCTTCATAAGAATTTGGAAGACAGTGCATTCGTGAAGCTTCCGTTCGACCGTATTTCACGTACTGACAGCCGCGGGCATTTTACCATTCGCGGGGTTGCCCCGGGGAAATATCGTATTTATGCCTTGATGGACGGTAATCAGAACTATTTGTTTGATTCGAAGACAGAGGCCGTTGCTTTCTTGGATTCGTTGGTGGTGCCCGACATGCGTCCGGATGTACGTCAGGATACCGTATGGAATGAGTTGGATACACTGGCTTATGATACGATTTACGAGGTGCATTATACACGTTTCTTGCCTGATAACCTGATTCTGCGTTCGTTCAAGGAAGAGAATCCGATGCAGTATCTGGTGAAGAGCGAGCGTGAACAGTTGAACCGTTTTTCTTTGTATTTCAGTGCCAAAGCGGATACGCTTCCTACCATCAAGGGATTGGATTTTGATGAGAAGGATGCATTTATCATCGAAAGTAATCCGCGTAACGATACCATTCGTTACTGGATTAAGGATACCGTGATGTGCGAACGTGATACGCTGACCTTCCAGATGGACTATCTGGCTACGGACACGTTGGGACAGCTTGTGCCGAAGACCGATACCTTGCGTATGGTGAACAAGATTGACAAGAAACGACGTATGGCCTTGGCCGAAGAAGCCATGAAGAAGGAAGAGAAAGAGCGGAAAAAACGTGCAAAGAAAGGTGATACACTGAAGGTGGAACCGAAATTCTTTGCGATGTCGGTGGATGCACCTTCCAGTCTGGATTTGAACCGGAACATCGTGCTGAAATTTGAGGAGCCGGTGGAACATATTGACACGGCGGCCATTCACATGGCTGTCAAGGTAGACTCGCTGTGGGAGGATATACCGTTTATTCTGATGGCAGACTCCGTGGTTCCCCGTCAGTATCAGATTCTGGCCGACTGGCAACCCGGACAGGAGTATCAGCTCAAAATAGACTCGTTGGGTATCAAGGGTATTTACGGACTCTATACCAACAAGGTGGAAAACCAGTTGAAAGTGAAGACTTTGGAAGATTACGGTACGCTGTATCTGAATATCGTAGGGGCAGGACCTCATGCCGTGGTGCAATTGCTGAACAGCAGTGATGGAGTGGTGCGGCAGCAACCGGTGACGGACAAGAATACGTGTGATTTCTATTTCTTGCAGCCCAGCACAAAATATTATATCCGTCTGTTCAATGATGACAATAACAACGGGGTGTGGGATACCGGTAACTACGAAGAGAAACGCCAGCCGGAAGAAGTGTACTACTTCCCGAAAGTATGGGAAATGAAAGCCAACTTTGAGTTTGAAGAAACGTGGGACATACACGCTGTGCCGCTTGACAAGCAGAAGTTGGACGAGATAAAGAAACAAAAGCCTGATGAGGCCAAGAAAATCAAAGACCGCAACAAGGAGCGGGCTCGTAAACTAGGAAGAACATGATAAGGAAACTGATTCTTTGCCTTTTCCTTCTGGTAGGAGGGATGGCAGCCAGCGCACAATGTGGTGCAGTGAATGATGCAATCAAGCCAGGAGAAACACTCTCTTATGAGCTGAAGTTTAACTGGAAATTCGTCTGGATTAATGCCGGATGGGCAAAGATGACGGTAAACGAGACGACTTATAACGGTCGTCCATGTTTGAAAACGGACTTGCAGTCGTACACCAACAAGAAGATTGACTTCTTCTTCAAGATGCGTGACACGTTGACCTGCATCACTTCGCAGGATTTGGTTCCTTTGTATTTCCGAAAGGGAGCGGAGGAAGGAAAACGCTACACGGTAGATGAGGTGAAATTCAGTTACCAGAACGGAAAGTGCATCGTCGACCAGCAACGCACTTTGCGTGGTAATACGGACAAACATCATGACGAGATGCCGGTGTGTGTGTACGATATGCTGAGTATCCTCTTGCAGGCCCGTTCGTATGACCCCACAGAGTACAAGCCCGGGCAGAAGATTCTTTTCTCTATGGCTACTGGAAGGGCAGTAGAAAAACAGACTCTGATTTATCGCCGTAAGGAGAATTATAAGGCTGAAAATGGGGTGACGTATCGTTGTCTGGTATTCTCGCTCGTAGAATATGTGGGTGAAGAAAAGAAGGAAAAAGAAGTCATTACCTTCTATATTACGGACGACCGTAATCACTTGCCGGTGCGCCTGGATATGTACCTGAACTTTGGTTCGGCAAAAGCCTTTCTGACCGATATTAAAGGCAATCGCCACCCGCTGACTTCCATTGTAAAGGAACGGTAAATGTAGAGCTTTCTTCCTTGAAGAGTTTTTGGGAAGGAGCAAGCAAAGGTATACAAAAAATCCTCAACTATTACTACGGGGTAGCTGAGGATTTACTATAAGGTAATTTGGAAGTTACTACGGGGTAATCAGGCGATTACTACGTAGTAATTTTTGTTTCTTCACTGTCTGTTTCTGTCTCTTCTGTAAGCTGGAATGCCGCTTCTTCTGCTTCGGCAATAATCCGTTCCACGTCATCGTATTTCTCAGTAACAGTAGTTTCTTCTTTCACTTCCGTATCGAAAGATTCCGGGTTCTGCTCGTCTGCTTGTACGGGAAGAGTATCTGCTTCCGCAGTCAATGCATCGGTTGCGTCAGTTGAAGTCGGATTCTCCTCTGCAGCAGCTTGTTCTCGTGCGGCTTTTTCTGCAAAAATCGTGTCAATGAACTGCGGGTCATTTTTGATTTTGTTCAAGGTTTCATGAGCAGCTTCCTGCTGTGATTCTTTCTTGGAATATCCTTTACCTTGCCCAGCGGGAACCTGTTCTACCACGACCTGTGTTTCAAAGACCGGATTCTGTTGCTCGTCGACCGTCTGCTCCAGCAGGTTGAATTCAATGAGGAACTTGTTTTTCTGTCCCCATTCAATCAGTTTCGACTTGAAGTTGACTTCCTTCCGCGACAGCTTCTCCAGATTCAGGTAGGGCTTGATAATACGTTCTTCCATGAAGAACTTGCAGGTGGCGTACCCACGGTCCAGATAAATGGCTCCCACAAGCGCTTCAAAGGCATTACCACACATGTAGCTATTGTGTGACGACTGCCGTGTGGTGTATTTTATCAGCTTGTCCAGACCGATTTTTACGGCAATCTGGTTCAATGTTTCTCGTTGTACGATTTTAGAGCGTGTATTGGTCAGAAATCCCTCTCTTTTCCCCTCAAACCGTTTGTACACAATGTCGGCCACTACTGCATCCAGTATGGCATCTCCTAAGAACTCTAGGCGTTCATTGTTCAACAGTCTGCCTTTAGCTTTTACCGAAGACGATTTGTGCAGGAGGGCCTGCTGGTAGATTTCGATGTTTCGCGGATAAAATCCCAGTATCTTATAAAAACAAAGATAAGACTCCTTATCCTTTCGAAAAAGAAGTCTTATCTCATCTAGTATATTGCTAAACACAGTTTATTCAGTGTATTTTTTAATGATTACACATGCATTGTGACCACCAAATCCGAATGTGTTGCTCAATGCAGCACGTACAGTACGCTGCTGTGCCTTATTGAAAGTGAAGTTCAGGTTGTAGTCGATGTTTTCATCGTTGTCACCTTCTTCGTGGTTGATTGTCGGAGGTACAATATCATTTTTTACAGACAGTACGCAAGCAATGGCTTCTACACCTCCGGTTGCACCCAACAGGTGTCCAGTCATAGACTTGGTAGAACTGATGTTCAGTTTGTAAGCATGTTCGCCAAACAAATCCTTGATGGCTTTTACTTCAGAAACGTCGCCTACCGGAGTAGAAGTTCCGTGTACGTTGATATAGTCGATATCTTCCGGTTTCATTCCGGCATCTTCCAGAGCGCTCTGCATAACCAGTTTCGCACCCAGGCCTTCAGGATGAGAGGCTGTTAAATGGTAAGCGTCGCCAGATGCACCTGTACCGGCCAATTCTGCATATATCTTCGCACCACGTGCTTTAGCGTGTTCTAGTTCTTCAAGAATCAAACATCCGGCACCTTCGCCCATTACGAAACCATCGCGGCTGGCGCTGAACGGACGTGAAGCACGTACAGGGTCGTCATTGCGTGTAGACAGTGCATGCATGGCATTGAAGCCGCCTACTCCTGCAGGGAAGATAGCTGCTTCGGCTCCACCTGTTACAATGATGTTGGCTTTTCCCAAACGGATATAGTTGAATGCATCAGCTATAGCGTTAGAAGAAGACGCACATGCAGAAGTAGTGGTGAAGTTAGGTCCGTGGAAGCCGTACATGATAGAAATCTGTCCGGATGCAATATCTGCAATCATTTTCGGAATAAAGAACGGATTGAATTTCGGTCCGAGGTCGTTTTTAGTCTTTTCGTAACCTGCGACTTCTTCTTCGAAAGTGTGAATACCTCCGATTCCGACACCGAGAATCACTCCGACTTTGTTCAAATCTTCTTTTTCTACGTCGATACCGGCATCAGTTACCGCTTCTTTAGCTGCAACTACGGCATACTGAGTGTAAAGGTCCATCTTACGGGCTTCCTTACGGTCAATATGGTCAGCAGCGTTGAAGTTCTTCACTTCGCAAGCGAACTGAGTCTTAAATTTTGACGCATCAAAATGAGTAATAGGTCCTGCTCCGCTGACGCCGTTCAGGAGGTTGTTCCAGAATTCCGGAACAGTGTTACCCACTGGAGTCAACGCACCAAGACCTGTTACTACTACTCTTTTTAATTCCATAAAGGTAGAATTAAATTATTTTGCGTTAGCTTCGATGTAAGAGACAGCGTCACCTACAGTCTGGATCTTTTCTGCCTGATCGTCTGGAATAGAGATTCCGAATTCTTTTTCGAATTCCATGATCAATTCTACAGTATCCAAAGAGTCAGCACCCAGGTCGTTAGTGAAGCTAGCAGTTGCAACTACTTCTGATTCTTCTACGCCCAATTTATCTACGATAATTTTCTGTACTTTTGATGCGATTTCAGACATAATTCTAAGTTTTTTAAGTTTATAAATAATGTAATTTATTGATTTTTCGCTGCAAAGGAATAAATATTTCTGATTCTAAGCAAATATTCAGGCAAATAAATGCTTTTCCTTTGCACATTTTTATACATTCTGTGCACGTAAACTTGTTTTTTTTATGCCTTATTCCCTTCGTAAATGATAGTCGCCGCGCAGTTGTTCAAACAGCTCCGGGTGTGCACGCAATTCTTCGCAGTCCTTGTGTGGGTTATACAATTGAAGTACCCTCACATTCTCGTCCTGCGATAAGGTTTGATTCGGATTGTCAGGGAGGGCAATGTGAAAATCTGCCTGTTTATGGAAGAAACGGCAAAATGCTTCTAGTACCATGCGGGTAGCATTGGCTTTTCCGTCAGCAGAATAACCGGCAATGTGAGGTGTGCCGATAAATACTTTGTCGAGCAGATCCTGACTGATGTGCGGTTCGTTTCCCCATACGTCAATGACGGCACCCTTTACGAGACCTTTATTCATTGCTGCGAGCAGCGCTTCTGTGTCTACAACTTCTCCACGTGAGGTATTGATGAGGTAAGGGGCTTGTTGTAACTTTTGAAAGAAAGTGCTGTCGGCCAGATGGTAGGTTTTATATTTTCCTTCCCGGATGAGGGGTGTATGAAAGGTCAGAATGTTACATTGTTCGGCCAGTGTGTCTAATGAACAGAAACCTTCTTCTCCCTCATCAGCCCGAGGAGGGTCGTTCAGCAATACTTTCAATCCGATACGTTGTGCCATCTGCCGGATACGTTCTCCCACATGCCCTACACCAATGATACCCAGACAAGATTCTTGCAGGTTGATTCCCTTTTCTTTTTGAAGAAGCAGAAGCACGGCGTGAAGATATTGTTCTACAGCCCCCGCATTGCATCCGGGGCAGTTGCTCCAGGTAATACCGGCTTGCCGGCAATATGCCGTATCAATGTGGTCGAAGCCGATGGTGGCTGTTCCGATGAACCGTACATTGCTTCCTTCCAGCAATTCCCGGTTACAGATTGTCCGTGTGCGGATAATCAGGGCATCTGCGTCTTTAACGACCTCCGGTGTGAAGGCTTTTCCCGGCAGATAGACCACTTCATCCGCCAGTTGTTCGATGACTTCGCGGATGTAAGGTATTTTGTTGTCTACGATTACTTTCATCTTTGTCCAAATTATTGGGTTGCAAAGTTAGCATTTTCCCTGACTGAGTGTATGTAAATTTTGAAAGACTATCAGTTGTTTATTTGTGAAACAATCATTATTTTTGTTTTTCATTATTCACTGTTTAAAATTTGTTGTTATGACTTTTACAGAATTATGTCGTCCTATTTTCGAGCAGGCTATCAATGATTATCATAAGACGGATAACGTGGATGCTCCTATTAATAATCCATATCCGTTGAAAAGTATTGAATATTATTTGTATCTGAAAAACTGGATTGACACTGTGCAATGGCATTTTGAGGATATTATTCGTGACCCTCATATCGATCCGGCAGAAGCATTGGTGTTAAAGCGCAGAATTGACAAGTCTAATCAGGATCGTACTGACTTGGTGGAATTGATTGACAGCTACTTCCTGGATAAATATAAAGATATTACTCCTTCTTCTGAAGCCACAATTAATACGGAAAGTCCCGCATGGGCTATTGACCGCTTGTCTATCTTGGCTTTGAAGATTTATCACATGCGTAAGGAAGTGGAACGTACGGATACAGATGAAGCTCATCATAAGCAATGCGAGGCAAAACTTGCGGTGTTGTTGGAGCAACAGAAAGATTTGTCATTGGCTATTGACCAGCTGATTGCAGACATTGAAGCTGGACGTAAGTATATGAAAGTGTACAAACAGATGAAGATGTACAATGATCCGGCATTAAATCCGGTATTATACGGAAAGAAATAATCAGACTCTTTTTTGATTATGGCAAAGATTCTGGTCATTCGTTTTTCGGCACTGGGAGATGTGGCAATGACAGTCCCAGTGCTTTGTTCTTTTGCGAACTCTTTTCCTCAGCATCAGGTTGTGGTGTTAAGTCGCCCTAATATGGCTGCATTGTTTACGCAGGTTCCATCCAATGTCTCGTTTCGGGGTGTGGATGTGAAAAAAGAATATGCCGGAATCAAAGGATTGTTTCGCCTGTTTTCTCTTCTCAAGCATGAACAGTTTGACTTTGTAGCCGATTTGCATGGAGTATTACGTAGTCGTTTTCTCTCTTTCTGCTTTAAACTCAGTGGAGTGAAAGTGGCATGCATAGATAAAGAGAGAGGTAAAAGAAAGAAACTGACGTCTGTTGAAAATAAAGTTTTGACTCCACAAACTACTTCTTTTGAACGCTATGCACTGGTGTTTAAACAATTAGGATTTTCATTTCCTCTTTCTTTTCATTCTATTTTTGGGAATGAAAAGGGAAATATCGAAAATATACGCTCGGTTGTGGGGTATAAGGAAGTACATGATAAATGGATTGGAGTAGCTCCGTTTGCTGCTCATCAGGGAAAGGTGTATCCTATCGAACTTCAAGAGCAGATTGTACGTTCTCTTTCCAGTAGGGAAAATGTAAAGCTGTTTCTTTTTGGCGGAGGCAAGAAAGAAGTGGCACAATTAGAACAATGGCAACAAGCCTATCCACGAGTGGTATCCGTAGCTGGCAAATTAAAGATGGCAGAAGAATTAGCGTTAATGAGTCATCTGGATGTGATGCTTGCAATGGACTCCGGGAATATGCATTTGGCATCGTTAGTAGGGACTCCGGTCGTTTCTGTATGGGGAGCGACACATCCTTATGCAGGATTTATGGGATGGGGACAGAGTGAAAAGAATGCGGTACAGATAAGTTTGCCTTGTCGCCCTTGCTCTATTTTTGGGAACAAACCATGTATACGAGGTGATTATGCTTGCTTAAGGCAGATTACTCCGAATCAGATTATAGAAAAAGTGGAGAGTCTTTTATGACTCTCCACTTTTTTATTGTTTATAGCGACTGCATATCATGGAGCCGTTTGTAGTATCCGTTTTTCTGAATCAGTTCATCGTGTGTGCCTCGTTCTACAATCTCACCTTCATAGAGTACGCATATTTCATCTGCATTTTTAATCGTAGATAACCGGTGGGCAATAGCAATTGTGGTACGGGTTTTCATGAGTCTTTCCAATGCCTCTTGTACCAGACGTTCAGATTCCGTATCAAGGGCAGAAGTCGCTTCGTCCAGAATCAGAATCGGAGGATTCTTCAAGATAGCCCGTGCAATGCTGATACGCTGACGTTGTCCGCCGGAAAGTTTGCTTCCGCGGTCGCCGATATTGGTATTGTATCCCTCCGGTTTTTCCATGATGAAATCGTGCGCATTGGCAATCTTGGCTGCTTCAACGACCTGTTCCATGGTTGCTCCTTCCACTCCAAAAGCGATGTTGTTGAAGAAAGTATCATTAAACAAAATAGCTTCCTGGTTGACATTCCCAATCAAACTGCGCAGGTCGTGAATGGCTACTTCCTTGATATTGGTTCCGTCGATGGTGATTTCTCCCTGCTGTACGTCGTGATAACGTGGAAGCAAATCTACTAACGTGGATTTTCCGGAACCGGACTGGCCTACCAGAGCCACGGTCTTACCTTTTTCTACTGTCAGGTTGATATGTTTCAGAATTTCTTTCTTTTGGTCATAGCTGAATGAAATATCTTTAAATTCAATCTTTTCTTTTACTTCTTTCAAAGGTTGTGGGTGTACAGGGTCCTGAATGGTATTTTCTGCTTTTAGAATCTTGTCAATACGTTCCATAGAGGCTAATCCTCTCGGAATGTTATAGCTTGCCTTGGAAAATTCCTTGAGCGGATTGATAACACTATATAGAATGACCATGTAGAATATAAAGGTAGACGCATTGATGGAGGAGTGGTTCGATAAAATTAGAGAACCTCCGAACCAAAGCACAGCCACAATAAGCAATGTACCTAAAAACTCACTCATAGGGTGTGCAGATGACTGGCGGATAGCAACCTTATTTACCGCATCACGATAGTCATTGCAACATTTCTCAAACCGTGCCGTCATTTTCTTTTCTGCAATGAATGCCTTGATGATGCGTAATCCTCCCAAGGTTTCTTCCAGCTGTGACATGGTGTCGCTCCAGCGGTTTTGTGCATCTAAAGACTGGCGTTTTAGGGCGCGTCCCACTTTTCCCATGACCCATCCCATGGTAGGCAATACAAGGATGGTAAATAAGGTCAATTGCCAGCTGGTGACAATGAGAGTTGCAAAATAAGAAATGATTAAAATCGGATTCTTCAACAGCATGTCCAGTGAACTGGTGATAGAGGTTTCTACTTCGTTCACATCTCCACTCATACGGGCAATGATGTCACCTTTCCGTTCTTCTGAAAAGAAGCCCAAAGGAAGCGACACTACTTTTTTGTAGACTAAAATACGAATGTCCCTTACTACTCCAGTTCGTAGAGGAATCATAATGGCCGATGAACCAAAATAGCAGGCTGTTTTGAGCAAAGTCATTCCTGCGAGGAACAATCCGAGAAAAAGTAAGGTAGTAGCAGGGCCAAAACTATCAATCAGTTGTGTGGTATAATAGTAGAAATTGTTAGTAGCCACATCCTTGAAATCAGCGCTTCCCCATTCCATCAGCTGATATACACTTCTGTTCTCTCCGGTCTTGAATAAGATATTTAATATCGGAATCAATAGTGAGAAAGAAAAAATATTGAAAACAGCGGACAATACGTTTAGAAGTATTGACCATCCCAAGAACTTTTTGTACGGTGCTACAAAGCGCCGCATCAGTTGAAAGAATTCTTTCATCATGGTAGTTGAGTGTTTGAAATAATAGGCAAAGATAATGTAAATCTGCAAGTTTAACTTGATAAACCTTCTGAAAAAGCAGGAATTTTGTAGTTTTGCAGTGTTTTATAAAAAGAGATTCCATGAAATTTGCATATTATCTGGTTTTTGCGTTGTGGTATTTATTGTCACTGTTGCCATTGCGAGTACTTTATTTTTTTTCTGATCTTCTGTATATCCCTTTATATTATGGAGTTCGTTATCGGCGAAACATTGTCCGTAAGAATTTAGTGGGTTCATTTCCGGAGAAAAGTCAGGAAGAAATAATACGCATTGAAAAGAAATTCTATCATTTCTTTTGTGATTATATGGTGGAAACCATTAAGCTGTTTTCCATGTCGAAGAAACAGATTATGCGTCGGATGACATTCAGTGGGGTAGAAGATATGAAAGCCGATTTGGAGAAAAACAATGTCAATTTTGGCTTTATGTATTTAGGACATTACTGTAACTGGGAGTGGATAGCCTCAATGGCTTACTGGACAGGTAATGATATATTGTGCACTCAAATCTATCATCCTCTTTATAATAAAAATTTTGATAAACTATTTTTACGCTTGCGTAACCAGTTTGGTGGGGAGTGTATTCCCATGCGAGAAACCTTGCGGCGTATCATTACATTAAAACGGGAGCACCAAAAAACATTTGTAGGCTTTATTGCCGATCAGTCGCCAAAGTGGAACAGCATTCATCATTGGGTGCCTTTCCTGCATCGTGAGACTCCTATCTTCATCGGCACGGAACAAATAGCCAAGCAGGTAGGAGCTGTGGTATATTTTACAGATGTAAAACGGATAAAAAGAGGGTACTATCATTGTGAACTGAAACGAATGACAGTACATCCTCAAGAGCTACCCGATTACCAGCTTACAGATATGTATGCCCGTATGCTGGAAGAAATGATTCAGCGGGAGCCTGCTTATTGGCTTTGGAGTCATAACCGCTGGAAACGGACTAAAGAAGAGTGGGAACGCAGACAATCACAAGTATAATTTATATTCTATTCTTTTTTATCCATGTTCTGATGCTGTTCCAATAGATGACAAAATGTAGCTTGATAAGAAATTTAATCTTATCCCAGCCTTTGTCCAATTCCCGAATCACTTGGATGTTTTCTTTTAGTCCGGCTATTCGGTGCGTATTGGAAATGCCGGTACGGTCGTATACAGAAATTACAATGGGAATATGTTGGAATTTTTTCTTTGTCAGATAGCAAAATTTAAAGAAATAGAAATCGGCCGACATTTTGAAACGTGTGTCATAAGGATACTGTTTCATCAGTTCTGTACGAACGAAAACTGCTTGATGGCAAAAGAACATCCGTTGTTTGTTACATGGCTCTAGTGCTTTTTTGATAACTCTTTCATTACCTCTGAGTGTAAAGATATCTCCGTAAAGAATATCTTGTTCTTTATTCTTTGTAAAAGGAAGAACCTTTGTCAGGACATTTGTTTCTGCGAAAACATCCCCTGCGTTTAAAAAAAGAATCCATTCTCCTTTTGCATGTGAGATACCTTTATTCATACCCTGATAGATGCCTCCATCAGGTTCTGAGCACCAGAATGCAAGATGTTGTGCATATTTTTTGATGATTTCTACTGTTCCGTCAGTAGATTCTCCATCGATGATGATATATTCTGTATCATGGTAGTCTTGCTGTAATACACTTTTAATTGTTTTTTCAATAAGTGAACAGCAATTATATGATACAGTAACAATTGTAAATAGGGCTCTTTGAGGATTACTGTTCATGCCTTTTTTAATTTCTTGATGAATAGAAGAAGTTTGTCCAAAAGAGAATTCTTCCAGCTATGAGCACAGAGGTGAATAGCGTATGACGCTGGTGTCACTTCGTGTTTGTTCCCAGCAAAAATTTCGGAGCGGAAGATATGCATATTATCTTTCAGATCTTGGTCTTTGTCTAAATATAAGAATCCATATTTTTCTGCCAGTTGTGCATAAATCAAAGGGGCGAACATGTCGGCCGATAAGTCCTTGGAGAATTGTTTATGAACATACCAGTCTAACACATCTTTTACAAACGGACACTGAGGTTCTGCTCCCATGACTGCTGCTTGAATCTGCATACCGGAAATATAGTCATCACCAATTCGTTTCCCTTCAGGACTTATTCTATGGATAGATCCGGTTTGCTCCAGTTGGCTGGGATGATATTCCAAGCTGGAAAAGAATGAATAATGTAGAAAGTCATCGAATCTTTTTAGAATTTTTACATCTGAATCCAGATAGATACCTCCTTCAGTGTAAAGGGCATACATACGGATATAATCTGCAGCGAAGGCCCATTTACGGGCTTTTACTGCTTCTTGTACATATACTGGTGCAGAAGAAACATCGAATGTTTCCATGCTCCAAAGTTTTATTTCGTAGTCCGGCATGACTTTTTTCCAGGTTTTCATGCACTTTCGAATTTTTTCAGGATATGGGTCGCCACTTAGCCAGCAAAAATGTATGATTTTAGGTATCATAGTTTTATCTTTTAAATAATCGTTTTATCTTTTCTTTTCTTGCATGTTTTTGTTCCAGTTTTTGTAGGTAACCAGTGGTGTGTGCAAGTGTTTCTTCTTCATCCCATTCTCTTTGCCGTGCATATTCTCTAACCATAAACTCAAATAAATCTCTTCGGTGCGTAATAGTACTTAGATTTTTGAGACATACTTCTTTGGGAGGGCATGTATCAAAAAAGAGAGAACGGTTAATATCGATTACCTGAAACTGATAATGCGCTTCTTTTTCCGATTTTCGAAACAGGAAGTTACCGAAATTCAAATCTCCATGTACAATACCTTTCTGGTGCATGGAGACGATTAGTGACACTAAGTCTGTAGCAAGTGTTTTGTCGTAATCTTCTTTAGGTACCAGAAAAGGGAAGGCCGGAGGGTCTGGGCATGCTGTACAAATGAAATATCCGGTAGTGAACAGTCCGTGTTCATATGTTTCAAGAAAAGCAATCTCATGAGGAGTTTCTATCCCGCGTTTTCTGAAGATTCCGGCATAGCGAAAGGCTCTTTCTGCTTTGGTACTGCGAAAGAATGTATATGCAATCTGTTGAAAGAAATTAACTCGTTTGAATCGTTTGGCAACGACTGGTGTGCCTAGAATAATGAAACGGCGTACAAAGTTTCTGCCTGAATAGACGATCTCTCCTTGTTCCTCGTCGAACATACGTGGAATATCAAAGAGTTCTTTTGCCATATATTGATAATCTGGAGAAATTTCTATTTTCATATTGTTTTTTCTTCTGTAAGTGAGCGATACAAGTTCATCAATTCTTCGGCTTGTCTTTGTTCTGAAAAACGGGTAACGTATTTCAGGCCTTGTTCTATCATGTGCTGTCTCTTCTCCGGGTGATTCAGTAAACTGCAGATTGCTTTTGTCATGCCTTCTTTATCGTCTGGATGTACGTAGAGAGAATCTGGCCCGCCTGCTTCTTCCAGGCAAGAGCCGGTGGCAGCAATGACGGGTATACCAGAATGAAGAGCTTCAATAATGGGAATTCCAAAGCCCTCAAATCGGGAAGGGTAGACAAAAATTTCTGCCTGTTGGTAAATAGCTGGTAGATACTGGAAGGTTACATCATGAAGAAGATGCACACGTTTTTCCAGTCGATGGCTTTTGATAAACGCATCAATCTGGTTGGTATAGTAAGTACGTTTTCCCACTAAAACCAGGTGTATATCTTCTGGTATTCCAGGCAGGGCCTTTACAGCTAATAATGCGTTTTTTCTTTCTTCTATACTCCCGACACAGAGAATGTATTTTGCAGGAAGATGATATTTTTCTCTGGCTTCTTGCTTAAGCTGCTCTGGTGCGGGATGGGTAAATACTTCATCACATCCTTGATAAATAACATGAATTTTATCTGCATCAATATCGAAATAGTGTATAATATCCCGTTTGGTACATTGACTGATGGCAACTATGGCATTTGCATCTTGACATGCCTTCCTGAATTTATACGTATAAATGAAACGGTCAATGGGTGGATAACATTGTGGATAGCGCAGAAAAATTAAATCATGGATGGTTACTACGCTTCGGGTGTGAGTTGCTTTCCGGATATTGAGTGGAAGCTCATTGCTAAGACCGTGATAAATAGTGATGTGATCTTTCTCCAGGCTACGGGTGATGCCGATGGAGCGCCAGGCAGAGCGGCACTTTTTCCATAATCCTTTGGGAGAGATGCAGGAAAGCGAAGGACATGCGGTAAGCAAGTGATTGAATCGAGGATTGGAACGGATATGCGGAGCGTAAAGGAAATATTCGTTTTCTGGATAGAAACGATAAAGAATCTCAATCAGGTAACGGCTGTAGTTCCCTAATCCGGTAAAATTTTGTACGGCTCGCTTGGCATCAAATCCTATCCTCATATTAAATATATAATGGTTACGAATTTTACAAAGGTAGGTTTTCTTCTCTATTTTACCAATTGAATGTGAAAATCATTTGTTTTTGCAGGTAAAAAAGATAAAGACTACGTTCCTTTTAGTGCTTTTCAAAGGCTTTTGGTATACTAAATTCTCAAAAGACTATGTAATTCATTCTTTTTGTGTAGCTTTGCGAAAAGCATAAGTATAAATTAAAATAATTGTTTGGGCTGTAATGAAAAAATATGATTATTTGATTGTAGGTGCCGGACTGTTTGGAGCAGTTTTTGCTCGTGAAGCTACCCGGGCAGGGAAAAACTGCCTGGTAATAGATAGACGTTCCCATAAAGGAGGGAATGTATATTGCGAGGATGTAGATGGAATTCACGTGCATAAGTATGGTGCTCATATTTTTCATACAGACAATAAATATGTTTGGGACTATGTAAATTCATTGGTTCCATTTAATCATTTTATTAATTCACCGTTAGCACGTTTCCGTGATCGATTGTTTAATTTGCCGTTTAACATGAATACCTTTTATCAACTGTGGGGAGTAGTGACTCCTGCGGAAGCTAAAGAAAAGATAAAAGAACAATGTGCGGCATACAGTCATATCGTGACTCCGGCTAATTTGGAAGAGCAGGCTTTGAAATTGTGTGGAAAAGATGTATACGAATGCCTGATAAAAGGATATACTGAGAAGCAATGGGGACGTTCTGCCAAAGAGTTGCCAGCGTTTATAATTCGCCGGGTTCCTTTCCGCTTTGTATATGATAATAATTACTTTAATGACCGTTATCAGGGAATTCCTGAAGGTGGATATAATAAATTAATCGATGCTTTGCTTGAAGGCATTGAGGTTCGATTAAATACTGATTTCTTTACTGAACGTACTCGCTGGGAAGACGTGGCAGACTGTATTTTGTTTACTGGGTGTATTGATGAATATTTTGATTATCAATGCGGACATCTGGAATATCGTAGTCTGCGATTTGAAGAAAAAATACTGGAAATAGATGATTTCCAGGGAAATGCGGTAGTGAATTATACAGCTCGGGAGATTCCTTATACCCGTGTTATTGAGCATAAACATTTTGAATACGGAAAGCAACCGCATACGGTCATTACCTATGAGTATCCGGATACGTATGAACCAGGTAAAGAACCTTATTATCCGGTCAATGACGAGAAGAATGGAGCTATGTATCGCAGGTATCAGGAACTGGCCTTACAGTGTAAGAATGTGATATTTGGCGGCCGATTAGGGCAATATACTTATGCAGATATGGATGATACGGTAGCTTCGGCATTGGAATTATGGGAAAAAGAATGTAATCGATAAATGTATGAGAAATTGTTATTTGTCACGCAATTATAAAGGAGTAGACGGAGCCGGGAATAAGGCAAAAACCGATATAGAGCAGATTATGGAGTCAAATGGTTTTGTAAACGTCGGTTTACGTCAGACGCGTTACACAAACTCCATACTCGCTTTTCTGGCCACATTAGCAGGTGTGTTGAAACTTCCTTTTTCTTTGAGAAAAGGTGATAGGCTCGTAGTGCAATATCCACTTAAAAAGTATTTCACACTGGTGTGCCAGATAGCTCATTGTAAAGGTGCTAAGGTAGTTGTTGTCATTCATGATTTGGGTAGCTTTCGTCGTAAAAAGCTGACGGTAGCTCAGGAAATTCATCGATTAGGGCATGCTGATTATATAATAGCTCATAATTCTCGGATGAAACAATGGCTGTTGGATAACGGATGCAAGGTTCCTTTAGGGGTACTTGAGATTTTTGATTATCTTTCAGAAACTACAGCCTCCTCTCATTTGGTTCCCTCACAACCTTACGGAGTAGTATATGCAGGATCATTGAATCCTCGGAAAAATACTTTTTTGTATGAAGTGGGTAATTATGTTCATTCTTATAAATTTAATTTATATGGTAATGGATTTGATTTGGAAAAGGCACAGGGAAAAGAGCATTTTAATTGTAAGGGGTTTGTTCGCTCTGATGAGTTGATTGCTACGGCGGAAGGAGATTTTGGCCTGGTTTGGGATGGCTTTTCTGTAGATGCCTGTACCGGTAATTTTGGAGAATATTTGAAATACAATAATCCACATAAGACCTCTTTATATATTCGCTGTGAATTACCTGTGATTATTTGGGATCAGGCCGCCCTTTCTGATTTTGTTCGCTCTAACGGTATCGGGATTTGTATATCCTCGTTGGCCGAATTGGATACAATATTATCTTCATTAACTCCTGCGCAATATGCTAAGATGAAGCAGAATACTGTGGAAATAAGTAAAAGATTAAGTCAGGGGTATTATATAACAAAGGCATTGTCGGAAGTAGCATTTTAAAGAATGGTAAAAGAAACAATACACATAGCTTGCAATATAGATACTTCTTATGTGAAGTATTGTATAGTCATGCTGACATCTTTATTTGAAAATAATCAGAATGTTAGTTTTCATATACATGTGATTACCGAAGATTTATCAAATGAATGTAGAAGTCAGATGGTGGAGTTTGTTGAAAATAAATATCACCAAAGAGTGGAATTTTATTATGTAGATATGGATTTGGTAAAGGATTGTCCTCGATATGCGGAAGGTTCTCATATCTCTTTGGCTGCTTATTATCGTATATTTCTAGGTAACTTATTGCCATTGAAAATACATAAAGTCTTGTATCTGGATTGTGACTTGGTTGTTGTGGGCTCAATAGAAAAACTTTGGAATACAGATTTGAAGACTTTTGCAGTAGCTTGTGTAGAGGATATGTGGAGTGGTAGGGAAGAAATTTATACACGTTTGCACTATCCTTCATCAGATTCGTATTTTAATTCTGGGGTATTATTGGTTAATTTAGACTATTGGAGAGAAGAGGGATTGATGTCTAAAGCGCTTGATTATATCTCCAAAAACGGAAGTAAGTTGGTCTTTTATGATCAGGATGTTTTAAACGCTTTACTTCATGATTGTAAGTTGTTTTTACCGTTCCGTTATAATGTACAAGATGGCTTCTTGCGTCGCAAACGTCGCATTCGTCCGGAGTCAATTGCAGCGTTGGACCAAGAATTGCTCCACCCTGTTATTATACATTATACGGGAGGGAAGAAACCCTGGCAATATAAATCTCAGCATCCTTATAAAGGCCTTTATTTCCACTATCTGGATTTAACTCCGTGGAAAGGCGAGCGTCCCGTAGTGCCTTTTTCATATAAGTTGAAAAGAGTATTTGATCAATTATTGTATTTTATGAGGTTAGCAAGACCTAAATATAGAAAATGTATAGAATTATGTCCAAAGAACTCATAACAGTAGTGACAGTTTGTTTTAATGCAGGACAAACTATTGCTAAAACTATGCAAAGTGTGTTGAACCAGACTTATCGCCCGTTGGAGTATATATTGGTAGATGGAAAATCAACGGATAACACATTAAATATTATTTATGAATTGGAACCTTTGTTTCATGAAAAAGGGATTGCTGTGCGAATTGTATCCGAAAAAGATAAAGGTATTTTTGATGCAATGAACAAAGGTGTTAAATTAGCCAATGGGCGTTGGGTGAATTTTATGAATGCTGGTGACGTTTTTTATAATGATAAAACAATTGATTTTGTATTTTCCCATGAAATACCAATGGAAGTAAAACTTGTATACGGAGATACTTTGAGGCAGAAATCATATGCTGTAGTTGCCGCAAAAGGGAATATACCAGAAGTGACTCCAAAACTCATGCCTGCTTGCCATCAGTCAATGTTTACGGATGTAGATGAATTGAAGTCTCATCCCTTTGATTTATCTTATCGCTTATCTGCTGACTATAATTTCGTATATAATCTGTACAAACGAGGTGAAAAGATGCTATATATTCCTGTTAATATATCTTTTTGTGAGGCTGTGTATGGGGTTTCATCTGTAAATAAGATTGCTGTTAAGAAGGAGTGTGCACGGATTCGTGGGGTCGATCATACTTTAACTTGGAAAATAAAGATTCTTGGAAAGCAGGTTGAGTATGGAATTAAACAAATAATAGAATACCTTATACCGGCTTCTTTCCTGAAGGAGATGAAAATACGTAATCGAAAACGTTTAGAGCATAGAAAATAATTATTTTGAAATTAACATATGATATAGTGTACGGACACCTTTATTTGTGTATTGTGCGTGTTTATTCTTATAGCTGAGTTTATGAAAGATTTGTTGCTCACATAATGTCTTGAAAGAGTTTGCGTTGTATGCTTTGTTCATCATATTTTCAAGGTCAAAAATTTGAGAATGGTCTGTAGGGATGGAGTTCAGACTTCTTCTGACAGAAGCCAGATTTGTTTTAGCGATTGAGATGACATAATCAATTAAAAAGTAATCTAAAAGCTTGTTCTCTTTTTCCCAATATTGGAAGAATAATTCGCGTGCAAAACTGCATAGTACTCCTTGAGGAGAACTTCCTAAAATAAATCCCATCCATTTTGCTTGAGAAATGTTATCTGTATCAATATTGGCTGCCACTGTAAATAACGGTTCTTGAAAAACTTTTTCAGGGATGGGCTGGCTAACATATACAGTCGCATCTATCCATAAGCCTCCATGCTCATAGAGCAGACACATACGGAGAATATCTGAAAAATGAGTAAATGAGATTTTTCCTTCCTGAACCTTTCGTAGGATGTAATCCGGGATAGTAACATATTTTGATATGTTTTCTTGTGTAATAAGGTGAACCAGATGATTGCCAGCATGTGAGCATAAAGATTGAAAGCAACTTTGTACTATAGGTGGCATCGCATTTTCTCCTTGCCACCAGCAAACCCATATAGGTGCTTGATTGGAGGCTGGGGGTATTTCTTCTTTTTGTGTGTATTTTAGAATGAGATTTTGATAATTTGTTTGAAGATAATGCAAGATTGCCTGTTGTTTCCGTTCTCGACGTATATCACGGGTACTTTTACTGCCAAAGTGTGGAAGTATAGCCATGACGTATACATTGCGGATACCTGCTACACTCCATACATTTGAGATGTCGCGTATCCTTTGTTTAATCTTTCGTATTAACTTTATCTTCATGAGATTTTTCTTTATTGTGTTTATACTCCTCAATCCGTTTCATATACTCCTGGCCTTTTTTGCTGTTTCCCGGCTGGAAGTTCAAGTGCTCAGGAATATTTTTCCCATGATCAATAATCATTGGCTTGACTCCGGATTTTACAATATCTAACGAGTCGTATAAATTACCGGCAGGTACCTCGTAGGTGCTCATGCTGAGGGTATCTCCGTGAATACGGATGTATTGGTAATACCGGCTTTCAATACCATATTTATCGAAACGCTGGTTGAATGTAATTCTATAGCTTTTGGGAGAGCAGTGACTGACAGTGTAAACTGGAGGTGTTGCACTTCCCTGTTCATCGTGAAGCGTCATTCGGGCATAAGCGTGTTCATGGCCTTGCAGGACGAGGTCCACATTGTATTTTTGGATAAGTGAGTTGAAAATCGTTTTTTGTGCCAGATTGTTGTATTTGCCTTTGACGGAATATAATGGATGATGCAAGACTACAATTTTCCATCGTGCATCACTTGTCTGAAGTTCTTTTTCCAGCCATTCCTTTTGTGACCACAGGTAAAAGAACTCCCGGTTACTGTCGAGCAAAAAGAGTTGCAGGTCATTATACCTAAGTGTATACACTTGATTGTCGCCTACCATGGAGTCTTGAAAGTAGGAGAATACCAATGGGAAACGACGTTCCAGTTTGCGGATGGCATATTTCAGGTATTCATGATTACCGGTTACATTTAAAACAGGATAGTACTGCCCGATGGAATCAAGACCAGAGAATGTTTCTGCCCAGTATGAATCCATAGGACGTTCAGTCAGGTCACCTCCAAAGACAAAGAATTCTGTTTTAGGATGTGCCTGTAATGCTTCTTTCAGGTACTGATTGGCTTTTCCGTTTATAGTATCTTGCACGTCGCCTACATAGATGAAGGAGTAATCGTTACGGGTGGTCTGGTTATAGGTATGGAAATTGTACCATGGAGAATATTTTCCGTTGTTACTTACCCGGTAGCTGTAAAAGGTAGCTGGTTTAAGTGAGCGTAAGCGGGCTGTGTAATAGGCAGCTTTGCCGCTACGTGACTGGAACACTTCTCCCTTTGCTTCTATCCGTAAAGTATCTTTAGCCAGAGTGTCGATTAACTCTACAAAAGATGAAGAGGCAACTACAGAATCGTATTGCCAGCTGATGTTACGTGAAAGTTCTTCTTTGTCTCCAAATGTCAACAGTACTCTTCCGGGAGCGTTGAGTGGTAGATAAGCCGGTTCTTCCGGATTACCAAACCATACATGCCAGCGGGAATGAACCCAAAAACCTAATACAAGTAAAATGAGGACGGAGACTCCAAGGGTGATACGTTGTTTTTTCTTCATCTTTGTTTGGTTTAGAAGGCAAAGATACGAAGTTCTCCAAATTTATCGTTATTTTTGCCGTTCAGTATTTATAAAAAGGTGAGAAATGATGAAGAAAGAATTGTTTTCCAATGTATTGTCACTGGTTTGGAATTTATTGCTTGTTTATGTATGTTATACATTAAGCCGGCTGGTGTTTCTATGTGTAAATTGGGATACATTTAGCGAGCACTTGACTTTTGGATATGCCATGAGCCTTTTCGGGGCAGGTATTATTTTTGATACTACTGCCATCCTTTATAGTAATGCTTTATTTATTTTGTTGTTCTTGTTTCCTTTACATTGGAAAGAGACTCCTGTATTTTATAAGATTGTACGCTGGGTATTTACCAGTGTAAATACCTTTTTCCTGATAACCAATCTAATAGACTGTGTGTATTTTCGTTTTACCGGAAGACGTACTACGATGACGGTTTTGCAGGAATTTCGGAATGAGGGAGACGGGAAACTAACTTCTATTTTTTTAGATGAGTTTGCTACCTATTGGTATCTGGTATTGTTGGCTGCTGTGCTGTTTTATGTAATATATAAGCTGTATCGCTCGCCTAAGGTTCCTGTGAAACAGAAAATGCCTTATTATGTGGTACAACTGGTAACTCTGTTGATTGCTATTCCTTTTACAGTGTTTGGTATGCGTGGAGGTATGACTACCGCTACTCGTCCTATTACCTTGAGTAATGCCAATCAATACGTAGAGCGTCCTTTGGATGCGGGTCTGGTGTTAAATACACCATTCTCTTTGTTCCGCACGTTGGGGAAAGCGACGTTTGTCATTCCTGATTATTTTCCTGAGGCAGAAGCTGTTGCAGCTTATTCTCCAGTGCATTTCCCTGCCGATTCAACTGCTTTCCGCCCGATGAATGTAGTGGTAATTATCTGGGAGGGATTCAGTAAACAGCATGTAGGCTCATTGAATCCTCAGCTGGAAAACGGGGCTTACAAGGGTTATACTCCTTTTATTGATTCATTGCTGGCAAAGAGTCTGACTTTTCAGTATTCATATAGCAATGGCCGCAAGAGTATTGATGGGATGCCGTCGGTATTGTCGTCTATACCAAGCTTTGTAGAACCTTTCTTTTTGACTCCTTCGGCTTTGAATGATGTATCCAGCATTGCTGGTGAGTTGACCAAAAACAAGGGATATTCATCTGCTTTTTTCCATGGCGCGATGAACGGTTCAATGGGTTTCCAGGCTTTTGCCCGTTCCGTGGGTTTCCAGAAATATTTTGGTCGTACCGAATATAATGAGGACCCGAATTACAATGGCGATGCGGATTTTGACGGGACTTGGGCTATTTGGGATGAAGAATTCTTGCAGTTCTATTGTGACCGGATGTCGGAAATGAAAGAGCCTTTTGTCACATCTGTGTTTACGGCCACCTCTCATGGTCCTTTTGATTTGCCTGAACGTTATAAAGGCAAATTTCCTACGGGAGATGATCCTTTATTTGAAACGGTGGCTTATTCTGATTATGCCATTCAGCGATTTTTTGAAAAGGCCGAAAAGCAGCCTTGGTTTGAAAATACGTTGTTTGTAATTACGGCAGACCATACCAGTGGAAACTGCTATCCGGAGTATGTGACAGATTTAGGTTATTATAATGTGCCTGTCATTTTTTATGCCCCTGGGCTTCCAGAGTTGAAGGGCTTGGATAAAGAGAAGATAGTAGACCAGATTGATATTATGCCTACAGTGTTGGGCATACTTGGCTATGATCGCCCTTATGTGGGCTTTGGGCAGGATGCATTTCATACACCTGCTTCAGAGAAGTTTGCTGTAAATTATTTGCCTTCAAGTGGCATCTACCAGTTCCTGAAAGGTGATTATCTGATTCAGTTCGACGGAGAAAAAGTGATTCATGCCTATCGTTTCCGTACAGACGTGCTGATGAAGGACGATGTGAAAGACAGCATGCCGCAGGAAGTGCGGAAAGAAATGGAAACCCAGTTGAAGTCAATTATCCAGCAGTATATGCAGCGGATGAACAACAATGAGCTGGTTTATAGAGAATAACTCAAAACAGCATATAAAAAGTAAACCGGACTTTCACGAGGCGAGAACCTCTGAAAGTCCGGTTTACTTTTTATATAAAGAATGAATTAGTTCTTGTTGGCACGTTTACGTTCCGTTTCGTCCAGAATGACTTTACGCATACGCATGCTCTTCGGAGTTACTTCCACGTATTCATCTTCCTTGATGTATTCCAGTGCTTCTTCCAGTGAGAAGATAACCGGCGGAATGATACGGGCCTTGTCGTCAGAACCAGAAGCACGCATGTTGGTCAGCTTCTTTGATTTGGTTACGTTAATCACCAGGTCGTTTTCATGAACGTGTTCACCTACCACCTGTCCGGCATATACTTCGTCTTGCGGATAGATAAAGAACTTACCGCGATCCTGCAGCTTGTCGATGGCGTAAGCAAAGGCAGTTCCTGATTCCATGGCAATCATTGAACCGTTGGTACGGCGAGGAATGTCGCCCTTGAACGGCTGGTATTCCTTGAAACGGTGAGCCATGATGGCTTCTCCCTGAGAAGCAGTCAGCACGTTGGTACGCAGACCGATGATACCGCGTGACGGCATGTCGAATTCAATGTTTACACGGTCGCCCTGAGTTTCCATGGATACCATTTCACCTTTACGGCGGGTTACCATATCAATCATCTTGCTGGCAAATTCTTCGGGCACGCTGATGGTCAGTTCTTCAATCGGTTCGCACTTCACACCGTCGATTTCCTTGAAGATAACCTGCGGCTGTCCTACCTGAAGTTCGTAGCCTTCACGACGCATGGTTTCAATCAATACAGACAAGTGGAGTACACCACGTCCGGAAACAATCCATTTTCCGTCTTCGTTTTCCGTCTTGCGTACGCGCAGCGCCAGGTTCTTGTCCAACTCTTTCATCAGACGGTCGTGGATGTGGCGTGAAGTCACGTATTTTCCTTCCTTACCGAAGAACGGAGAGTCGTTGATGGTGAACAGCATGCTCATGGTCGGTTCGTCGATGGCGATAGGTGGCAGCGGTTCCGGATTTTCGAAGTCGCAGATGGTATCACCGATTTCGAAGCCTTCCACACCGATGATGGCACAAATGTCGCCAGAAGATACAGATTCTACTTTCTTGCGGCCCAGACCCTCGAAGGTATGTACTTCCTTGATTTTTGATTTCACTAATGTACCGTCGCGTTTAGCCAGGGTGATGTTCATGCCTTCTTTTAGTGTACCTCTGTGCACGCGGCCTACGGCGATACGTCCGGTATAAGAAGAATAGTCAAGTGAAGTAATCAGCATCTGCGGAGTTCCTTCCAGCTGTTTCGGAGCCGGAATGTATTTCACGATGGCATCCAGCAGCGGAGTGATGGTGCCGGTCGGAGTTTTCCAGTCTTCACCCATCCAGTTGTTCTTGGCAGAACCGTAGATCACCGGGAAGTCCAGCTGGTCTTCTGTGGCGTTGAGGCTGAACATCAGGTCGAACACCATTTCATATACTTCTTCCGGACGGCAGTTCGGTTTGTCTACCTTGTTTACCACTACGATAGGTTTCAATCCAATCTGCAGGGCTTTCTGAAGCACGAAGCGGGTCTGCGGCATCGGACCTTCAAAAGCGTCCACCAGCAGAATACATCCGTCGGCCATGTTCAAGACACGTTCCACTTCTCCACCGAAGTCGGCGTGTCCCGGAGTATCGATAATGTTGATTTTTGTACCGTTGTAATTGATGGATACGTTTTTAGAAAGAATGGTTATACCTCTTTCACGCTCCAGGTCGTTGTTATCCAAAACCAGTTCACCGTTGGTCTGGTCGTTGCGGAACAGGTGTCCCGCCAGCATCATCTTGTCCACCAGAGTTGTTTTTCCGTGGTCAACGTGAGCAATAATGGCAATGTTTCTAATGTCTTGCATACTATACCTATATATAATTGTGTGCAAAATTACTGTTTTTCAGCGAAAGGCGGGTATTTTATGCAGGGTTTTTATATTTTTTGGCGGAAACTGGACTGCAGATGCCGGTCTTCATGGGGAAGAAACTTCCGTCAGGGCTTTCAAAGGAATTCTTCTTCCGGGTATGAAAAAAAGATGTAAAACGCTTGTAGTCTGAAAGATTATGCTTACCTTTGCATCCGCAAATCAAATTTATACATTTTAATAAATAGTCAAATTATGTATTTAGACGCAGCTAAAAAACAAGAAATCTTTGGAAAGTACGGAAAGTCTAACACTGATACTGGCTCACCTGAAGCGCAGATAGCATTGTTTTCATACCGTATTTCTCACCTGACTGAGCACATGAAGCTCAACAGAAAAGATTATAGCACTGAAAGAGCTTTGACAACTTTGGTAGGTAAGCGTCGTTCTTTGCTGAACTACCTGAAGAGCCGTGATATCGAAAGATACCGTGCTATTGTTAAAGAACTTGGTCTTCGTAAGTAATCCGTTACTTGCTGCAGGCAAAAAAATAAGCCGCTTTTCCTTCAAGGGAGAGCGGCTTATTTTTTGTACCCTCGTCGGGAATCGAACCCGAATCTAAAGTTTAGGAAACTTCTATTCTATCCGTTGAACTACAAGGGCAATCTTCCGCAAAAGTAAGTCTTTTTATTGAATATCCATGATTTTGGTATGAAAAAAGCGGTTTCCTGTTGATTTTTACGCCTTTTTTAGCTGCCATGGAAAACCTCGAAGCGTTTGGAAGAAAACTGTAGTGTACTAAATAAGTTGACACAATTTATTTAGTAACATGCGTA
>NZ_QSQT01000050.1 GCF_003437535.1 Phocaeicola plebeius
TGACTAAAATTTATGCCTAAACAATAAATCCCTCAGGTTTTTACGTTGACCCGCAGTCACCTCATCAGGTACCATTTGTGCAAATATGAAAAAAGCGATTACCTTTTTCAAGATAATCGCCTTTTTCTGAGTGATCCGCCTGGGGCTCGAACCCAGGACCCCAACATTAAAAGTGTTGTGCTCTACCTGCTGAGCTAGCGAATCAATCCTTTGTTGCATCGGTTATTTCCCGATTGCGAGTGCAAAGGTAGATGTTTTTATAGTAACTACCAAATATTATTGGAATATTTTTTCAACAAATTTAAACACAGCCTAATTATCAACTACTTAGACATATCTTCTTTTAACGCTTTCTGATAACAGCAACGGCACAAAGGTTCATATTCTTCCTTTTCACCCAGCAACACCCTCTTATCATTAAGCACGGTACGATGCGAAACATAGGCCAAGTTGCCACACTTCACACAAATGGCATGCACCTTAGTTACTTCGTCTGCAATGGCACACAATGCAGGAATCGGCCCGAACGGAACTCCTTTAAAATCCATATCAAGCCCTGCGATAATAACCCGCACGCCGCGATTGGCCAGTTCGTTACACACTCCGGGTAACCCATCATCAAAAAACTGAGCCTCATCAATACCTACCACATCTATCTCCGAAGTAAATAAAAGGATACTGGCGGAAGAGTCAATCGGAGTAGATTTGATACTGTTATTATCGTGTGACACTACTTCTTCCTCTGAATAACGGGTATCGATAGACGGCTTGAATATCTCTACACGCTGATGCGCAAAAGTAGCCCTGCGCAAACTCCGTATCAACTCTTCCGTTTTACCGGAAAACATAGAACCACATATCACTTCAATCCTTCCTCTGCGGCAGGTCTCCTCCCGATGATCTTCTGAATATACTACCATATTTTATTTCATTACATAAAACAATTGCAAAATTACAACGACGAATCGAAATCCACGAAAAATCGACGTATTTTTATTAATAGGGACGAAAACAGCATGTAAAGAGAAAACTTCTGTTAAATGTTTGACAAATCGAACACGTAAATACGAAAACTTTTTACCTTTGCTTTTATAACATGAAGTACAAAGTATGGGAAAACTATATGTCGTACCTACTCCGGTAGGTAATATGGAAGACATGACTTTTCGAGCTATCCGCATATTGAAAGAAGCGGATTTGATATTAGCTGAAGATACACGTACATCGGGTATCCTCTTGAAACATTATGAAATCAAGAATGCAATGCAGTCACACCACAAGTTCAATGAACATCAGACGGTGGAAAGCATTGTTAACCGCATAAAAGGAGGTCAGACAGTAGCCTTAATCTCAGATGCCGGTACTCCCGGAATTTCCGACCCCGGTTTCCTTGTGGTAAGAGAATGTGTAAGAAACGGCATCGAAGTACAATGCCTGCCTGGAGCTACGGCCTTTGTACCGGCACTGGTTTCATCAGGACTTCCGGATGAGCGTTTCTGTTTTGAAGGTTTCCTCCCTCAGAAAAAAGGTCGCATGACACGACTGAATGCCCTGAAAGAAGAAACCCGTACCATGATTTTCTACGAATCGCCTTACCGTCTGCTAAAAACGCTAACCCAGTTTGCGGAAATTTTTGGAGCAGACCGCCCGGTTTCCGTATGTCGGGAAATTTCCAAGATACATGAAGAAAGCGTCAGAGGAACCCTTCAGGAAGTTATTGCACACTTCACAGAAACTGAACCCAGAGGAGAAATTGTTATTATATTAGGAGGCAAAGAAAACTAAATTATAATTCTAAATTCAAAAACTATGAGAAAGGTTGTTTTATCTGCTTTATGTGCTGCCACTCTGCTGACAGCATGTAATAATTCAGGCCAGAACAAAAGCACTTTACAAGCTCAGAACGATTCACTGATGCTTGAACTCTCTAACCGCGACACAGAACTGGACGAAATCATGGGAGCCTTCAATGAAATTCAAGAAGGATTCCGCGAAATCAACGAAGCTGAAAACCGTGTAGACTTGAAAGAAGGCACATTAGAAAGCCAGTCGGCTGCCGATAAGATAAAAGAAGATATCCGCTTTATCAGTGAAAAGCTGAAATCAAACCGCGAACAGATTGCCAAATTGGAAGAGCAACTGAAAAATAGCAAATACCAGTCTGCACAGCTGAAAAAAGCTGTAAAGAACCTCACTGCTGAACTGGCTGCCAAACAGCAGCAGATTGAAACCCTGCAAGCAGAATTGGCTGCAAAGAATATCCGTATTGCAGAGTTGGACGAAGCTGTTATGGACTTGAATAAGAACGTAGACGAGCTGAGCGCAGAAAATGAAGCAAAAACCAAAACTGTAGAAGCTCAGGATAAAGCCCTCAACACTGCCTGGTATGTATTCGGCACTAAATCTGAGTTGAAAGACCAGAAGATTTTGAAGAAGGGTGACGTACTGAAAGACAATGATTTCAACAAAGATTACTTTACCCAGATTGATATTCGTAAAGAAAAAGAAATCAAGCTGTACTCTAAACGAGCAGAATTGCTGACTACCCATCCACAGAGTTCATACGAACTTGTTAAAGATGACAAAGGTCAGTTGACTCTGAAAATCAATAATCCGAACGAATTCTGGAGCGTATCACGCTATCTGGTCATCCAAGTAAGATAATCTCTGGTTATTATATATGAAATTCCCCTTATCCCTTGACTCAAAACTGGGATAAGGGGATTTTTTAGATACAACTCCTCCTTTTTTTTACCTTATTTGTTTAAAGATTCACATAGTTTACGGTTAATCTCACGAACCCGCTTTTCATCCAGTTTAATTACTTTGCGGTCGTATGTCATCAAACCGTTTACTTCCACTTCTACGTCCGTTGTCTGCGTATATACTGCTGCAGAAAAACCACGAGGTATTAAATCATAAAGTTTTTCTGCATATTTCACATATTCATCTGTCACTTCCTTAGAAGAATTGAACTGAATATATCCCCAGTTGCGGTCCGGTTCCCAGATATGTCCCTGTACTACCCAGCCAATACCTCCATATTCACCCAATACTGTCGCTCTCTGTGCATCATACAGATACAATTCCGGAGCAGGATAGTTATGCAAATCCAGCATATCCCCACAAGTGTAATGGTTACCTCCACTGGCAGGATTGACCAGACGGGTCGGGTCATATTGTTTGGTCCACTCCACTATTTCCGGAGTTTTAAACTGTCCCCAAGCTTCATTAAATGGAATCCATGTGCCAATGCAAGGATAAGAGTACAATGCATCCATGATTTCCTTCCATTCCTTCCGGTAACAAGCTTCCGACTCTGCGCTTCGCTTCATTTCAGTGCCCTCAAAATATTTCCGGTTCTGCCATTCTGGGTTACGGTCGCCGCTGGGCATATCCTGCCATACAATAATACCTAACTTGTCACAATACGTATACCAGCGTGCAGGCTCTACTTTAATATGTTTGCGAATCATATTAAATCCAAAATCTTTTGTCTTCTGTATATCATACAATAAGGCTTCATCCGTAGGAGCCGTATATAATCCATCCGGCCACCAGCCCTGATCCAGAGGACCAAACTGGAACAACGGCTTGTTATTCAACTCCAGACGTACAATACCGTTGGCATCACGTTTGGAAGAATATTTTCGCATAGCTGCATAACTGGACACTTCATCCACCAGTTTTCCGTTCTGCTTTAAAGAAACCTTCAACGTATAAAGGAAAGGAGATTCGGGAGACCATAATTTTGTATTCTCCGGCATTGCTACCTGTACACACTCTCCATTAATACTTTTTCCTTGCGCCACCAGCTGCTGACCATCAAAGACTTTTACCTCTACCAAATCTTTTGAAGTAGCATCTTTTACCAAGGCCTTCAAAGAAAGCAAGGAATTATCAATATCGGGAGTAATGCGTAAATCCTGAATATATGATTCACTGACAGGTTCCAGCCAGACAGTCTGCCATATTCCGGTCACCGGAGTATACCATATACCTTCAGGACGAGACACCTGCTTTCCTCTTGGCTGATATCCTTTATCTGTCGGGTCCCATACCTTTACCAGCAGAGTATTGTTTTTCCCTTGCAAAGCTTCCGTTATATCAAAAGAGAAAGGAGTAAATCCTCCGGTATGGCTGCCTACCTTTACATCATTTACCCATACATCAGTTTTCCAGTCGACTGCTCCGAAATGCAGAAGTACTTTTTTCCCTTTCCAAGAAGAAGGAACGTCAAACGAACGACGATAGACCAACTCTTTCTCTGCACCTACCGTTTTGGCAACTCCTGATAAAGAAGATTCTACAGCAAAAGGTACCAGAATTTTCCCATCAAAAACAGAAGGGGAATGTTTACCTTTTTCTATAATTGCATAATCCCAAAGGCCATTCAGATTTTTCCATTCTGTTCTTTCCATAATAGGCCGTGGATATTCTGATAATACTTTATCAGGATTTACCTGTTCAGACCATTGTGTGCTAATCCGTCCCTCAACCGGCTTCCATTGTGCATGCAGCTGCGCTGCTAAAGCTCCCCATAAGGCAAGCGCCATCCATAGTTTTTTCATTGATATTAAGTTTTAAGATACCATATACAAAAATAAGACAAAACGGCTACTCTGTATAAAACAATTCTGTCAAAAAATAGAATGAAACCATCAACAAAAATAGAAAATCGCTTTTATATTCAACAATATCACTACCTTTACAATGAAATACAATTTATATATTATGAAAACATCTACATGGACACAGCTTGCATTCTGCTTACTTTCATCTGTTTTTTATGCATGCAACTCATCACACGTCTATTACCTGGATGCGACTTCAGGAAGTGACCAAAACAACGGAACCTCACCTCGTTCTGCCTGGCAAAGTATAGAAGCCTTGAAACAAATCTCCCTACAGCCCGGTGATAAAATTCTATTCAAAAAAGGGGAAACATTTCCCGGAATATTGGAAGTCACAGGCAAAGGTACCTACACTCACCCCATCATTATCGATGCATACGGTGAGGGCAATCAAAAACCATGTATTGCAGGGAATGATACCTCCATGTATGCCGTACGTATTTTCAACTCCGATTACTTCACAATTCAAAACCTTGAAATCAGTAATACAGGTAAAGAACGAAAGGCCGGACGTACTGGATTAAAAGTAGAATGTACAGATTATGGCATTTCTCATAACATCAGAATAAACAACCTTACCATACGTGATGTCAATGGTTCTCTTGTCAAAGAAGAGGGAGGAGGAAGTGGTATTCTGATTGTAAACGGAGGAGACAGTATTCGCTCACGCTTTGACAGTCTGACCATAGAAAATTGTCACATTTTAAGATGTGAACGCAATGCCATGATTTGGAGTGGTTATTACGATCGTAAAAACTGGTATCCGAATAAACATACCATTGTACGGAACAATTTAATTGAAAAAGTTCCCGGCGACGGCATTGTCCCCATAGGTTGTGACAGTACACTGATTGAATATAATCTCATGTGCGATTCACCCGACATTCTTCCGATGACAGAGGCAGCAGCAGGCATCTGGCCTTGGAGCTGTGACAATACCATCATACAATATAATGAAGTATGGGGACATAAAGCGCCCTGGGATGCACAAGGATTCGATTCCGACTACAATTGCCAGAACACCCTTATACAATACAATTACAGTCACGACAATTACGGAGGAATGGTACTTATATGCAACAGTGGAAATGCCGGAGATTATAGCTGCGGAAACATCGGAAGCATTGTTCGATACAATATCAGTATAGGAGACGGTATACGCCCGAAAGAAACACGTCAAGGTATGTTTTCTCCCAGTATCCACATAGCTGGTCCCGTAAAACAAACATTAGTCGAACGTAATATTATCCACGCCAACCCTAAACCGTCTGATGCAGTAGACCGTACGATGATCACTTCCGACTCTTGGGATGGATATGCAGACAGTACTTATTTCCGTCAAAATATCTATTACGCAGCAGAGCCCAGCCATTTTGATTTTACATCTTCTACCCGAAATGCTTTTGAAGAAAACATCTATATCGGCCAGTTTAAAAATCAACCGGAAAGTCAGAAAAACAAGAAAGCAGAAAACATCTATACAGAAAAAGTATTGCAAGAATCAGCGGACGGCTACAAAGGGCTGCATTGCCTGATGGATTCCACAAAAATAAAAGAGCATACACTTCACCACATAAAGCCAGAAGCCATCAAGACATTTTTCCAAAGTATCTTCTAACAAAAGAAATTCCTATACAAGAAATCCCCTCACTCTTCTCTGTAATCATACAGGGAGTGAGGGGATTTTAATTATGTAGCATCAAATCTGTTGGCAATTAACGGCCAAAACGCTCTTTCAGTTTCGCAAGCATGTCTTGAGTCATGGCATCCAAATCATATTCCGGTTTCCAGCCCCATTCTTCACGGGCACATGTATCATCCAATGAGTTTGGCCATGATTCTGCAATAGCCTGACGCAATGGGTCTACCTGATATTGCATTTCAAACTCCGGAAGATATTTACGGATATTCTGGTAGATTGTATTCGGTTCAAAACTCATTGAAGCAATGTTGAATGAATTACGATGAACCAACTTAGACGGATCTGCTTCCATAATTTCTACCGCTGCACGCAAAGCATCCGGCATATACATCATATCCATATAAGTTCCCTCAGCAATCGGGCAGACAAATTTTTCACCTTTAGCTGCAGAGTAATAAATATCTACGGCATAGTCTGTAGTACCACCACCCGGAGGAGTTACATACGAAATCAATCCCGGGAAACGTACGGAACGAGTATCCACTCCAAAACGAGTGAAATAATAGTCACTCAATAATTCACCTGAAACTTTTGTCACACCATACATGGTCTTCGGACGCTGCACGGTGTCCTGAGGAGTTTTGTCTTTAGGAGTACCAGGACCAAATGAGCCGATAGAGCTCGGAGTAAATACTGCACACTGCTTTTCACGAGCGACTTCAAGCGTATTGAACAATCCTCCAAGTCCGATTTTCCAGGCAAGCTGAGGCTTGTTTTCTGCAACGGCAGAAAGCAATGCAGCCAAATTGTAGATTGTATCTACTTGATACTTACTTACCGCATCGGCAATTTGTTGCGGGTTCGTAATATCCACAATAGCCGAAGGACCTGATTCTTTCAATTCTCCTTTAGGCTCAGCACCAGGAATATAACCAGCCACTACATTACCAGAATAATTCTTTCTCAAAAGCATTGTGAGTTCTGAACCTATCTGTCCAGTTGCCCCAATTATTAAAATGTTTTTCATTTACAAGCTAGATTTTTAAATTGCGGAGCAAATATACAAAAGTTCTTATAAATGAAATAAAAATAAGCGTGTTCTTTTTTCCTAAATAAAAAAATTGCATCTTTGCATAAGCAAAACCTTAATATCAATATATGTATACAAACTTTAGAGATTTCCTGAAAAAGGAACTTGCCGACATAGAAGCAGCCGGCTTATATAAGAAAGAACGTGTAATAACCACTCCACAGCGTGCAGACATCAAGGTCAACGCAGGAGAGGAAGTTTTGAATTTCTGTGCCAACAACTATTTAGGCTTGTCGGACAACACACGCCTGATTGAAGCGGCCAAGAAAGCCATGGATACCCATGGTTACGGTATGTCATCCGTGCGCTTTATTTGTGGAACACAAGACCTTCACAAACAACTGGAAGCTGCCATCTCTGACTATTTCCATACAGAAGATACCATCCTGTATGCTGCATGTTTTGACGCAAACGGTGGTTTGTTCGAACCTCTTTTCACAGAAGAAGATGCCATTATTTCAGATGCCTTGAACCACGCATCCATCATTGATGGTGTACGTTTATGTAAAGCTAAACGTTACCGCTATGCTAATGCTGATATGGCAGATTTGGAACGCTGTCTTCAAGAAGCACAGGCACAGCGCCACCGTATTATTGCCACTGACGGCGTATTCTCTATGGATGGAAATGTGGCTCCAATGGACAAAATCTGTGAACTGGCAGAAAAATACAATGCCCTCGTAATGGTAGACGAATCACACTCTGCAGGAGTGGTAGGCCCTACAGGACATGGAGTAGCTGAACAATTCGGTGTATACGACAAGATTGACATCTTTACAGGTACATTAGGAAAAGCCTTTGGCGGAGCTATGGGTGGATTTACCACTGGTAAAAAAGAAATTATTGACATGTTGCGTCAGCGCTCTCGTCCTTACTTGTTCTCTAACTCTGTAGCACCAGCTATCGTAGGAGCAAGCTTGGAAATGTTCCGCATGCTCAAAGAAAGCAATGCTTTGCATGACAAACTGATGAGCAATGTCAACTATTTCCGTGACAAGATGATTGCTGCCGGATTTGACATCAAACCTACACAGAGTGCTATCTGCGCTGTCATGTTGTATGATGCCAAACTGTCACAGGATTTTGCAGCCCGCATGCAGGAAGAAGGCATTTATGTAACCGGATTCTACTATCCAGTAGTGCCGAAAGGCCAGGCGCGTATCCGCGTACAGCTTTCTGCCGGTCATGAACAATGCCATCTGGACAAAGCAATCCAGGCCTTCATCAAAGTAGGAAAAGAATTAAACGTCATCAAATAACCTACTACTTAAAATCACATGTCGAAAGGCTGTTCTTCTACAACTAGAGGGACAGCCTTTCTTTTATATTCATATAAAATGAACGGTGTATGCTTTATAAATTATTTTTCCGTCTGTTCTTCTGGCCAGTTTACCAAATACAATAATTCTGTAGCACGGGTAAATGCGGTATACAACCAGCGGAAATAATCGGGCGAAAGCATATCTTCCGTCATGTAGCCTTGATCAAGAAAAACTCTTTTCCACTGACCACCTTGCGCTTTATGACATGTAACAGCATACGCATATTTTACCTGCAACGCATTGTAATAAGGGTCTTCTTTCATTTTTTTCATTCGTTCCCGCTTGGTCGGTAAGTCAGCATAATCTTCTAACACAGCATAGAACAAACGGTCATTTTCTTCTTTCGACAATGAAGGAAGTTCCGAATGAAGGGTATCCAATAAAATCTTTACTTCCAGTTCAATCCCTTCATAATCAGGAAAAGCAAGCACTACATCTGCGAAGCGAAAACCATACATTTCCCGAACACGCCGTATCCTACGTACCACCGCCACATCTCCATTTGCAATAAAATCAAGTTCCTTACAGTCTGTTCCCCAGAAATAATTATTCTTGGCCACCATCAGCATATCTCCCGTGTTCAGTTCATCTTCCCTGTACAGTACCGTATTTCTTATACCTTTATTATATAGAGAAGCACGTTTGTTGGAACGACAGATAACAATCGTTTCATCCAACCCCACATGACCATAACATTCGTCTATGGCTTCAATCAGTTCACTTCCAGGAAGGATACGTATATCAGGATAGTTCTTACAACAGATTTTAGGATATTCAAAGAAATCCTCGTTTACAATCCTTTCACGCAAGGCAGTAGCATTCGACAAGATACCGGAACCTTCGGTTTGTCGTACTACTTTTGTAAGCACACACTCTGTCACCTCCAGTCCATAGCCCTGCAATGCCGCTACAGACAGCGCCGGGCTCTCTTCCTCCCCTATCGGCGGAAGCTGTGCTGTATCTCCAATCAACATCAACCGGCAACCCAATCCATTATATACATATTGCACGAGATCATCCAATAAACGTCCGCTACCAAAATGGCCACCTGAAAGTCCTTCATTCGCAATCATGGAAGCCTCATCCACAATGAACAGCGTATTCCGGTGCAAATTCTGATTAGCTACAAAATTATCCGTCTCATTCGAAAAGACTTTCTGGCGATATATCTTCTTATGAATCGTATAAGCCGGATGTTCCGCATATCCGGAAAAGACTTTGGCTGCCCTTCCTGTAGGAGCCAACAGAATCACTTTCCGTTGCAATGAATCAAGCGTACGAACCAATGCAGATGTCAATGTAGTCTTACCCGTGCCGGCATAACCTTTCATCAGAAACACACTGTCAGCAGAAGGCGAAAACAGGAATTCGGCAAAACTTTTCACCGCATTTTCCTGCTCTTCTGTTGGTTTATAAGGAAAATTTCGCTTAATTTGTTGCGATAAATCATTATTTAACATAATGCCAGTATAAAAAGTTTACGTAAGATTGACGTGGTTCAACTAATTTACTTATTTTTGCGCTACGAATATAAACTAAAAAAACAATATTATCATGAAAACAGTTCTTAATCTTGTGTTAGCCGCCTGCGTTATCTGCTTGGTATATATATGCTATGGCAGTATTATGGGCCCTATCAACTTTGACAATGCGAAAAAAACCAGAGAAAAAGCAATTATCGCTCGCCTGATTGACATCCGTAAGGCTCAGCAGGAATATCGTACCGTTCATAACGGTGCTTATACAGCAAACTTCGACAGTTTGATTACTTTCGTAAAGACTGCTAAACTTCCTTTCATCATGAAAGTGGGTTCATTGACAGATGATCAGTTGAACAACGGTATGACAGAAAAGAAGGCTATGGACTTGATTAACAAGGCTAAGAAAACTGGAAACTGGAGCGAAGTTGAAAAAGAAGGCTTACAGAACTTCCGTCGTGATACAATGTGGGTGGCTGTAATGGATACTATCTTTGCAAAAGGATTTAATCCGGATTCTTTGGCATACGTTCCTTACGGAAACGGAGCTAAATTTGAAATGGCTATCCGTCAGGATACTACAAAATCTGGTGCTCCTCTGAACTTGTTCCAGGCACAGGTTGCATACGATGTATACTTGGGTGACTTGAACAGCCAGGAATTGATCAACTTGAAAGACATGCAGTCAAAATTGGGTAAATATTGCGGTTTGAGAGTTGGTGACATCGAACAGCCGAACAACAATGCAGGAAACTGGGAATAATCCTATGGCCCAACCTATTGATTTTAATAAATCAGAACAGTATATATTATCCATCCGTCTGAGTACGGATGGATTTTCTTTTTCTATCTATCACCCTCAGCAATCGGAGGAAGTATATTTCAGTTCCTCGCCAGTCAATACGCAGCGCTCAATGGCTGCCAATGTAAAAGCCTATTTGACAGAAACAGAAGAACTGAAACATCGTTTCAAACAGGTTAATATCCTTATTCATACTTCACGTTACACTACACTCTCGTTGGAATTGTATGAAGACGAACAGACCGACCTTCTGTTCTATCAGAACCTGCCCCCACAAAATAACGAAGTCGTACTTTGTAATATTTTAGGGAAGAGCAACCTCGTCATTCTTTTTGGGCTGGACAAGCTCACCCATCTGTTTCTGACAGAGCATTTCCCCAATGCCCGTTTGTTTGCATCCGTAAGTCCAATTACCGAGTACCTCGCACATAAGGTCAAACCGAGTGACTGCCGTAAATTATTTGCCATCTTCCATCCCGAAAGTGTAGAAGTGATAGCTTTCGAAAAAGAAAAACTACTGCTACTGAACACTTACCCCATTTCCGGCCTGAATGATTCATGCTATTATCTGTTGAACATCTGGCAGCAGGCTGGCTATAATCAAGAAGATGACCAGTTATACATTTGCGGGAACAATCGGGTTCCACAATGGGAAGAATTGCCATTGCGACTAAAAAAATACATACGAAAACTATTCATCATTAATCCTCAGATGGAATTCAACGACTCAGCAATGAGCCGCATCAAAGAAATTTCATTTGACATGCTATCTTTAATCTCATGCGAGTAATAAGCGGAATATACAAACGGAGACGTTTCGACGTTCCCCACACATTCAAGGCACGTCCTACGACTGACTTTGCCAAAGAAAATCTGTTCAATGTGCTCAACAACTACATTGACTTTGAAGATGGAATAACAGCACTCGATTTGTTTGCCGGAACGGGCAGTATCAGTATAGAACTTGTGTCACGAGGATGCGATCAGGTTATTTCTGTAGAGAAAGACCCGCAGCACCATGCCTTCATCAGCAAAGTCATGCGCGAGGTCAAAACGGACAAGTGCATCCCTTTAAGAGCCGATGTATTCAAATACATCGAGAAATGCGGCCTGCAGTTCGATTTTATCTTTGCTGACCCTCCGTATGCCCTGAAAGAATTGGCAAGCATACCCGACCTGATATTTCAGTACAACCTGCTCAAGCCGGAAGGTATTTTCGTTCTGGAACATGGAAAAGATCTCAACTTTGAGAGTCATCCCTGCTTTTTCGAGCACCGTCACTACGGAAGTGTCAACTTTTCCTTTTTCAGAGTAAAGGAGCAAGAAGACGCACAACCGATTCAGTAATCTTATTTTTCCAAGAACGTTTTTCCCAAATCCTGGCTGACAACAGAAAACAATCCTTCTGATCGGCCAGGAATATTTCTTTTAAAGTCATAGCCGTTTCCCTGTCATAAAAAAAGGCATTGGCCTCGAAGTTATGCTCAAAACTTCGAAAGTCCATATTCGTAGACCCCACCGTTGACAATTCGTCATCACACACCATCAACTTAGAATGCAGAAATCCCTTTTTGTAGAGGTAAATTTTCACCCCTGCCTTCATCATCTCCGAGAGATAAGATAGCGAACCTTTATGAATAAGCCAGGTATCCCCTCTTTTAGGAAGCATAAGCCGCACATCAACCCCAGCCAATGCTGCTGTCTGCAAAGCGGTCATCACTTCCTCGTTCGGCAAGAAATAAGGAGTCTGCACATAAAAATACCTCCGGGTAGAACAGATAGCCATCATCAGTCCTTGCATAATATCCCTCCACTCACCTACCGGATCGGAAGTCACAATTTGCCCCAGCACACCTCCCTTCACCGAAATCGGAGGGAAATATTCTGCTGAAGTGAGCAAGGTGCGATCAATGGCATACCAGTCAGTAAGAAAAGCCGTCTGCAACCCGTACACCACCTTTCCTCCCAGTCTGACGTGTGTATCTCTCCAATTTCCTTTTCCCAATCCCTTCACATAACGTTCTGCCAGATTCATCCCACCTATGAACCCCACACAACCATCTATCACCACAATCTTCCGATGGTTGCGATAATTCACTTTACTGGTAAATCTAGGGAAACGGACTTTCAGGAACGAAAGGACTTCTATGCCTTCACAAAGCATTTGTTCATAAAAATCATGAGGCACTTTCCAACAACCCACATCGTCATACAGCACCCGTATCTTCACTCCGTCACGAGCCCGGTCAATCAAAGCATCTCTAACCAACCGACCTACCGCATCATCCTCAAAAATATAAAACTCCAGATGGATGTGATGACGAGCTCTGTAAATATCTTTCAATAATTCCGATAACATGGAAACAGCATCCGTATAAACTGTAACTCTATTTCCGGAGAAAGGCAGTGCATTATTTACCCGTGAAAAAAAATCCATCAAACGCTGCTTGCCATATTCTGCCATTACGGACGGCTGTTCCTGATAGGCCGCCATAGGGCGCTTGCTCAAGCGAGCATACCCTTTCCGACTGATAAGATGTTCCTTACGCGTACTACGCCCGAAAAACAAGTACAGAATCCATCCGGCTACAGGAAGAAAAAAGAGAACCAGAATCCATGCCATAGTCTTTACCGGACTACGATTGTCAAGAATCACGACAAAGATAGTTGTCAGTATTACCGCAAAATAAAGGAAATAGATTACGGCCAAAAAGATACTATTCCAGACTGCTATGTCCATCTCACGACTTGGTTTTCAACAAAATTACGAGTAATTTGGAAAAAGGCAAAAAAAATACCGCAAAAGTGAAATTGACTTTTGCGGTATATATGTTCAACCTTAGAATCTGCGAGGTCCATGTCCCGGGCCAGGACCAAATCCAGGTCCTCTTCCCGGACCACCCATTCTCGGGCCGGCACCTTTTCCACCAAACAGATTCAGACGGTAAATAAAGTGTACCATGCAATAGCTGTAAATCGCATTGTATTCCGTATCACTTCGCATAGCCGCACTGATTACACGGCTGATATTGCTCTGATTACGCAGAATATCATAGAACTGAATGCTGACCGTAGCTGCATTTCCTTTCAGGAAGTCTTGCGAAAGCTGGGCATTCCAGATTAACTCATCACGGTTCATGCTTGCATCCGCATATCCACGACGTGAGTTCTGAGAGATGTCTGTCGCAATTGACATATTCCAGGGCAAACGTACATTGGTACTTGCTCCGTACGAGAACTGGTAGGTATCCATATTATTCTCTTCCTTGAAGCTATTTCGCGAATGCGTATAAGCCAATGAACCGTTCAGAGAGAATTCCCACCAGTCATTACGATACGTACCTCTCAAGCGTTCACTCAAAGACAACTGACGGGTTTTGTTCTTATCTGACACATTCTCAGCCTGTGCATCGCTCATATAACTCACAATGTTATTATAACGGGCCATCGTAAAGGTATTGATGGTATACTTCTTATTACGCAAAGCCGTATTAGAACCCAAGATACCAAACAAGTTCCAGTTGCCATTGATATTCTCCGGCATGGTTACCGTTCCACCGGTTTGCGGGTCGTATGTACTACGATTACTAATGCTGTTCAATACATTTTCAAAACGGAAGTGCGTCATGATACCCCGCTGTTTCTCTGTATCAAATGTATTGTAAAAAGCCATGAACGAGTTGGTAAATGCCGGTTTCAACCCCGGATTTCCCCGACGAATGTTCAACGGGTCGGTCGTATCCTCAATAGGCAGCAAATCCGTCATGCTTGGCTGAGAGCTTCTTCCGCGGTAGTTGATTCTCAACTGGCTTGTTTTCGAGAATTTATAACGGAAATCAAATGTCGGAGTAAAGTTGAATACGTTTCGTACGGCCACCGTATCCAACTGGTCTTTCTTATAAGACAATTTCGATTTCTGCGGCTGGAAAGAAACACCTGCATTCAAACTCATTTTTTCCCGAATCCAACGCAAAGAAACATCTGCCTGATGATTGTAATATGTGTACTGTGCACTCTTGCTGTTCTTTTCATCCAGCACTCCCACATTATCTCCTCCATAACCTTGCGCTATCTCCCAGTCATTCGGCATTGTGTAGGTGGAATTGTCACTCTTTGAACGCTTGTACTGGAAATAATAACTGAACTGCAAGAAGCCACCCTTAAATATCGGTTCGCTATAAGTAAAGCGTGCACCATAATTATAGTTCAAAGTAGGCGTAGAAATATAGCGGTTCAAAATTTCCAGCCGTTCCTCCTCTGTTTTCTGGTAATAGTCCGTTTCAGACACCGAGAACTGTTCACTCGAACTGTTCGTGTAATTATAGGAGCCACGGAAAGTAATATTACGTCCCGGTTTTCCCAAACGACGGTTAACCATGGCCGAACCTCCCACATTAAAGTTATCTCCTTTCTGCAGACTGTTACGCGCAATTGTATTGACAATATTTTCTTCTGGAATCAAAGATGAAAGATTGTCGGCTGCACTCAAAATTTCGTCGGTTGTATATTCCGGTTCCTGGCTGAATGTAAAAGAATTTGTCGCACTCCTGTTATCATTCTTTCCGTATGTTAAACGCGGACGAAAAATCACCGTTGTCATAGTATCCGGTTTCCACTCAATACGAAAATCTGCCGTAAGCGAAGTAGTCTTATTGCGATTAGCATTCTGGGCATTCTTGAAAGAGCTGGTAGCCGAAGAAACGAATGTTTCCGAAGCCTGCTTGCTGATAATGTCCGCATCCTTGTAGTTATAATTCACACTACCTCCTGTTTCCAGTTTCTCACTCTGTGTACTAAAGTTGAAACCACCCATCTTGATGCTGGTCAGACCGTTCTGTCCTCCCCAACGAAAGCCACCGCCTCCTCCCGGATAGCCGTTATCATTCACATTATTCATTGAACCAATCACCGTAAACTGATTCTCTCCAATGAATCGGTTCAACATTACTTTTCCACTGTAACGGTCTTCCGTTCCGGCTGCTACGTCCGCATTACCAAACCATCCCTTATTCATACCAGGCTTCACACTCAGGTCGAGCACGGTTTCTTCTTCGCCGTCATCAATACCTGTCACACGGGCCAAGTCCGATTGTTTATCATACGCACGCACCTTATCAATAATATTTACCGGAAGATTTTTCATGGCAATATTCGGGTCATCGGCAAAAAATTCCTTTCCATCAATCATGATTTTCTTGATTTCCTTCCCGTTTATCGTGATTTTTCCGTCTTCATCCACTTCAGCCCCCGGAAGCTTCTTCACCAGTTCCTCCAAAGCCGAACCTTCAGGCACACGATAGGCAGAACTGTTGTACACCAACGTATCGGCCACTGCCGTCACCTCCGGAGCCTCAGCCACCACTACAGCTTCTGCCAGCATAATGGCATCCGAAGCCAGCTCCACCTTGCCCACATTCAAACGCGGATTGTTACGCGTCAACGCAACCTGCTTGAAAAAAGGAGTATATCCAATATATGAAACCTTCAGCAGATACTTTCCCGGACGCACAGATAGTGAGAAATGTCCATCCAGATTTGTCACATTTCCCACTACCATTGAACTATCCTTTACGGAAAGGAGCTGTACTGTAGCCTGAATGACAGGCGATTTATCCCCTTCATCAAGAACCGTTCCCGTCACGGTTCCACGGCTGCCGCTGCTTTGTGCAAAAGCAGAAATGGTTACCCCCACCATCAGCAGCAATCCCAATAAAACTTTTTTCATTGCCTTTATCTCTTCCTTGTTGATTAATTGTACCTTTGACAATTATCAACAAAAAAGGTTTACCCCTACTCTTTATTTTTTAACTTATTTTTGTCTGAAGTTTTTTTCAATCTTTGCTTTCTGCATCAAAAACTCTTTACAGAACACACAAATAACCATGTACACAATACCTACTGAATTGTCTGCTTCCTGCAAATTTCCTCCATAAGCTGCATTCAGCAACACTCCTACATAATAAATTCCCCACAAATAGAGTGAAATCACCATTGCTTTCCGCCGAATGGCAAAAGCTTCCTCATTTTCATCCTTCATTTTAGCCAGAAAAACCATGAACAATGAAATCCAGATGACCAGTTTCATTCCCAGTTTCACATACAGCAGATTACCGTCATTCACTTGTCCGAACATATACATCAATAACGGAACAAATACTGACAATAACAGTAACACATACCCCAACAAACGGCACGAAGCCGGAAAAATTCCTTTCATAACTTGATTATTTTTTATTCGCACAAAAATACTTAATTGTAAGCCAACATCCGACTTCTTCTAACTTTTTTTCTAAATTTGCGACCAAAACAAATACACTTATGAGTAAACAAGAAGTCATTATTTGCCAAAATTTCAATACGGAACTCAGCCAGAAGTTATCTGCACATTCATACGACAAGATTTTTATCCTGACCGACGAACATACTTTTCGTCTTTGCCTCCCTCTGCTGCAAGACATCGCCTTGCTGAAGGATGCAGAACAAATTGTCATTGGTCCGGAAGATGTGCATAAAAACTTGGAGACACTGGCCTATGTATGGAACCAGCTCAGCAACCGGGGAGCCACCCGCCACTCGCTGCTCATAAACTTAGGAGGAGGCATGGTGACCGACTTGGGAGGATTTGCCGCAGCCACCTTCAAACGAGGTATCGCTTGTATCAACATCCCCACCACCCTGCTTTCCATGATTGATGCCGCCGTGGGTGGAAAAACCGGTATCAACTTCAACGGACTCAAGAATGAAATCGGCTCCTTCTATCCTGCCGATCAGGTAATGATTGACAGCCAGTTTCTGAAAACCCTCGATATGCCCAACCTGCTGTCCGGTTACGGAGAAATGCTGAAGCACGGTCTAATCAGTCAGCCGTCACACTGGAGCGAACTGCTGACATTTGACTTTGCTCACATAGACTACGCATTGCTGCAGAAACTTATCGGCCAGTCCGTGCAAGTCAAGGAAGACATCGTAGAAAAAGACCCCTATGAGCAAAGCATCCGGAAAGCGTTGAATTTCGGACATACCATCGGACATGCCTTTGAAAGTTTCGCCCTAAAGACTAACCATCCGGTGCTTCATGGATATGCTGTAGCCTGGGGTATGGTCTGCGAACTTTATCTGTCACACATCCGCTGCGGTTTCCCGAAAGAAGCGTTGCGCACCACCATTCAGTTCATCAAGGAAAACTATGGCAGCCTTTATTTCACCTGCGATGACTATGAATGTCTGTACGACTTCATGAAGCATGACAAAAAGAATGCCTCATGTGGCGTCATCAATTTCACTCTTTTAGGAGGAATCGGTGACATTCGTATCAACCAGACCGCCTCACAAGAGGAAATCTACGAACTGCTTGATTTCTACCGCGAAACCATGGGATAAGTTTTGTCGTGTTCAAACAGCGTTTAAACGTAATCTAAAAATACTAAGAAATTATTGCGGAAAATATTTGGTTATTCCGAATAAAGCAGTACCTTTGCATCCGCAATTCGGGGTGTAGCTCAGCCCGGTTAGAGTACGCGTCTGGGGGGCGTGTGGTCGCTGGTTCGAATCCAGTCACCCCGACTGCTGAAAATCAAGGAGTTAAGATAAACATCTTAACTCCTTTTTTTTGATTCCTACAACAAATCTACAACATTTTTCCGGGTCAACGTAAAAACGGGTCAACGTAAAAACCTGAGGGATTTATTGTTTAGGCATAAATTTTAGTCA
>NZ_QSQT01000051.1 GCF_003437535.1 Phocaeicola plebeius
ATTATTAACGAGGTCGAGATAACAGCTTAACGCTGTTGCTCACCAAACCATTAATATTATAATCTTCAAATTATGGGATTAAACAATAGGAAAATAATAATTTATACAGGAACAACAATTTTATTGATTATAATAATTGCCACTCGCTGTCTGGATTTTTTCTTCTTTTTTAATGAGGATAATAGAAGATATACAATAGGCACGTTTTCTGGCATAGGATATTATCGTGGTTCAATCTGTAAATTTAATTACAAAGTGGGTGATTCAATTTATATTGTTGATACAAGGTTTGGACTACATGATAAAGATTTGAAAAATCTAAGATTGGTTGTCAAATATTCAAATAAATGGGTTGAACATTCAGAACTACTTTTAGAGGTTGTTCCTAAATGGGTACTTGCACCACCAAAAGACGGATGGAAACAGTTCCCTCCTGATATAAACTGGAAAGGTGCAGAGCTTGATACTGCCTATATGCAGAAGTTGAATTTGAGAATACCATAATTTGATGAGAATAAAAATAGAATGTTAACAAGGTCGAGATAACAGCTAACGCTGTTCCTCACCAAACCATTAGCGATAATAATTATGAATACAGAAGAACTCTATATTTGGAACTATGGAATTGATAAACTGCCTAAAGGATTATTGGAGTTTGGTAGATCTGATGTCTGTGATACTTACGATGAAAGCAAAAGGCAGAAGTTCCAAAACCACGGGCAATGGATGTGGAAAAACAAGAATGGATGGAGAGAAAATTTACCACCAGTCTTATACCTCGTATGCAACAAAAAACCGGGAATCTTGCAATTTGATTTTCTTGATAAATACAGTATAAAACTCAAAATCGTATCGGAAGAGTTTTTATCTTTACTTCAAGAAAATGGATTCATTGATAAATATGATATTGCAACTATCAAGGTAGTAAACAAGAAAAACGAATCTCTAACGGATAAAAAATACTACGCTTTACGTATAAATCATTATGACAATGATTCTTTTCATTTCGGGAAAGGCATAACATATCAGAGTGACTTTCAGAAAAAACTAGGTACTTGTTTTACAGTATATCCTGATATGAAACTGAAAGACAGTTCAATCAAACAGAATTTCTTCGTTTTAGATAGCATAGAATATGGAGATGGTATAATATTCCGAGAAAGAGTTTTGGATAAGGTGTTGCATTTGTATAGACCTGAAATTTACAAATTGTCAGACTACTCCAAAATATGGAATAAAAGAGGCTGTTATCTGTATGGGAATGAACTAATGATTGTGAAATAAAATCGTTAACAAGGTCGAGATAACAGCATAATGCTGTTCCTCACCAAACCATTATCAGTAAAATGAATATGAAACATTTTAAGAAGTTTTGCAAATATTTTATTGCGATTTTTTCCATTGCTGCGGTATGTGGCTTTACGGGACTTGTAATCAAGGAAGCGGACAATGGCACGTTTTATGATCTGGACACAAAAGAAGCACTTGGCTTTTGTGTACAGTTGGGACTGACTGCATTAACATCTCTGATTCCATACAGTTTGAGTGTTGCAACCTTTCTGGTCTTTTGGGCAATGGATAGAGAAAAGTGGAGCGTTTTTTTCCGTACATTGGCAATCGGGCTGATTCTTGTCCTGCCTTTGTCGGCAATGACCTATTATTATGACTGGTTTGTGCGTCCACAGATGATGGTCATATCCGTCATAAAAAAAGTTGAAATGAAACAGAGCTATCCCCAGTCACTGGCAGACAAGTACGGTGTAAGCATGGAACAGATATTGAACAAAAAGCCTATGTCTATGTCCAAGACAAAGCTGACAGCCCAGATAGATTCTCTTGAAACATCTTTTCAGGCTGATATTGACACATGCGGGCTGCTGCTCTCCATGCTACCGGACACCTTGGCATCGAAAGCCTATGACTGCTATCGGTTGGAAAGAATAGGAGTTGTGTATCAATACGCTGTTCATCCTACTGCCAGCGAAGACAGTCTGATGTACGTAGCACATACAGAATTATACCAGCACGCATTCGGTGCATGGAAAATTTCAAATGAACTGCAACGTCATAAACAAGAATATTTTGGCAGGACTCTCAATACAGGGTGTATATACATCGCTTATATCCTGTTTGCCTTCTTGGGCTATCTGTTCCGCTTCAAACCGATAAAGAAAATATTGGCTGTTTTTGCAGTACTGATTGTAGCCGCCTGGATTTATAATGAAATTAATTCTATTGTTCAGGGATATGCAAAGAAACTCAATACGGAATCCCATCAAATTGTGGACGATACCTATAAAGAGATAGATGAGATAAGGGAAAGCAAACAGAGAGAAATGAAGACAGACACACAATTATAATAATTGTTTTAACTACAATAGACTAAGAACCATTAGATTAAATAATGAAAAAGATACAATACTGATAACGAAGCAGGATAACGGACAAGCCGTTCCCTGCTAACCATTATAAACAATAAAACAATTTTTTATGGAAGATTCTGATATTCTAAAGAGATTTGACAATGATAAGCTAATAGATGTTGTAAAAAATTATAAGCGTTATGGCTATGATGATGAAATTCGTGATTATGCTATTAATTTATTGAAAGAAAGAGGCTGGAGCGTTGAGGATTTGAAAACATTCGGTTATTGGGAAAATTCCGATTACGAAGAAGCATTGATACAATACAAAGCTTATTGTAGAAATTCACTGATAGCTGTCTGTGTCTTGGTGTTAAGTCTTTGTATGCTGGCGCCTATCTATCTTGTATTTGTTTTTATGGCATATCGGAATGTATGTAAGTTCTATCAGGCATTAGGGAGAAAGGAAGAAGCCGTATTCTCCTTTGACTTGTGTTGGCATGTTTTGTTGTTCTTTTACCTAAAAGAGAAAATGAAAGAGGAGTTGAAAGGAATAAGATAAGTTTATAACAAGGTCGAGAAAACAACTTAACGTTGTCTCTCACCAACCCATTAACATCAAAAACAGTGTACCATAATGGAAACAAGAGATAAACTTTTTACAGAAAAGCAATATTTAGATCAACTGACTAAATATTCACGGAGAAGTAAACAACTGGAAAATAGTATTGATGAACTTCTTAAAGCGGAAAAAGAACATGTTCAGTTATATTCGATACCGAACAGAGAAGTTCTTAATAATAAATACAATACACTTTTTGGATGTAAACTAAATTCTTTTGTGACAAAATATTCAATGGGAGAAGATGTGGTAAAACTAAGAAGTGATTATGATGATTTAGTAAAAATATTAAAAGATAATTGGACTATTACAGGTGGATATGTACAGATGTTATGGATGTTATCTATAGGGATAATGTTAGATACAGATGAACGTAATATGAGGATATTGTCAAACATGATTGATAATGAAAATGTGAGTGATGCCTTGTATGACTTTTTAATAAAATACAGATTAACCGATTGGAAAAGATGTTCCGACACAGTATTGTTTCCAGTTCCTTATCAAAGTACATTGTCTATAATTTCCAACAACAATCAAAGTAAAGAATTGTCCCTCCAGAAATTAGAGAAGTATCTTAAAAAGGAATGGTATCGAGGTCATTCTGATTGCTCTTGGCATAACGATCATAAATATGGTATCATACATGACGGTTATTGGAGCTTTGAAAGCGGTGCATTGGTCAAGGTCTTGGGGCTGGATGACAGCAGCCTGAAAGGGTTACCCTATTATCCATACGATATGGTACATTGGAACGACAACATTAAATAGCGATAAGTATGAGTTACTCTGTTTGTGCATATTTGACAGAAGCCGATAAGGTAAAGTCTGTTTATGGAGCTCGTGATAATCTGCTGCTTAACCAATTAAAGGCAGCACTGAAGCCGGGACTTGACAGTTTGAACGATTATTTCAGCGATAGTCTGAACGCAGATATGGATGCTTATGCTGTATTGGCTGATATTGTGAACGGAGAAATCCGTTATCCCGAAATCGCTTTCATGTACGGGTATGTGTATGAAAAGATTTGCAACCATTATGGAACGCAAATCTATTGTGCGGAAAACCTTTGGCAACTGGATAGCCAAAGTATATTCATCCCTATTCCATTAAGTGATGATTTTCCTTATATCATTAGCATACCTGTATCTGAATTGGAGAGCAAGAGGACGGAATACAATTCGCTGGAAGAGGGTAATGGTATCGGCGATTACGACTACGAGGAGGAAATGGACGACTTGAATTTCATTTTCGATGAAGCTATTGAAGCACAAAAGGACCTTGTGATTATGGTGTATTGATATGGTACACTGGAATGAGAATAAAATATGATGTTAACGAAGCAGGATAACGGACAAGCCGTTCCCTGCTTAACCATTATCGATAATAATAAAACAAATAAAATATGAACGAACGATATGCCAAATGTATTTCATTTGATAAGAATGTAAAAGGTAGAATTGGTGGTAATCCCCCAAAATGTATAGAAGATCAAATCCCCAGCGATTATAAATTCTATGCAACATTAGTTCATCCTGAAAAGGAGAATACTATGCTATCTATCTTGATTCATCAAGATTATGATACTCTTATTGATAACAATAAATATCCCTCAATAGCAGTAAAAATAGTTGAGCATGAATTTTCTGAAATTGGTAATTGTGTAGAAAAACGAAATGCTAATTTAAGAATGTGTTCTATTAGCGAATATTCAGAAGATAAGGATAGCGAAAATGTATTTATAAAAATAGGAGGAACTCCTTTTCTTATTCAAGATGAAGAAACGTATTACAAAGAATTAGAGGAACATGGTTTTTTCTTCTTTTTGTCAATAGACGAAGATGGATATAGTGAGGATGTTATCATTGGAAGTTATCCATTTGGATATGGAGCATTGTACTTATATAAGCATCATATGACCAATGAAATAATCGCTGGATTTTGGCAATATTCGTAAAAATATATCGATAACAAGCACCTGTGCCACCTAACAGTGGCAAGCTGCATCCCATTATGAACAGTAGCAATATATGATACATAGAATATTAGGATATTTATGGTATAAGACAGAATACTTAATCCGACATTCAGATTCTTGGCATGTCCCAGATGTGTTAAGTATTGTAATTATGTTTTACGGAGTAGATATAGCTTTGATATATTGGGCAGCTACAAGTGTTAATCCGGGACCACTTTTTCTGCTTGCCTTTCCTCTTGTATGGATTATTCTGTATATTTATTATCATTATAAACGACGGTATTTGAAAATTCGAGAGGACGAATCGTATAAGAAATATTCCAATATATGGGCTATTCTATTTTTAATATTACCATTTATTATTCTAATTGTATTGCTGTTTATGGCAGATAAATTTTATATGCCATATTAATCTTTTATAATAAAATAAGTTCATAACAAGGTTGAGATAACAGCTAACGCTGTTTCTCACCAAACCATTAGCGAAAACAGAAACCAGTATGATACAGCAAATAGAAAAACTGAAAGAAATAATCAATCAAAACAGCATGGGGCACTTGCCTTTACCTCACCGTGTTGATTTGATGAAACAAATAGGCGACATACGGACAGTACAGAAAGTGCTGTGTGAGTGCTGCAAAAAAGCTTGTTCCTGCTTTCCAGAAGAATTTGGAGCAGAAAGCCTGTTATACGATGTCTTGTCGGAAATGGACAGTTATCTGTACAAGAATAAAGGAACTGCCGAAAGCATATTGGTCTCAATAGAACGGCTGCACAATTATGTGGAACAATCCGCAGACAGTCCCGAAGGCATGGCAGGTTGGGCTATCATAGCTTTGGGATATGCAATCCATTACGATGCAGCTTCCATATTGTCAATAGAGGATTATGATGGTGAAGATGATGATGCTTTCGACTTTGAAAGTTGGAATGCGGATTTTATAGGCTCGATAGCTTGCTCTGGCAGCAATCCTTTCGTGGAAACAGGAGACGTAGAGAAACGTAAGGAGTACTGGCTGTGGTATGTAAAAATGGTATTGGAAGTTTCTCAAAATCCAAATGCCAAATACCAGTCATTGCCAGTATGCAAAAGTGCAACTCCTTTAATTGATATACCTGTTCGTCATCAATTAGATTTAGTAAAAACAAATAAAAGAATATCTTTTGATGATATTAGAGATGCTATTTTACTTCAAATACCTTCTGGGATAAAATGGGATTTTATAGATGTTTTATTTGTATCATGCACCAGCAGTATGTTAAATATACATTCTTCTACTGGAGATAAGATAAAAATAGGGACAATGGCGACCATCAATATATGCAAGGAATTTAGATTAAAACGAAAAGAAATGTATATGTATTATCCAAAGGAAGGAGCTTGGTTCTCTCTAAAAATGGTCATTAACTCAAATAGTTCTTACAATTTGGATTTTAATTATGATAATTGGGATGAAATTCCAAGTTATTTCCAGGAATTAGATTGGATTTTGAGCTTTTACACCAAATTTCCACGAAGTATAGAATATACCCCTAAGTGGTTAAGGAAAATAGTTGGAAGTAGAAAGCTGTACTTGACTTAGTTTCTGTGAGTATATAAAATAATTTCGCTAACAACGCAGGATAACGGCAAGCCGTTCCCTGCTGAACCATTAGTAACAATAATATTGAAAATGAAAAAAAGAAAAGAGACGATAAGTCGTTTTGAGTTAAATAACTTGATACGAGAGGGTAAGAAATACAGGTATTATTTTTTTGATTATCTGTATTATCGGTTGTATGTTGGTTATCGGAGACATAATGAACCTGCACGTATCAGTTCCTGTCTCTTTTTAGGGATGATTTGTATAATACTGTTTGGCTTTTTAGGTCTTTTCTTTAACATAGTACTGACTTATGATTGGTTATTAGACAACTTTACCCCCATTCAGGTGAAAAGAATATTTGTGGGGTTAGGAATTTTTTTCCCTATTGCATTTTTTATTCGATACAATCGTAAAAGGACTACCGCTATACTTTTGAAATACAAAGGCAATATATGGAATAAGATAATTCCTGCATGGATAATATATTTGTCTCCTATATTAATATTCTTTATATGCATATTGATGTGTAAAATATTATTTCATCTAAAAATGATTTGATGTTTAAGAGATTAAATATAAAAATCCGCTAACATGGTAAAACCAACAGCAGAACACCGTTGCTCACCAACTTATTACTGACAAAAATAAATCAAGATTTTAGAACAACAGCTTATGAAAAAGATTATTGACTACTTGTTTTACAGGTATTATCTGATTTCCATCAAGAATGAGGAATTTCCTCGTTTTGGGGCAACATGTGTATTGGCTGAAGTTGTTACAATGGTTTATTTGTTTGTTGCGCTGATATTGTCGTTTCTCTTAACTGGAGATTTCTTTTTACCCAGTACATCCGGGAGAACAAGAATAATAATAGGGATAATCGGCTGTTTTCTGCCCTGGCCTATCATTTATCTACATTACAACAAAAAAAGAATAAACGTTTTATTGGAAAAATATCAAAACAACAGATACAATACCAAATATACAGACAAGGCAGTATTAAGCCTCCGCTATATAGTACCAACAGTAGGGCTTATTCTGATGCTGTTACTTTATCAGTTCAGATAACTGCGGATTACTGGGCAAATTAAATATCCGATATTCAGTTTTGCCCATAAGACAATATGATATATGAGTTCCGAATAGAAACCGTGCATTGATTTTTGTCAGGATTTGGAACAATAGTCCAGCGACTCCACGCTACTTTTGCCGGAAAACCATTATAAACCATTAAAACAGAGAAAGATGAAGCTGAGAATTACAGAAGCGGTGCTTGCGGAGGCATACAGGGCAAAAGTGTGCAGGGAACGGATGGAAGAACTGGCGGAGAGCATACGGAAGTCGGTGAAGGAACGGCACTCGCTGCCGAAGATGAGAATACGGCTGGCGGAGTACGGCAATGACACGGAACTGATGCTGACGGCAGTGAGCGCACTGCGGAAGGATAAGGAAGCACCGTCGGCAAGGGACAGGGATTTCAGGGCATGGATGCTCATGCTGTGCCGCTCACGCGAGCATGAAGTGATCTGCTACATGTGCAATGAACTGACGGATGCATGGGAACGGAAATACCGGACACGGGAAATGCTGGTGCTATGCGACGTGCTGCATACACTGAAAGGCCATGCACGTACGAACGAGATGACAAACAGGGTATGCGACTATTTCTTCAGGGAAAGACGCAACAAGCTGTATGGCAAGACTTTCCGCATAGAGGAAAAGGATATGGCATACGCCGAGAGCAGGCTGCCGGAACTGGACAAGGCGGTATTCCGCATGACAGTGAACCACTACAGCCACCGCACATTCGTGGCGGAAGAACTTGCCGGACTGTGCGGCATGGGCTATTCGCTGATGCGGCGCAAGTTCAAAACATACTACGGTATGGGGCCATCGGAGTGGCTGCGCCGGGAGCGGATAAGGCGCATAGAGGAGGATATGGAATACCGGGTGGAACTGCCGCTGAAGGAAGTGGCTGAGCGCAACGCCTTCGGCTCGGCAAGCAATTTTGCGGACTTCTGCCAGAAGCAGACCGGAATGAGTCCGTGCGAACTGAAAGCCATAGGATATGAGAAATGGGAGAAGCGCAGGATGGATTTCTGGAACCAATAAAAACGTGCACTGATTTTTGTCAGGATCTGGAACATCCCTTCGGGAAGGTTCCACTAACTTACCGCCTAAAAAACAATCCGAGAATACATGAACAACAATACATTTTCAAGATGGAAGGAATCCCTCCACCTGAAAATCCTGTCGGGCTATCTCATACTGGGACTGCTCGTACTGGGCATCATCACGGCCGTATGGTACGAAAAGCAGGTATTTGAGCAGGCGGAGGCAGAGGAACGCAGCCTGCTCATGCAGCGTGCTGCCGCCAGCGAAGCATACCGGGGACTGATCACACTGTTTCTGGACAATGACCGCGCAATGCTGTGGGACGACTCGGACATGGATACATACGACCGGCGGGAATCGCACACGATGGAGGTAATAGACCGGCTGAAAGGTTACTACGGAGAACCGGCGCAGACGGCAAGGATAGACACGGTAGTAAGGCTGCTGCACGAGAAACGCAGGCTGATCGAGCGGATGGTGGATATGCCGACCACGGCGTACCGCATGGACAGCCTGCTGGAACGCCACCTGCCCGGACTGGAGCAGACGGCATCGGTACGGACAACGACAGTGACGGAACGCACCGAACCGGAAGAGGAAAAGAAACGGGGCGGGCTGTTCGGCCTGTTCCGCAAGAAAAAGAAAGAAGAACCGGCACGCACGACCACACGGGTGAGCACGACACCCAACACCCGGCACATTGCGGAGATGCGGCGGTTTGAGGAAGAGATGCGTACGGCACTGGCAGAGCAGGAACAGGCATTCTCCCATCTGTCGGACTCACTGAAAATACGCAACAGCATACTGAACCGGAACCTTTCGCGGCTGATACGGGAAATCGGACAGGACGAGACGGAACGCATGGAAGAAAGGCACATGCGGGTGGCGGAACTGAGAGAAACGGCATTCGTACTGATATGCGGCATATCGGCGGCAGGTGTCCTGTGTGCGGTGCTGCTGTATGCAGTAGTCCGGAGGGACATCCGCCGCCGCACCAGAGACAGGAAACTGCGGGAGGAACTGATAGAAACCCTGCGCCAGTCGGTCCGGGAGAATGAAGAGCTGATAAAAAGCAGACAGAACATCATGCAGACGGTGACGCACGATCTGCGCTCACCGCTGACCGCCATCCGCGGCAATGCGGAACTGATACTAAAGGACGGGAACCGGGAGGCAACGGCGCTACACGCGGAGCATATACGGCAGTCGGCAGAGCGTATGGGGGCACTGATGGAGAACCTGCTGGACTACTACCGCATAGACAACGGAAAGGAGACCGTCAGGGTGAAGCCGTTCAGACTGGCGGGAGTGGCGGAAACACTGGAAACGGAGTTTGCCGCACGGATGGAAGAGAAACGGCTGGAGTTCAGAGTGAACAACGCCGCTGACGAGGTGGTCATGGGCGACAGGAACCTGATACTGCGTATCGGCAGCAACCTGCTGTCGAACGCACTGAAGTTTACGGAACGCGGGGGCGTGACACTGACCGCCCTGTATGCCGGAGGGAAATTCACGCTTGCGGTGGAAGATACCGGAGGAGGAATAGACAAGGACAAACGAGAACAGATATTCAAGCCGTTCGAGCGGCTGAGCAATGCCGCCACGCAGGACGGATTCGGGCTGGGACTGTCGATAGTGAAAAGCCTTGCGGAACTGATGGAGGGCAGCATATCGGTGGAGAACATACGGAACACGGGCAGCCGCTTCAGCGTGGTGCTGCCGCTGCCCCAGGCGGAGAAAGTCGGAGAAACAGGCCGCAAGGCAGCAGCGAGGCGGACAAGACTGGGCGGATGTTCGGTGTTGTCGCTGGACAACGACAGCATCATACTGGGGATGATACACGACATATTCGTGCAGAACGGTGTGCACTGCGACACCTGCACGAGCACGGGGGAAATGGCGGAGAAGCTGCGCGAGGGACACTATGACCTGCTGACCACGGACCTGAAGATGCAGGACGCAAGCGGCTACGAGGTGCTGGAACTGCTCCGCACGTCGGACATAGGCAACTCACGCACCATCCCCGTGATGGTGGTGACCGGCTCGAAAAGCATCACGAAAGAGGAGCTGGCAGGTGCGGGCTTCGGCTCGGTGCTGTACAAGCCGTTCTCCATCGACGAACTGCTGGCAGCCGCGGAAGAATGCATCGGTGAGGACAGCACCCCACGCATAGACCTCGGTCCGCTGTTCGCATACGGCGACAAGAGGCAGAGGCTGGAATGTCTGGTCAGGGAAACGGAGAAGGAAATGGCCGCCATACGGGAGGAAGCGGAAAGGTGTGACAGGGACAGACTGGACTACTGGATACACCATATCCGCAGCTCGTGGATGCTGATACATGCCGAAGGACCGCTGCAGGAGCTGTATGACGTGCTCCACGGAAACGGGACGGCAGAAGAAATCAGGGAGTATGCCGGAAAAGTAACCGGTCAGGGCGAAACGATTATCCGGCTCGCCCGAAAGGAAATGGAGAGAACGGTATGGGAAGAATAATAGTGATAGAAGACAACCCGGTATTCCGCGACCATGTCTGCGGAATGCTGGAGAAGGCAGGCTACAAGACCCGCACGGCATACGACTGTGCCGGGGCACGGAGGCTGCTGGAGGAACTGGACGATGGGGACATCATCGTGTCGGACCTGCGTCTGCCCGACGGGGAATGTACGGAAGTGCTGGAGCGGATGCGGGAAACGGGTATCAGAAACCCGTTTGTCATCATGACCGACTATGCGCAGGTCGCATCGGCGGTCAGCTCCATGAGGCTGGGAGCCGAGGACTATATCCCCAAGAACCTGCTGCAGGAAAAGCTGCTTCCGAGGATAAGTGAGCTGGTACGCAAATCGGAAAGAAGGCATACCATGCCCATACTGGAACGCAGAAGTGCTGCATTCCGGACCATCGACCGGCGTATCTCACTGGTAGCCCCGACGGACATAGGTGTGCTGATACTTGGAGAGAACGGCACGGGCAAGGAACACGTAGCAGAAAAGATACATGCGCAGAGTACCCGGCAGAAAGGTCCGTTTGTCGCGATAGACTGCGGTATGCTGACACGGGAGCTGGCTGCATCCGAGCTGTTCGGATACGAGAAAGGCGCATTTACAGGAGCCATAACCGGAAAGAAGGGCTGCATGGCGGAGGCTGACGGCGGCACGCTGTTTCTGGACGAGGTGGGCAACCTGCCCGCTGAGGTACAGCAGAAACTGCTGCGTGCGCTGCAGACCAAATGCTACCGTCCGACGGGCTGCACCCGCGAACGGAAAGCGGACGTGCGCATCGTGGCGGCGACAAACGAGAATCTGGAGAAGGCAGTGGAGGAAGGACGTTTCCGGCGGGACCTGTATCACCGCCTGAAGGAGTTTGTCATCAAGATACCGCCGCTGCGGGAGTGCCGGGAGGACATACTGCCCCTTGCGGAGTTTTTCCGGGAGCTTGCCAACGAGGAACTGGGACGGCATACGGAAGGATTCGACAAGGAGGCGGAAAAGGAACTCATGAGGCGGATGTGGGCAGGAAATGTGAGGGAACTGAAACAGACGGTGCGTTCCGCCGTCCTGCTGACGGAAGGAAGGCTGATAGGAGCCGACAGACTGGAAGCGGAAAGTACGGCACAGGCAGGCAGCTCCCTGCTGCTGAAAGACGGGAATGAGGAAAGGGAACGCATCGTGCGGGCACTGGCACAGGCGGACGGGAACCGCGAAGTGACTGCCGGACTGCTGGGTATCAGCCGCACGACCCTGTACAACAAGATGAAAGAATACGGTATCATGCAGAAAAAGAGCGAAAAATGAGAAAATTTCGACTGAAAATCCTATCTTTGCATGAACATAGGAGAAAAACGGTACGGAGAAACACGGTTTCCCGTACCGACTAAGATATAGTATAGAATAAGACCGCAAGGCGTTTCTGGTGAAAATCTGGAAAATTTGAAGACAGGATACGATTGCGTGATGCTTATGCTATGCCTGGGCATAGCGTGCATTTACGTAATTCCTGTCAGGCTTTCCAGAGCCATCACCAGAAGTAGCGTAATTTGCACGCTATTTTTTTATTATATACGGCTTCCGGTCGCAACAGAATGACCGCTATGGCAAAAGTCCGATTACTCGTCGTCCTGACAATGGACGGCTGTCCGGCAGAAACAACCTGTCTGTCCGGGCGATGGCTTGGTTCCGACCAGTACGGGATAGGTGCGCTGAAAGAGGCTGCCACCTGCGTCCTGACAGAAGACACGTCGCTTACACTCCTCTCCAACCGGATGGAAAACACCGGCGATTCCCTGAACTATCTGATAGAAGCAACCGAAAAGACGGCAGGTATCATCAACGGCATGATACGGATGCGGCTTGTGGATGAAATCATCCTCTACATGGTTCCCGTCATTGCGGGAAACGGCAGCAGGTTGTTCCAGTCGTCGCTGCCCGAAAGCGAATGGACATGCACGGAAAGCAGGCAATGGAAGGACGGAATGGTACGGATAGCCTACGGACGGAAAACACCCCGCCAACGGGTGGTGACGTTCGGAAAATGAACGCCCGGTACGTTCAAAAAGTGAACGTACGTTCAGATTCTGAACAAAAAATGAGGCGTCGGGAAAAGCTCCAAAAAATATTTTCAGCAAATATTCCACTGAATATCAGTGAGATATATTCATGCGAAAAGAAAAGCACTCCCGCAGGACCGCAATTTGTCCCATAGTTTTATGTGCGCACACTTCAAACCAAGTGTAATAACATAAAACTGAAAGAAAATGGAACACCTCATATTGACAGAAACAGACTTCTTCCGTCTGATAGACAACCCCGGCTCTACCGGACTGGGAACCGCATACAACGAGTTCACGACTACAGTCGTATCCCTGTGCAAGGAAAGGGAAAGTATCTGCCGGACTGTTTTCGCACTGAGCTATGCGGAAACGGAACTGCAATATCACGATGCCATGCAGGAGACGGACTCCAGCCGCAGCATGTATGTGAGAAAGGCGCTGTCGTTCGTGCGCAAGATACTGAAATATTATCAGGTAGGGCTGCATCGAGGCGGAGCCTTTGACGGAGGCGAAAAGACAAACCAAAGGCAGGACGAAGCCGCAGCGATGCAGTGGACGGGAAGCACGGCCGAGCTGGTGGAACTGATTTACGGTCTGGACGAGATGAAGCTCATCAACGGAGGGGAAACGGGCATCAAGGAGCTGCTGGCGAGATTCTGCCGCATGTTCGGTGTGGAGATAAAGGAGAACCAGTGCTACAACACCTATGCGGACATCAAGCGGCGGAAGAACGAGAGCCGGACGTATTTCTTTGACAGGGCGGCGGAACGGCTGAACCGCAGGATGATGCGGGACGAGGAGGCGGAACGGAAGAGGCGGTGAAGCCGTTCGTCAGAAAAACAGGCATCCGGAAAAGGGATTTGCCGAAAAATTCTTATCTTTGCAGCAGAGAACCAAATCATTAACAAGTCATGGCATTAGAAATCAAAGCAATTCCTACGCTGAAAGGGAAAGAAGCCGAACGTTTCGTGAAGGAAGCGGACAAGGCTTACCAAAAGAAGGAGAAAACAGATTTCAGCAAGCAGGTGAAAATAGCCCGTGCCATATTGAAAAAAGCCAATATGTTGTAAGTATGGGATTCCTGTTAGATAAATGCAGTTTCTCTCCATTGGACGAAAAAGTCATTGCAGATTGCAGTCCTTTTTCATGCGGAAATGCAGACCTGGACGAGTTCTTTCAGCATGATGCCCCGCTTTACAGCAGGCAGATGCTGGGAAAGAGTTACTGCTTCAGGCTGGACGAGAACCCATCCGTGATAGTGTGTGCCTTTACGTTATCGAATGACAGCATCCGTGTAGATATGCTGCCCAACAGCCGGGAGAAAAAAGTGCAGAAAAGCATTCCTTATTCCAAACAGATGCGCCGTTATCCCGGTGTCCTGATTGGACGGTTGGGCATCAATGTGGAATTTGCCCACCGTGGGATAGGAAGCGAACTGATGGAGTTTATCAAATCGTGGTTTATCGACACAGGTAACAAGACCGGATGCCGTTTCCTTATCGTGGATGCCTATAATGAAGAAATCCCATTGGGGTATTATCTAAAGAACGGCTTCACATTTCTGTTTTCAACGGAAAGTCAGGAAGCGGAGAATACGGGATTTGACAAAGACACGAAACTGAGGACCCGACTGATGTATTTTGACCTTATCGGACTGGTCGGTGAAGTGGAAGAATAAGAAAAGGCAATCACCAGATTAAAAAGACAATAAGCCTCCCAGGCGAGCTGAAAGGCAGCATACTTGGGGGGCGTTCTTTATTTATAACGGGAACAGACAAAAAAAGAAAATCCGTAACACGACAGGGAAAGGCTGTACGTGCTACGGATTTTCTCTTTTCATCTGACCGTATATCCGGTTATCTGCCGCTGAGGAGGTATTGCAGTTCGGGGTCGGACTGTATGCGCTGCAACTCGTCGGCTACAATCTGCCGGACCTCGGCACGGATACGGTTGTAGTTATCCTGGATCATCTCCTTCATGCGGTCGTTGCCGCCGGCATCGGTAAAGTCGGTGATGACGGGTATAGGCCGGTAAGCCTGTTCCTCACGTTTCACTTTCTCGGCATCGACAACAATTTCGCAATGGAAAATCTTCTGTTCGATGCGCTCGTCATAGTTGTCGGCGACGGCTCCCACGAACATGCCCTGCGTGAGCGTGGAAATCTTGCTCGCCGGAATCAGGCTCTCCATCTGCGTATTGATGGAAGTGGACTTGTCCTCGCGGTTGATGGTGATACTCTGCCGCCTCTGGAGAATCTTGCCGAAACGCTCGGAAAGGGTTTTGGCAGTCTCGCCCACGACCTGACCGGAAAAGATGTTGCCGACGGTGTTCATGACCACGGCGGCCTCCTTGTCGCCGTAGTCACGCTTGAGCTGGGAAAAGTCCTGAAAACCCAGCAGGGTGGAAACCTTGTTGCTTCGGGCGGTGGCAATCAGGTTGTCCAGCCCCTTGAAATAAATCGTGGGCAGCTCGTCGATGATGATGGAGGACTTGAGCCTGCCCTTCCTGTTGACGAGCTTGACGATGCGCGAGTTGTACAGCCCCAACGCCGCCCCGTAGATATTCTGGCGGTCGGGATTGTTGCCGACACAGAGAATCTTCGGCTCGTCGGGGTTGTTGATGTCGAGTGTGAACTCACTGTCGGACATGACCCAGTAGAGCTGCGGGGAAATCATGCGCGAGAGCGGAATCTTTGCCGAGGCTATCTGACCGGCGAGCTGTTCCATCGCCCCGCCCTGCCAGGCGTCCATGAACGGGGAAAGGTAGTTCTCCAGTTCGGGATAGCTGGTGAGAATCGGGAACAGGTCCTCGTAACGGCGGTTGAGCAGCTCGATGGCATGGGGAAAGGTGCAGTATTTCCCGTCCTGATAGATAGTAGGCTCGGCACTCGGCGCCTTGCCGCATTTCTGCGGTAGGTTTCCGAG
>NZ_QSQT01000052.1 GCF_003437535.1 Phocaeicola plebeius
TACGCATGTTACTAAATAAATTGTGTCAACTTATTTAGTACACTACAGTTTGAGAGGAAACGTACTTGCGTTTGGCGGTCTCAGGGATTTTGACGGTGGTTTGGGGAGAGTTGGGAGGCGTGGAGGAGGTGAGTTTTTCTAGTTGTGGAGGTTGGATGAAATGTATTGTGGTGTCTTTTTGGTTTTGCTTTTGTGCGTTTTGCGGGTGTGCTGATGGTGGATTGTTTTGTTTGCTTTCTTTTTGAGTTTGTAAAGGGAATTTGAATTGCTTTTGGAATTTGGATAAGTGCTTCTGCTTGCAGATTTTGGACGGATGGGCTACGGAGCGAGAAAAGAAAGAGGTTGGGGAGAGGAAGTGGGGAGAGTGACATTTTGGTAGAATTGGTTGAGTATAAATCCATTTGGGCATAGGTCTGTAAAACAGCCCTATTTTAAACTCTAAGATTAGGAAGTATAATTATTTTACACAAAGCAATGCTAATTATAGTATGTTGATAACTTTAATTAGCATCTGTACATTTGTAAACAATAAATAGGACATAAATTAAAAACGAAGGAGTAATGAATAAAGAGCCTATTCTACTTTTATTTGGACATAATGTACAAAAATATCGAAAAGAATTAGGGCTATCTCAAGAAAGACTTGCGGAACTAGCTGGTGTACATCGCACTTATATAGGAATGGTTGAGCGTGCTGAAAAGAACATCACACTCTGTAACATTGAAAAGATTGCTAAAGCACTTAACGTTGAAATTAAAGATTTGTTTTAATATGATTACTATTCATACTGTTACAATTATTGAGAAAATTCGTGCAGACTATCGTCGCACTTTGACAGAGTTGTTTTTAAGCGAAGCACCTGGTGCGGCAGGTATCCCCACTAAGTATGAATACAATGTGGAGACGGACAATGCTGGTAATATAATTTATTTGAAAAGGCCTACAAACCTTAACAAAGGGTTTGACTTTGAAGTACGTGTTTCAAATATGAGATTTAAGCATATAAATAAAAATGGACGTATCTCATATAGTAATAGACCTTCTCACGATAACATCATTGATGATTTAGCTGAGAAAAAAGCGGAAGACTCGTCTCAGTTTACATTGCTACTTACTGTGATAGATGCTATTTTTAACTGTGTCGAGATTGACCCTCAGATATATTGTAAGTTTTCTTTCCGGAGCGGTTATCCGGTTGACATGATTTGTAAATGTATCAAATGGCTCTTTATAGAACAAGATATAACCTACTGGAATTGGAGTGGTCGAAATATGCTATACAATGGAATAAAAAATGTTTAATACAGCTTATGTATAATCCTAAATATATCGTTAATGGCCAAATGTGGCAGTATCGCGGTCCAAAAGGGCCGGCAATACATACATTCTTTACGGCCGATGGGACTGCCATTGGCATGTTTCAGGGTTCAAGAGGTGTTCGCCCTGATTTGGATTTTAAAGTAAAAATACTATTGCCAAATCCTGAATCAGTGCCATATTTACTTCCGCATGATGAATGGGTTGTGGATTTACTAATCAAGGCTCAACACTATAAAGGAGAAATTATAGGTCTTCTTAATTTTTATCTCCATTTTTATGAGAATTGTCATCCCTTTAATTCAGTTGAAGAGAGAGCTGCATATGCACCTACCACTATAAGGCACATTGAAGAACTATACAGCAATGTGAAGGTAGATGGAACGATGTCCATCGGGGGAATTGCTTTGATACTAGAATTGTTCTGCTTGTGTGAAAAACAAAACCCCGATGCTCATCAATTTTGCCTTACGCTTTTATGGACAAAGGAATGCATTGAAGGAACAAGGGATCTAAGGAACCTCTTGAATATAGTAATCCGTCATCGTGAGTATTAGAACGGAAGATCCAGACCATAATATTCTTCAGGTTCACAAAAAACATTGGCATCTTTATTACGGAATAGATTGGCCTGTTTTTCCAGTTTTATCAGAATTTCATTCCTCCTGTTAATGCTATTCAGTTCGTTACGACGAGCTTTACTTAGTTCCAGAAATTCTTCGTTTTGATCTATTCCAAGGAATCGGCGTCCCAATAGATTTGCGGCAATACCGGTTGTACTACTGCCTGTGAATGGATCTAAAATCCATGCGCCAGGAAGGGTTGAGGCCTGAATAATTCGTGACAGAACGCACAACGGTTTTTGAGTAGGATGTTTACCGCAAGATTTTTCCCATCGTGCAATTGCCGGTAATCGCCAAACATCACGCATCTGAGTACCCCCATTGATTTTTTTCATGAGCTCATAGTTAAAATAGTGGGGTACTTTGGGCTCTTTACGAGCCCAAAGAATATATTCGGCAGCATAAGTGAAATATTTGCAAGACAGATTTGGCGGTGGATTTGTTTTCTCCCAAGTAATGCAGTTTAATATTTTGAATCCCAATTCAGTCAAGCATCGTGCCACGGAAAAAATATTATGATATGTACCACTTATCCAGATTGTTCCATTGCTTTTCAGCTTATTCCGACAAGTTGCTATCCAAGACTTATCAAATAGATAATCTTCTTCATATCCGTTGGACTTATCCCAATCTCCTTTGTTGACAGATACCATTTTCCCATTTTGAACACTTATTCCTCCATTTGACAAATGATATGGTGGATCTGCAAAAATCATATCGAACTTGAAATCAAACGAATTCAGAAGCTCAATACAATCTCCCTTAAGAAGAGTAAAATCTCTATTTTCAGACTTATAATAAGCAATAGGCATTTAAATAAGTACTTTTGATATTATTCCACTTTCAAGATCTGCAATGTTGTATAAATGCTCCAAAACATCAAATGTTTCTTTCAGATTATTTTTTGCACTGCGCCAGCCACACCCATCTGTGAACCAAACAAATTTAAAATAGTCTAAATCTTTTGTTTCTAGCGTAATCGTTTTATAACTACGGGCCGTTTCGTTTAGCTTGGAACCACTGCTGGTATAAAAGTTTGTTTCTATTCCATAAACTATGTCTTTACCTTTTACAACAAAATCAAATCTCTTTTCGGACCCACCATTATTTGAGATAGAAGATAAATCTATATTCCATTTGCTTTCTATTTCATGGATATACATCTCCTTAAAATACGATTTACCTTTCGCAAGCCCTGCTTTGCAAAGAAAACCTTCTACAAGATTTTCCATCAAATGACCTCCTCGATTCTTACGACCATTGGAATCCAGACCTGTTTCGATGCCTGTTACATAATCAACAAGATTGTTGACTATATGATTTTCCATTAAATCAAAAAGACCTGTTTTACGCATAAATTTGACATATTCCTCGTTTGTACAATTAGGCTTATCAAAATGAAAATCAATCTGACCTTCTTCATCCATTGCCATAATATCAAATTCGCGCTTGGCCAAAAGAATAGGAATGCAATTTAATGTTTCTGGGTATTGTGTCAAAATCTTTTTAAAATCTTCTTCAATATTCTTCGAACCAATAAGAGAGTTTAGAATATTGAGCGGAATTTTGATGGCATCTACATTATTAAATACCTTATTGAAATCAGTATAATATTTGTAATCGGCTATTGAAGGTCTAAAACTAGCAAGCCAACTGTCGAAATCTCTCATACTAGTAAACATTGGCAACATTTGAAATCATTATCTCGGAAATAGTACCTCTACCACTACCCTTTGAATTTATCATTCTCGCAGCAGAGACCCGTTTAATTGAAAACCTCTTGTAAAGATGATCAAAGAAATAATCTTCATTATCTACATTTTGTGGATCTGAATTACTTGCCACAAACAAGGATTTATGTTTAGCTATCTGTTCACAAAAATTGCACAATCGCATCTGTTCAGCATCATCAAAACCGTTTTTTGCATACGAGGTAAATGCGGAAGTCTCTGTTAAAGGACGATATGGAGGATCAAAATAATACAAAACATTATCGCCTGCATATTTGCCTGTTTGTGCAAAATCACCACAAAGAACTTCAACTCGTTGTAAAATAGCTGAATCCGCTCTTAATGTTTCTTCATCACAAATTTTAGGATTTGTGTATTTCCCGTATGGAACATTAAACTTTCCTTTAGAATTTACACGATATAGTCCATTAAAACAAGTACGATTGAGGAAAATCAATAATGCGGCTGTTTTAACATCCGAATTGTTTTTCTCATTAAAACGATTACGTTGAAATAAAAAATAATTCTTTCTTTCCACATTATCAAGTGCAAGATACTCTGTCTGAATTCGTGTTAATTCAAGAATTAAATTTTCAACATCTGATTTTATTACACGATATGTACAAATTAGCTCTTCGTTTATGTCATTGATTATAGCTTTCGTTATGTTAGGATATTCTTGCAGAATCCAGAATAAAACAGCTCCTCCACCTACAAATGGTTCAATATAAGTCACATCATTCCTTTGTGATAAATCACTAGGTAAAAACTTTTTTATATCGTCAAGGAGTTGTGTTTTACCTCCAACCCACTTAACAAATGGTTTTGCCGGATATGTATATAATTTTTTCATATGCTTCAAAATATTACGGCAAAATTTGTCTCCCGTAATATTTTACAAAAATACGAATAACAGCTTATCTGGACAACAAAATAGAATATAAGACTAAGATTTTTTTAATCTTGCCTGCTACAACTGCGGAAGCTACTCTCAAATAGACCTTGTGGGGGCTACTCTGCAGGGACTGGGGGTGATAGAAGTAAAGGACTATAGCGGCTGGCAGTTTGGTACGTTTGTGGGCTATGCCAACAATATCATGCGGGTATTGAAAACTATCAAAGGATTCGGTGAGGCGGAATATACGGATAAAAAGGAGGTGGCCCGTGTACTTCGTGAAGCTGTGCGTAATGGGGAGAATCCGGCCATTGTTGTGGCGAGCCATGTGGCAGACGTACAAAGCCGGAACTGGGATTGCCCTCGACCGGTGATAAGCTGGTTTCCTCGCTTCTTTAGAATCTTCCGCTGGAGAAGATGGATAAGATTTTAGTTTTTCTTTTCACTGTTCTTTTTATAGATTTCCAGCCATCCCCTGAATATTCTTCTCCATTTCCTCCCATTCTTGCCGGATTTCATTATTTTTGTGATTATTTTGAGAAACACAATCTATGGCAATCTGGGATATATTCACAAGAAATAAAACCTCGCGTTATGCCATTGTAGACGTAGAGGTAGGCTTGAAGGACCATAAAATTCATGATATAGGGGCTTTTCGGCAGGACGGTGCCACCTTTCATAAGGCATCGAAGGAAGAGCTGTTCGAATTTCTGCACGATACGGATTACCTTTGCGGACATAATATCATTCACCACGATGCGAAATACCTGTTCCCCGACAAGGATTGTCGCTGGACGCTGGTGGATACGCTGTACGTATCACCGTTGCTGTTTCCGGAACGTCCTTATCACCGACTGGTGAAAGACGACAAACTGGCTGCAGACCAGATGAACAATCCGGTGAACGATTGTGAGAAGGCGCGCGATTTGTTGCTGGATGAGATTACCCGGTGGAATTCATTGCCCGATGAGCAACGAAAGGTGTTTGCTTCGTTGCTGAAGGGGAAGGAAGAGTTCGACGGGTTTCTCAGCCTGGTGAAAGCCGAACGGGTGAGCTGGGGATTACCCGGTCTGATACGCCGGTTTTATGAGGGAAAGATATGTGCTCATGCCGATGTGGAGATGCTGATTGAGCGTTATCCGTGTGAGCTGGCTTATGCGCTGGCATTGGTTGATACGACTGACCATCGTTCCGTGACGCCCGGATGGGTGCTTCGCAATTATCCTGAAGTGGAATATGTGATGAAACTGTTGCGGCGTACACGTTGCGCGGAAGGCTGTGCCTATTGCAATAGCCAGCTGGATGTATTGCGTAACCTGAAAGCTTTCTTTGGCTATGACCAGTTCCGTACCTACGGGGGTGAACCGCTTCAGGAACGGGCAGCCCGGGCGGCGGTAGAGGGAAAGTCTTTGCTGGCTATCTTTCCTACAGGAGGAGGAAAGTCGCTGACTTTCCAGCTTCCGGCACTTATGGAGGCACGGGCGGTGCATGGACTTACGGTGGTTATTTCGCCGTTGCAGTCACTCATGAAAGACCAGGTGGACAATCTGGCTGACAAGGGAATTACGGATGCCGTGACCATCAACGGACTGCTGGATCCTATTACGAGGGCGCTTTCCATTCAGAGGGTGCAGGAGGGAGATGCTTCCCTGTTGTATATCGCCCCGGAGATGTTGCGCTCGAAAACCATCGAGCGGATTCTGATGGTGCGCCACGTGGTGCGATTCGTTATCGATGAGGCGCATTGTTTGTCTTCCTGGGGGCAGGACTTCCGGGTGGATTATCTGTATATCGGCAAGTTTATTCAGGAGTACCAGCAGAAGAAGGGATGCCGTAACTCGATACCGGTATCCTGTTTCACGGCGACGGCCAAACAGAAGGTGGTACAGGATATTTGTGATTATTTCAAGCGGACGTTGAACCTGGATTTGGAGTTGTTTGCCTCTACGGCTTCGCGAACGAATCTGCACTATTCGGTGGTGCATGCCGAGACGGACGAGGATAAGTATACCAAGTTGAGGGAGCTGGTGGCAGAGTCCAGCTGTCCGACCATTGTGTACGTGTCGCGTACACGGCGTACCAAGGAACTGGCTGCAAAATTGACGCGCGACGGCTATAAGGCGTTGCCTTTCAACGGAAAGATGGATGCCGACGAGAAGATTGCCAACCAGGATGCGTTCATGAGCGACCAGGTGCGCATCATCGTGGCGACGTCGGCTTTCGGAATGGGAGTGGACAAGAAGGATGTGGGACTGGTGGTGCATTACGATATTTCCGATTCGCTGGAGAACTATGTGCAGGAAGCCGGCAGGGCCGGGCGTGACCCGCATCTTAACGCACGCTGTTACGTGCTTTACAGTGACAATGACCTGGATAAGCATTTTATTCTGTTGAATCAGACGAAGTTGAGTATCAGTGAAATCCAGCAGGTGTGGAAGGCGGTGAAGGATATGACGAGGAAACGCATGAGGGTGTGCTGTTCGGCACTGGAGATTGCCCGGAATGCGGGATGGGATGACTCGGTGGCGGATATTGAGACACGTGTGCGGACGGCTCTGGCGGCATTGGAGCAGAGCGGTTATCTGGAGCGAGGAAACAATGTGCCGCATGTGTATGCCACCGGTATCACGGTAAAGAACATGGACGAGGCACGGAAGCGTATCACGGCATCGGTGTTGTTTGGTATTGACGAGATAGAGAAGGCGGTGAGAATCATTACGTCCTTGATTTCGCAGAAGTACATTGCCAAGGCACAGGACTCGGGGGCAGAATCGCGGATTGATTACCTGGCCGATATTCTGGGACTGACCAAGAAGGAAGTGGTGTCGGTGGTAGAGCGGATGCGGCAGGAGGGTATATTGGCCGACAGCAGGGATATTTCGGCCTATTTGCAGGATGCGGGCGACTCGGAACGGAAGTCGCGGATGCTGCTGGAGCGTTTTGCGAAACTGGAACAGTATATTCTCAACCATATCCCGGATGAGTCGCTGCGGATTTCATGCAAGCAGCTGAACGACAATGCGGTGCACGACGGAGTTGTCACGTCGAAGGAAAAGGACATCCGCACGTTGTTGTATTTTCTTACCATAAAAGGGTATACGCACAAGAAGGAGGACGCTGCACGTAACATGGAGCTTACTCGCCGGGCAGACCTGGAGACTACTATCAAACGGTTTGAGAAACGGCTGGAGATCAGTCGTTTTGCCGTGGAGTGGCTGTATAAGCTGGTGGAGGAGCGAGAGGGTAAGGAAACCGCAACGGAAAAGGCGGCCGTGCAGTTCTCGGTGGTGGAACTCTTGAATCAGTTGAAAGCGAGTCCTCAGTCTCTTTTTGGCAGAATGGAAGATTTGCAGCTGGAAGATGTGGAAGAAGCACTTCTGTATCTGTCGAAGATTGGGGCTCTCAAGCTGGAAGGTGGTTTCCTGGTGCTTTACAATGCGATGGACATCAAGCGGATAAAGGATAATAAGTCGCGCTACAAACAGGAGGATTACCGGATGCTGAACGAGTTCTACAAGCAGAAGATTCAGCAGGTGCACATCGTGGGAGAATATGCCAACCTGATGGTGAAGGATTATCAGGAGGCTTTGCAGTATGTGCAGGATTATTTCCAGATGGATTACAGGAAATTTATTGCCAAATACTTCAAGGGTGAGCGGGTGAACGAGATTCAGCGTAACCTCACGCCGGAAAAGTACAAGCAGTTGTTCGGGCAGTTGTCTCATCGGCAGATGGAGATTATTTCGGACAAGGAGTCGCGCTGCATTGTGGTGGCGGCTGGTCCGGGCAGCGGAAAAACCCGTGTGCTGGTACACAAGCTGGCCTCACTGCTGTTGCTGGAGGATGTGAAGCACGAGCAGTTGCTGATGCTGACTTTCTCCCGGGCGGCTGCCACGGAATTCAAGCAGCGGCTGATGGAACTGATTGGCAATGCGGCGCACTACGTGGAAATCAAGACTTTTCATGCCTATTGTTTTGACTTGTTGGGCTTGATTGGTAACCTGGAGGAAGTAAAGAACGTGGTGGGGAAGGCTGCGGAGATGATTGAACAGGGGGAAGTGGAGCCCAACCGGATTGGCAAGACGGTGCTGGTGATTGATGAGGCGCAGGACATGGGCGTGGAAGAGCATGCGCTGGTAAGGGCGTTGATGCACCACAATGAGGAGATGCGGGTGATAGCTGTGGGCGACGATGACCAGAATATTTATGAGTTCCGTGGCTCGGATTCCGGTTACATGTGGCAACTGACACAGGAGGCTGGAAGCCGCTTTGTGGAGATGACGGAGAATTACCGGAGTGCACGTCATGTGGTGGCAGCGGCCAATGATTTTGTGAAAGGTATTGGCGGAAGGCTGAAAAGCATGCCGATTGTATCGATGCGCAAGGAAGACGGATGGGTAGGGGTGACTCGCCATCAGTCTGCCTGCATGTATCAGCCGCTGGTGGAGGAACTGCTACGGAATAGAGGAGAGGGTACCGCATGTGTGCTTACCCAGACCAATGAAGAGGCGGTCATTCTGGTGGCGCTGTTGCGGAAGCGTGGTGTGCGCAGCAAGCTGATTCAGTCGATGGAGGGCTTGCTGTTCTGGAATATGGCCGAGATGAGGTATTTCCTGAAGTATATAGGCAAGCAGGTGAGTACGCCTTTGATTCCGGATGAACTCTGGGAGAAGGCGAAGGGTGCTACGTTTGCGGCTTATGAAGGGAGTTTGGGCTTGCCTTACGTGAGGCGTTGCGTGGAATTATTTGAGGAAATCAACCGGATGAAGTATTTCACGGATTTCAAGGAGTTTGTGTTCGAATCTTCGATGGAAGATTTTTGTGATGTGTCGGGGGCTGATGTGGTGGTATCAACCATTCACAAGGCAAAGGGCCGCGAGTTTGACGACGTGTATATGCTTGTTTCGGACGGGTTCCCAAAAGATGTGCATCAGATGCGCCGATATTATGTGGGCATTACCCGTGCTAAGAAACGGTTGTTTGTGCATACAAACGGAGATTGCTTTGCGAATCTGAAAGCAGACCAGTATCTGGTAGATTCGCGGGAGTATGCAATGCCCGGTGAGATTGTGTTGCAGCTTTCGCACAAGGATGTGTTCTTGGGATTCTTCAAGGAACTCAAACGGGAGGTGCTATCGTTGAAAGGGGGTGATACGTTGTTCTATAAAGACTACACATTGTATAATCAGGCGCAAAAGCCGGTGGCCCGCTTGTCGCAGAATATGCAGAAGAAGTTGGCCGAGTGGAGGGAGCGTGGCTATGAGGTGAAGTCGGCTTCCGTGCGCTTCGTGGTGGCGTGGAAACCGAAGGATGCGCCGAAAGAGGAAGCGGAAACGGCGGTGTTGCTGCCCGATCTGGTGTTGTGCTTGTGATTTATTTTCGTTACCTTTGCTAACTAACCCACAAAAAACCAAGAATTATGGACATACAAACGATACTATTAAACCTGAAGATTGACCAGTTGAACGCCATGCAGGAGGCTTCCATCGATGCGTGGAAGGAGGGCAGCGATTTGATACTGCTTTCGCCCACGGGTTCCGGAAAGACGCTGGCCTACCTGCTGCCGCTGGTGAGCTCACTGAAAAAGGGAGTGGAAGGCGTGCAGGCTGTGGTACTGGTACCTTCGCGCGAGCTGGCTTTGCAGATTGAGCAGGTGTTCAAGGCCATGGCGACCGGCTTTCCGGTGATGAGCTGTTACGGTGGACGTCCGGCCATGGAGGAACACCGCACTATGAGGGGCATTTCACCGGCGGTGATTATCGGTACGCCGGGACGTATGAACGACCACCTGAACAAGCAGAATTTTGAGGCGGGCACCGTGCGTACGCTGGTCATCGATGAGTTCGACAAGTGTCTGGAGTTCGGCTTTCAGGATGAGATGGCCGAGGTCATCGGGAAATTGCCGGCATTGCGTCGCCGCTTCCTGTTGTCGGCTACCGATGCGGAGGAGATTCCGCGCTTTACGGGCATGAACCGCACGCTGAAACTGGATTTCCTGAATCCGGAAGAAACGGTGTCACAGCGCTTGTCGGTATATCGGGTCACTTCGCCGGTGAAGGACAAGTTGGAAACGCTCTACAAGCTGCTGTGTACGCTAGGTAATGAGTCGACGCTGGTGTTCTGCAACCATCGCGAGAGTGTGGACCGGGTAGGGAAGTACCTGCACTCCATGAAGGTGTATTGCGAGACGTTCCACGGCGGAATGGAGCAGGATGACCGTGAACGGGCGCTGTATAAGTTCCGTAACGGAAGCTGCCACATCTTTATCTCGACCGAACTGGCAGCCCGCGGACTGGATATTCCGGACATCCGCCACGTGGTGCATTATCACTTGCCGGTGGCCGAGGACGGGTTCATTCACCGCAACGGACGTACGGCGCGCTGGGAGGCCGAGGGTAATGCGTTTCTGATTCTGCACGACGAGGAACGTATCCCCGACTATGTGCCCCGTCCGCTGGAAGAGTTTGAACTGCCGGAGCCGACGCCGCAGCCTGCCTTGCCGGAGTTTGTTACCTTATATATAGGAAAGGGCAAGAAAGACAAGATCAACAAGATTGACATCGTGGGCTTTTTGTCGAAGAAAGGCGGACTAGGCCGGGACGATGTGGGACGTGTAGACGTGAAAGACCACTATGCGTTTGCGGCAATTTCTCGGAAAAAGGCAAAACAAACGTTAAAACTCATGCAAAATGAAAAGATAAAGGGGGTAAAAACTTTGATAGAACTGGCAAAATAATAACTTTGTGTCATGACAGCCTTCCGGCGGTGAAGGCTGTCTCGCATTTTGCTATGACTCGTGAGCATCCCCATGCCATAGCTAACTATTCTCGTGTCAATATGTCACTAAAATAGCGTTTGTGTATGTAATTTGAAAGATAAAATTCAATAAGGATGTAAAATTATCACGAAAACTTTTGGAAGTCTAAAAATAATCACTAAATTCGCAAGTGTTAGCTAAAATGATTGTTTAACCAAAACAAACTTCCAATGAAGAAACATAATTTTAATGCGGGACCGTCTATTTTGCCTCGCGAAGTGATAGAAAAGACAGCTCAGGCTATTCTTGATTATAATGGTTCAGGACTTTCGTTGATGGAAATCAGTCACCGCGCTAAAGACTTCCAGCCGGTGGTAGATGAAGCAGTGGCCTTGTTCAAGGAATTGCTGAACATTCCGGAAGGATACTCGGTATTGTTCCTAGGTGGAGGTGCAAGCATGGAGTTCTGTATGGTTCCCTATAATTTCCTGGAAAAGAAGGCGGCTTACCTGAATACGGGTACTTGGGCCAAGAAAGCGCTGAAAGAAGCGAAAGCATTCGGCGAAACAGTAGAGGTGGCTTCTTCTGAAAAAGAAGGCTACACTTATATCCCGAAAGATTATGAAGTGCCGGCCGACGTGGATTATTTCCATATCACGACTAATAATACCATCTACGGTACGGAATTGCATGCCGACCTGGATGTCAATGTGCCGATGGTGGCCGATATGTCTTCGGACATTTTCTCTCGTCCGGTAGACGTTTCCAAATATATCTGTATTTACGGAGGTGCACAGAAGAACCTGGCTCCTGCAGGTGTGACTTTCGTTATCGTGAAGAACGATGCGCTGGGTAAGGTTTCCCGTCACATCCCGACCATGCTGAATTATCAGACACACGTGGACAAGGGTTCTATGTTCAATACTCCGCCGGTAGTGCCTATTTATGCGGCTCTTCAGACTTTGCGCTGGATCAAGGCACAGGGTGGCGTGGAAGAAATGCAGCGCCGTGCCAAACAGCGTGCCGACATGCTGTATGCGGAAATTGACCGCAACAAGCTGTTCCGTGGCACCGTAACGGCCAAGGAAGACCGTTCGTACATGAACATCTGCTTCGTGATGGCCGATGAATACAAGGACCTGGAAGCAGACTTCCTGAAGTTTGCTACCGAAAAAGGTATGGTGGGCATCAAGGGTCACCGTTCTGTGGGTGGTTTCCGTGCTTCTTGCTACAATGCCATGCCGGTAGAAAGTGTGCAGGCACTGATTGACTGCATGCAGGAATTTGAGAAAATGCATTAATTGTTGTTATACCCGAAGATAAGGGCGTGGAATTTCGATAACACGTCCTTGTTTTCTTTTTAAAATCAAGTATTATGAAAGTATTGGTTGCGACAGAGAAACCGTTTGCTAAAGTAGCTATCGACGGTATTCGGAAAGAGATAGAAGCAGCGGGCTATGAACTGGCTTTGCTGGAGAAATATACAGAAAAACAGCAGTTGCTCGATGCAGTGAAGGATGCGAATGCAGTGATTATCCGAAGTGACATCATTGACAAGGAAGTGCTGGATGCGGCAAAGGAACTGAAAATCGTGGTACGTGCCGGTGCGGGATATGACAATGTGGACCTGGAGGCAGCTACGGCTCACGGAGTTTGCGTGATGAATACGCCGGGACAGAACTCGAATGCGGTGGCCGAACTGGCTTTCGGTATGATGATCATGGCGGTTCGTAATTTCTACGACGGCAAATCGGGTACGGAACTGATGGGCAAGAAGCTGGGTATCCATGCATACGGTAACGTAGGGCGCAATGTGGCTCGTATCGCAAAGGGCATCGGTATGGACATTTATGCCTACGATGCGTATTGCCCGAAGGAAGCCATGGTGGCCGACGGCGTGAAACCGGTGGATTCTGCAGAAGAACTGTATGCTACCTGCAACGTGGTGTCATTGCACATTCCGGCTACTGCCGAAACCAAGAACTCCATTGATTATGATTTGGTGAACCGTATGCCGAAAAACGGTTTGCTGGTGAATACTGCCCGTAAGGAGGTGATTAACGAAGCAGATTTGCTTCGCCTGATGAATGACCGTCCGGACTTGAAGTATGTGACCGACATCATGCCGGCTCATCACGATGAGTTTGCCGATCATTTCCCAGGACGTTATTTCTCTACTCCGAAGAAGATGGGTGCACAGACGGCTGAGGCAAATATCAATGCCGGCATCGCAGCGGCCCGTCAGATTGTGGGCTTCCTGAAAGATGGTTGTGAGAAATTCCGTGTAAACAAGAAATAACTCTTTAATTTGCGCATAAATGAAACTGACTGTATACGAACGGCATTCGCTGATTCCGTTGGGGCTCGGATCTTCCTTGCTGCTGGTGAATTCTTTGTGCAGGTCGTTTCTGGATGATTTCTGGAAAGGGTTTCTGTGCGGCATGGCACTGATGTGTTTCATTTATGCGCTGTGTACGTTAGTGTTATTTTTCAAACGAAATTTCAAGCATTATGGCAATAGTTAAACCTTTCAAGGGTGTTCGTCCGCCGCAGGACTTGGTGGAGCAGGTGGCTTCCCGCCCTTACGACGTGTTAAACTCGGCTGAGGCCCGCGAAGAGGCGAAAGGCAACGAGAAATCTTTGTATCACATCATCAAGCCGGAGATTGACTTTCCGGAGGGAACGGATGAGCACGACCCGCGTGTGTACGACAAGGCGGTAGCGAATTTCCGGATGTTCCAGGAAAAGGGCTGGCTGGTGCAGGACGACAAACCGTGTTACTATATTTATGCCCAGACCATGAACGGCAAGACGCAGTATGGACTGGTGGTAGGAGCTTACGTGCCTGACTATATGAACGGGGTGATAAAGAAGCATGAGCTGACGCGCCGTGACAAGGAGGAGGACCGTATGAAGCATGTACGGGTGAACAATGCGAACATCGAACCGGTGTTCTTTGCTTATCCGGAAAACAAGACGCTGGATGCCGTAGTGGCGAAATATACGGCTCAGAAGCCGGTGTACGACTTTGTAGCACCGGATGACGGCTTCGGCCATCAGTTCTGGGTGATTGACGACGACAAGGACATTGAGGCAGTGACAGAGGCGTTCAAGGAAATGCCTTCGCTTTACATTGCCGACGGTCATCACCGTAGTGCGGCAGCGGCACTGGTGGGTGCTGAAAAGGCGGCTCAGAATCCGAACCATCGGGGCGACGAGGAATACAACTACTTCATGGCAGTCTGTTTCCCGGCCGATCAGCTTACTATCATCGACTACAACCGTGTGGTGAAGGATTTGAACGGACTGACTTCGCAGGCGTTCCTGGAAGCGCTGAAGAAGAACTTCGTAGTGGAAGAAAAGGGTGCGGACATCTACAAGCCGGCAGCCTTGCACAACTTCTCGCTTTACCTGGAGGGCAAATGGTATAGTCTGACGGCCAAGCCGGGCACTTACGACGATAACGACCCGATTGGGGTGTTGGATGTCACGATTTCTTCCAACCTGATTCTGGATGAGATTCTCGGCATCAAGGACTTGCGTTCAGACAAACGTATCGACTTCGTGGGCGGTATCCGCGGACTGGGTGAACTGAAAAAACGGGTGGACAGCGGCGAAATGAAGATGGCGCTGGCGCTCTATCCGGTTTCCATGAAGCAGCTGATGGACATTGCCGATACGGGCAACATCATGCCGCCGAAAACCACGTGGTTTGAACCGAAACTGCGTTCGGGGCTGGTGATTCACAAACTGGAATAAGATTTTTCTTCTGAACGATACAGGGCCTTCTCAAAGTTACATTTGGGAGGGCCTTTTTTGTGTGGATATACTTGCGGAACGGATATGAGGGAAAACTATCTGAAAAGAAAACGCACTTGCGTTTAATGTAAAACGTAAGTGCGTTTTGTCTAAAACTCTTTGGCGTTTGGTTCGAAACGTAAGTGCGTTTGAAGTGTACTGAAAATAGTTGTCAGTTTGAAGATTAATTCCTGACA
>NZ_QSQT01000053.1 GCF_003437535.1 Phocaeicola plebeius
TCAATCGTTTTTTTTGTAATATCATCCATACTTTAATTATCTTTATTATTAATTTGTTTATAAATGCACCTTTAGGTATAGGATATTTCGATAACCGACACCCGGCAGGTGTGTTTCCTGATCTCTAATAGCTGCACCCTATGAATCATCCAGTGAATCAAGCGGATTGGGTATGCTTGACTTGTGTGCGCTCGTCACATGAAGATAGATTGAGGTTGTCTTGATGTCATTATGCCCCAGCAGTTCCTGTATGGTTCTCAGGTCTGTTCCTTGCTCCAGCAGGTGGGTGGCAAACGAATGGCGAAGCATGTGTACATGTACCCGGTGTTTGATTCCGGCACGGCTGGCGGCTTCTTTCAGTATCTTTACCAGCGCACTTGCGGAATACTGTTCTCCGGGTGTCTCTCCCTCGAACAGCCATTTCTGCGGACGGTACTCCTTGAAATATTCCCTCAGATCCTTCAGCAGCTTTTCCGACAGCAGCGAATACCGGCATTTCCGTCCTTTGCCCATGATACGCACAAGCATCCTTTCGCTTATGATGTCCTTCGGGGTGAGGTTCAGCAGCTCGCTCCGCCGTAATCCGGCTGAGTATATCAATGAAATCATGCAGCGGTGCTTCCGGTTCGACAGGCACGCGAGGATACGGGCCACCTCATTACGGCTCAGCACTTCGGGCAGTGACTTGTATTCCTTCGCGCGGGTAATGCCACCATAGTATTGGCGCTGTCCGCCCTTTACCTGCTCGTAGTAGAACTTGATGGCGTTGATGCGCATGTTCTGCTGCGATACCGATATTTTCTTTTCGTTTACAAGATAGAGGATATATTTGTTGATGTCAGCCACTTTCAGGCGGTCGATGTTGCGGCCTTTATGGTATTCCATAAAGTCGCTGAAATAGGCACGATAGGTTTTTATGGTCGATGGGCTGTACCGTTTCCGCTCCAGTAGTTCAAGATAGCCTTCCGGCAGTGTGTATTCCCTTTTGGGTTTGGGATGCCTTACATAAACCCTGCTGTAGTCAATATAGGCGTGCGGGGAGTAGCGGTCGTAGAAATCCGATAGTCTGAAAATGGCTGCCGGTATGTAGGCTGAACCATTATCTGCCATTTCCACATCGGCGTCCCGGACGAGCAGCTGAGATATGTCTCTATTGCCTGCATACTCTATCCGTATGTAGTCCGCACCGTCCTTCTTATCTTTGTACAGAACGATGTTTTCTCTCTGTCGCTGAACATTGTCCATATTGCTGAAAGTAAACTCATTGCTGCAAATATAAATAAAAGGAATATAAAAACCAACTGATTGGTCGGTTTTATTGTGTTAAAACTCTGCACTTGTAGGATATATAGAAACCGTTCTTGTTGAAAACCCGGTTTCAGGCTTTAATCAGCGAGTAGATGAAATGTAGTTTTTTTGCCAGTTGCTTGATATTCAAACCTTGAAAGAAAGAATGTTCAAAGGAGATACCGAAAAATACTTGCCAGAACATCGAAGCGGCTTCTTCCACATCCACGTCCTGCCGGATTTCCCCATTCTCTTTTGCCCTTTGGATGGCGGATTTCCATAACTGGTAATTCTGCTTGAATATGTCAGCTATTTTCTTTTCCGCATTGGGATAATATAACCGTACCTGCATCAGCAGATGGTAATAGTAAAAATTGAAGCTGCACCCATATGGATTAGTGTTATCAAGCAGACGTCCGAGGTTGTTCATGGTTCTTTCCACTCCGGCTATATACTGGTCGATAAACTCCGGGAACGAACCTGCTGTAAATTGGAACTTGTTTTCCAACTGCTGGGTATGGAATATATATTTGTCCACAACTGCCACGAACAAATCCTGTTTGAACGGGAAATAATACACCAGTCCGGCTTTTGACAGGCCGCAGGCTTTGGCTATTTCCATTTGGGTTGCTTTCTCATAATTCATTTTGGCGAATACCTGCAAGGCCTTTTCCAATACTTCTTCCCTGTTTGTAAACATACGCATCCATTTTTGTTTCAGTTACGAAGATACGGATTTTCTCTTTTCAAACATTTGTATGCCAGTGTTTTTTTATTGTTATAAAATAACACGGATGTCTTGTAATACATTTCTTCATTGAAAAAAGTACGGGCGGCCGCCTCGCTTCATGCAAAGGCAGTCGCCCGTGGTCATTACCGGACAATGCGGAACTACAGCTTCATGCCTTTCGGTTCCGTCAGCCCCGGTCTTCCGATAACCAGATGGCTGCGCACGAAGTCCGCGTGCGGGCTTTCCGTCTGCTGTTCCGTCTGCTTCTTCTCGCTGCCTTGCCGGTTCTCTTCCGTGCTTTCCGGTGTCGGCGGAGCCAGCTCCAGCTGTATCTTGCGGTCAAGTGCGGCGAGTTCTGATTTAAGCTGTTTCAGCTCGTCCTCCTTCTTCCATGTCTTTCCGGCAATCTCCTGCAACTGCGGAATTTCACGCTCCAGCGTGGCGATCTTTTCCTTGTACTGGTCGATGATGCCCGGTATCCTTTCCAGTGCGTTCAGGAAATTCGTGGCGGCGGCATGTGTGTCAGCCATTGCCAGATGCCCGTTGTTGTAGGTGTACTTGTAATTGCCTTCTATGACAAAGCGGTTGTCGATAAACTCCAGACCTTCTTTTAGGGTCCTTTCGCTGACCACCTTGATGGGGAAGCCGTACAGTTCGCCCACGCGCTTGTACTGTCCGCCCGTCGTGGCATTCCTGGCTATCTCCTGCAAACGTTTGCCGATTGTCTTCTCGTCGGTGGAATCCAGCCCGTCAATCCTGAGCAGGTTCAGCCGGTTGCCTTCCCGGTCTGTCCGGGCGGCAGCCGTGAACTTCTCCCAGTCCTCCGTCATGGCGGCTATGGCGGCCTGGTTGTTCCTCAGTTCTCCGGTCTTGCCCTCCAGTTTCAGCTCCGACTCACGCTTGCCCTTGCTGAAGGACTTGCGTTCACCCTCCAGCGAGGCAATCTTCTTCTCCAGCTTCGCCTTGTCCAGCAGGTCGGTGTTTCCCGACAGTATCGCCATGTATTCCGAAAAATTCATGCCTGATTTCTCGTCCATCGCTCCCTCGTCTATGGTTCTCGCGCCCATTGCGCCGCTCTTCAGCTGACTGATGAACGTCTGCTTGCAGTGCAGCAGGTTGAACTTGTACGAGTCCAGCGATTTTTCCACCGCATAGATGATGACATCCACCCGGTTGTCGGCGTACAGTTTCGCTATCTCGTTGCCTTTTCTCACCGCCCGTCCGTCACGCTGGGCGAGGTCGGACGGACGCCACGGCGTGTCCAGGTGGTGGATGGCCACCGCCCTGCGCTGGGCGTTCACGCCCGTGCCGAGCATCGAGGTCGAGCCGAACAGCACGCGCACATATCCCTCGTTCATCGCTTCGATCACCGCTTTCCTTGACTTCTCGCTCTTGCATTCCTGTATGAAGCGTATCTCGTGTGCCGGTATGCCGTGGTCTTCCACCAGCTTGCGCTTTATCTCGGTATATACGCTCCATTGTCCCGACTGGTACGTCCCCAGGTCCGAAAACACGAACTGCGTTCCTTTCTGTGCATCATACCTGCGGTAGTATTCCGCTATCATCCTTGCGCAGTGGCTCGCCTTGTTGTCCGGGTGGTCTTCATACGCCGGGTCTATCATGCGCATGTCCAGTGCCATCTTCCTTGCGTAGTCCGTGGCGATGAGCATCTTCGCCTTTTCCTCCGTTTCCGACAGCTTTCCGCGTCCCAGCAGCGTGGCGTCGCCCGTCTTGGCAAATTCCATCAGCCGTTTGATGAAATGTTCCTGGTCGGGCGTGGGAGGTATGTTGTGCAGTATCTCGTTCTTGTGCGGTCTGTCCACGCCCACATCCTCTGCCGTGCGGTAGTCCGTTATTTCGTTGTAGAACGCCGCCAGCTCCGGAACCTTGATGAAGTAGCGGAAGCGTTCCTTCTGCACGATGTTGTTCGTCACATTGAACTCGAAATCCGTCGTCTTCTTGGCGAAGATTGCCGCCCATGCGTCAAAGCATCGGATGTCCTGCCTTTCCAGCTCCTTCGGGCGCAGGTACTTGAAAAGCAGGTACAGCTCCGTCAGCGAGTTGCTGATGGTCGTGCCCGACAGAAACGTCGCCCCCAGATCCTTTCCCGTCCGCTCCTGGATGGTGCGGATGGCAAACAGCAGGTTCAGTGCCTTCTGGCTGCCTTCCGAGTTGCCCAGACCCGCCACACGGTCATGTCTTGTGTTGAACGTCAGGTTCTTGAACTGGTGCGACTCGTCCACAAAGATATGGTCGATGCCCATCTGCCTGAAGTCCACCACATCGTCCGTCCTCGACTTTATCGCGTGTTCCACCTTCTCCAGCTTGGCCTGCAGGTTGAACTTGCGTTTCTCCAGTCCCTTCAGCATCGCACGCGACACGTCCTTGCCCTGCGAGCGCAGCACTTCCAGATTTTCCTCCACTGTATCCAGCTCCGCCTGCAATATTCGCTGCTGCAGCTCCGGCGACTGCGGTATCTTCCCGAACTGGTCGTGGCTCATGATGATGCAGTCCCAGTCGTTGTTCCGTATGTCGTTGAAGAAGCGCACCCTGCCGGATGCGGCAAAATCCTTTTCCGAGGCATACAGCACTCTTGCGTTGGGATATGCCGTGCGGTAGCATTCGGCTATCTCCCTTACATTCGCCTTCAGTCCGATAATCATCGGCTTGTGTACCAGCCCCAGACGCTTCATCTCATGCGCTGCCACGCACATGATCAGCGTCTTGCCGGTTCCCACCTCGTGGTCGGCTATTCCTCCGCCGTTCTGTTTCAGCATCCAGATGCAGTCCTTCTGGCTGGGGTACAGGTCTGTGATTCCCAGTCCTTTCAGATTCAGTTCCGGAAATTTCTGGTGCGAGCCGTCATATTTCGGTCGCACGAAGCAGTTGAACTTGTTGTTGTACATGTCCGTCAGCCGTTTCTTGAACTCCGGCGACTGCTCTTCCAGCCATTCCGTAAATCCGTTTCTGATTTCGTCAATCTTCGCGTTCGCCAGCTGTATGCCCTCGCTGTCCCGCACCTTTATGTCGTTCCCGTTCTCGTCCTCGCCGACCTTCTTCATCATGTCGGGGCAGGTGTTGTGCAGGGCGTGTTTCAGCAGGTGCATCCCGTCATAGTGGCGGTAGTATCCCTTCACCAGAAACTCGTCGGTGATTTTCATCGTCCTGTGGCCGCACGCCACCGAATACTCGTCAAGGCTCTCCGAGTAGCTTATCCGCACGTCCGTGTCAAACAGACGGCTCATGTAGGCGGCATACACGCCCGTGGGTATCCATCGTTCCCCGAAGTTGAAGTCCAGTTCCTCAAACGGAATCTGTTCCGGCATGGCTTCTTTCAGCGCTTCCAGCGACTCCCTTGCCTGCGGCAGCATCCCGTGCTCCCCGTGTCCGCTTATCCATTCCTCCACATCGGCGGCCTTCTGTACCACATTCCCGGCTATGAAGCGGTCGGCTATCTCGTAGCCCTCTGCCAGCGGGTTGTAGAACACCCGTCCTTTCAGTGCTTCCAGCATGTCTGCCTGCGGCATGTCGCAGATGGATTCCATGTAGGGCAGGTTTACTCCGCCATACAGGTTCAGCGAGGCGGACAGGGCTTCCTCTGGCGAATCCGCGGCGACTGCCGTTTCCTGCGAAAAGGAAACGGGGCGGTCGAATATGTCCGCCTTCACCATCGTGCCGCTCTCGCTGCGTTCCAGTGCCAGCATGTTGCGCCCCGAAGCGTCCATCATCAGCAGCTTCACGTTCTGCTTGGCGTTCAGGCAGCCGTAACGCATCACGAACTCGTCATAGTAGGTGTTCAGGTGGCGGCGCAGCATTTCGTTCTCCTCGTGCTTCTCCGCTTCGTAGGCATAGAGCCGCTCGTAGGTGTTGCGCAGGTCTATGTATAGCTGTGCCTTCTGTGCCTGCATCCCGTCCATGTCCAGCGGCTGGAATGTGGCGCCGTAGCGGGTGACATCCTTCAGCACGCCCACCTGGAACCGTACGCCTACCGTGTATTCCCATGCCAGCGAGCCGTCCTTCAGGTGCGGCTCCAGTATGCCCTTGAACGGGCGCGGCATCATTTCCTCCTCCCGTTTGCGCTGCCGTTCTTCCGGTGTCAGGGCGGCTTCCTCCTTGCGCATGGTTTCTTCCACCTCCGCAATCCGGCGCTTCCTTTCCGCCTCGAAACCGTTTTCCACCGGATAGACTACCGTAGCAGTAGTATCCTGCGTTTCCGCCGTTTTCCCTGCATCGGCTTTTTCTCTTTTCGCCTCCGTTGTTCCGGCCGCTTGTCTGGCGGCGTTGGCTTCCATCTTAGTCTTTCCCAGCCGGCGCAGTTCCGCACGTCGTTCCGGCGTGAGGTCCATCATCATTTCATAGAATCCGTTGATGGGCGGGTTCGTTTCCCAGTCCAGTCTGCGGTACACTTCATCTTCCGGGTCATAGGATTCTTCCGTTGCGGTGCCGGGGCCCGTCTTTTCCGTTGTCGGGACAGCCGCCTCTGTTTCGGCAGCCGTCGGCGCATCCGTTCCGCCGCGTATGATTTCGTCCATTTCGCGTGCCTCTTCCGGGGTGATGCCGGCAACCGCTTCCGCATTTCCCTTATCCGTTGTCCTTTCCGTATTCTCCACTGGCAGGGAGAACAGTGTCGGCTGCACGGGTTTCTTCCCTTTGTACTTTCCGCCTTTCTTCCTGTCCGGTTTCAGGCCCTGTTCAGCCATCCGTCTTTCCTCCTGCGTATAGCCGAACAGGTCATACAGGTCCATTACCGTTCCTCCCGTCTGTCTGCTTTGCGTTTCCTGTGACATGCCGGTCATCACTTGCGCTTTCGGCTGCACACTGTTTTCTTCCCGTTTTGTCCCGTCCGCTACACCAGCATCCGGCAATCCGCTTTCTCTTTTCGCCTCCTCCAGCTCACCCGCAGCCGAAGCGGAGTTCTCTCTTTTCACCTCCGCCCGTTCACCCTCAACCGGATGGATATTTTCTCTTTTCGCCTCCGCCCGTTCACCCGCAACCGAAGCGGAGTTTTCTCTTTTCGCCTCAATACCCTCAGTCTGTACAGCAATGTTCTGCCGCACATCCTCTCTTTCATGCCCCATGCCGTTGTAGCGTTCCATGTCCAGCCGTGCCGACAGGTCTTCCGACAGCATCCTGTACAGGTCCATAGCAATACCCTCCACACCTCCGCTGTGCGTATATACCATCGCCGGTTTTCCGTACGGGTCGGTGCCCCTCTTCGCATCGGTATGTATGATACGTTCCGTGTGGTAGGCGAAATAGGCGTTGTCCGTCAGTCCGCCGTTATGTTCCGTCTGTATGATGGTCAGAACCCGTTCCTCCTGTGTCAGTCCCTTCTTTTGCAGGTCTTTTTGCAGGATGATCAGGTCGCTGCTGGCTTCCGTGCCCGCATTGTCGGTAAACAGGTTGTTGGGCAGTCGTATTGCCGATACCAGATTCGCTTTGCTGAACATCTCGTTCCTGACGGAAACCCTCGAACTGTTCAGCACCCCCTGCGAGGTGACGAACGCCACGATGCCGCCGTCACGCACCGCATCCAGACCTTTCAGAAAGAAATAGTCATGGATGGCTTTCTGTGCCGAACGTCTGCCGAAGGATGCGCTGCGGCTGAACTCCGCATCAAACACTCCGAAATCCCCGAAAGGGATATTGGAGATGGCAAGGTCAAAATGGTTCAGAAACGGCTTTTCTATTTTCTCGAACCCCTCCGTGCGTATCTTCTGCTGCGGGTACAGGCAGCCCAGCAGCTTGCCCGTCAGCAGGTCTTTCTCAAATGCCATCACCTCCGCCTGCGGATTGTTCGACAATACCGGGCTGATGAACGCGCCCATACCCGCCGACGGCTCCAGCACCAGCTTTGGGCGTACCTTGCGGTCGTGCAGCACGTCCGCTATGGTGTCCGCAATGGCCTGCGGCGTATAGAATGCCGTCAGCACCGATGCCTTCAGCGAGTCCACATACCGCCTGTACTCCGTTTCGTCCCGGCTGTTCTCCCGTATCAGACGGTGCAGCTCCACCGTCGGGGCAAACAGTTCGAGGTCTGATTTCGCCCAGTGTACGGCATCCGTCAGTTCCCTGGCGGGATTCAGTATGCACTTCAGTCCCCCGAAGCCGCAGTACCTCTCCAGCAGCGCCCGTTCCCGTGCGGTGGGCATGCGCTGTTCCTTCTCCAGTGTGAATGCCGTCCGTATCGCCTCGATGTTTTCCCTGAGCCTCTGCTTCTTGTTAAACGCCATAAGCCTCCAGATAAAGCATTATCGCACCCGTCAGCTCTGTATAGAGCAGGTCGTGTTCGGGCGACAGGGCGAATGTGTCGTCCGTTGTGGGATAGCCGGCAAACAGGTTTTTCAGATGCGGGAATATCTCCCGGCAGAACGCCTCGCGTTCCTGTTCCTGCACCTCTTCGGAAAACTCGTTTTCCACCACCTCAAGCAGCAGTGCATAGGGGGAGAAGTGCAACCCTTCGAGCAGGACGCGCATGGCTTCCTCCTGTGCGGCTTCCACCGTACTTCCCGCCGTCCTTTCCTTCTCGAATGTTTCCGAGGCGGCTTCCTCCCTTCCTGCAATGAATGGAGTGTCTGATACTTTGTCCGGATGATATTTTCTCAGATAGTCCAGCAGATACAGCCCGTAGTAGGACAGCTCCGCCGGAGCGGTTTTCTTGTTCTGTTTCATTTTATGATGGATTTAGTGGATTTATTGATAACTTTGCAATTAGAATTTTTATATAAAACCATATGCTTAAAGGAGATAATACAACCATTAAAGTTGTTCATGGAATCAGCGCAAGCGACATGCAGCGTATAAGAGATTTTTTACAAGGAGCCGTTTATTGCTGGTGTAAAAATCGCAAGGGAGAATGGTTCTCAGCAAGAGATTTTATCGGTGGAGATAATTATTATTGGGAACATTATCCACTTGGAGTATTGTATTTCCGTTACATAAATGCTGGCAAACCTCATGATTACGCTTTTGAGCAAGCAGCCAAAGATGCTGGACATATATTGAAAAGCGTATTATCAGATGATGACCGCATTTTTGAAACGGAGGGTGGATACACGCGCAAATATCGCTGGATGGAAGATTAGAAAAAGGCACCCGGTATCCCTCCGGGTGCCACCACTAAATCCATGTAAATAAAAAGTACAACCAGGTTGAAACAGATTATGACATGAATCAGTGGCAAAATTACTCATTATTTTCTTCTTCCTTTTGTTTTCGTACCTTTTCTTTCGCCTTTACTCTCCGCAAACACCAGCTTCGTGTTGAACTCCGCATCAAAAGTCACCGCAGCGCTGAAGGGCTTGCCCTGCTTGCTCTTGAACCCGCCGAGCATCGCCGTCTTTCCTTCCGTCAGCAGACCGGTCATTTCCTCGTCGGTGAGTGTCTTGCCAGCTATCTGGCGGAACACGGGCAGCAGGCAGTCCGGGTTGTCGCAGCGCACAACCTTGCCGTAGAACTGCATCGTGCCCGTGCCGCATTTGGGGCAGGTACAGCCCGATGCCTTGTGCCCGAAAATGCGGTCACACGCAAGCAGGTCCGTGGTAATCTTGCGGGTATAGCTTTCTATGTCCCTCATAAAAGCCTCATGCGGTGTCTTTCCCTGTTCTATCTTTGCCAGTTCCGCTTCCCAGCGTCCAGTCATCTCCACATTGGCGATGTCCATTTCCTTGACAATGGAATACAGGGCAAGCCCTTTCTCCGTCGGCACCAGCGATTTCTTCACACGCACCATGTATTCCCTTCTGAGCAGCGTTTCGATGATTGCGGCACGTGTGGCGGGTGTGCCTATACCGCAGTCCTTCAGGGCCTGGCGCGCCTCCTCATCCTCCACATCGTCGCGTCCGGCGGTCTCCATCGCTGCCAGCAGCGAACTTTCCGTATGCAGCGGTTTCGGTCGGGTCATGCCCGAACTCATCGAGCATCCCGCCATCACCAGTGTGTCGCCTTCCGCCCAGTCCGGCAATGCTGTATTCCCGCTGTCCTCGCCGTACTCTCCGTACACGCCGCGCCAGCCTGCCTTGCGCACGATGCAGCCTTTCGCCTCAAATGTCAGGTCCTCGCATCTTTCGCCTGCGTCCGGCACCACCTCCGCTACTACGGTAGCCGTATCCTTCACACATTCCTCCGAAAATGCCTCTACCATGCGTCCGGCAATCATGTCGTAGATGATCTGCTCGTTCTTGTACAGGGCAAGCGGGCGGTTGGGCGTCACCAGCAGGGCATGGTGGTCAGTCACTTTCGAGGCATCCACACAACGGCGGTTCAGTTCTCCCAGTTCCCCGATTTTCTCCGCAAGGGCGGAGTGTCCTGCCAGCCGTTCAAACAGCAGCGGTATTTCAGCAAACACATCTTCCGGAATATGGCGGCTCGATGTTCTCGGATAGGTGACGAGCTTCGCTTCATAGAGCTTCTGCACCAGTTCCAGCGTCTGTTCCGCCGTGAATCCGTGTTTCGTGTTCGCCTCCTTCTGCAGTGTGGTCAGGTCGTACAGCAGCGGCGGGTTCTCCACCTTCTCCTTCTTTTCCACCTTGGTGACGGTGGCACACATCTTCGCCTTTACCTTATTGTATGATGCAGCCGCCTCTTCCTTGTCCTGCCATTTCTTTACCGAGGAGAACTTCACTACCGTATCCGTACCCGCCGGTGTCACCGAGAAATGCAGCTGGTGTACCGGTTCCGGTGTAAAGCGTCTGTTCTCCCAGTACCTCTTGCAGACCATACCCAGCGTGGGTGTCTGTACGCGTCCTACCGAATATGTGCCCCGTCCGGCGGCTACGGTCAGTGCCTGCGTGCCGTTGATGCCCACCAGCCAGTCCGCCTCGCTGCGTGCCTTTGCCGCCAGATACAGGTCATCATATTCATGCCCGTCCTTCAGTTCCTTCAATCCCTTGCGGATGGCGGTGTCCGTAAGCGAGCTTATCCACAGGCGGCGGAAGGGCAGCGTACAGCCTGTATAGGCATACAGGTATCTGAATATCAGTTCCCCTTCGCGTGCGCAGTCCGTTGCCACTATTATGCCGTCGCTCTCGTTCCACAGTTTCGTTATCACCTTTATCTGTTTCACCGCTGCCGCGTCCGCCTTGTAGCCCTTGTCCGTCTTTACCTGGCGGGGTATCAGCATGAACTCCTCCGGTATCACCGGCAGGCTGTCCCTGCTGAATCCCTTGAAGCCGTAGCCCTCAGGCAGGGCAGGTTGTACCAGATGCCCCAGTGCCCATGTCACATGGTAGCCGTTTCCTGTATAAAATCCTTCTTCCTTTCTTGTTGCTCCGGCGATGCGTGCTATCTCACGCGCCACACTCGGTTTTTCTGCCAATATGGTAATCATACATTTTCTGTTTTAATCATTGATACTTTTGTTCCTTGTGGAGTGGAACGGGGTACGCCGGTTATCCGTGGGATATGCGGTACATGGCGCATGAGGCCCCGTTTCAATCCGTTGTTTATTCTCTTGTAATGGATTTAGTGGTGGCACTCAGGATACCTTCATGCCTTTGCTCTTCTTCGGTTTTTCCTGCTGTTGTTTCTGGGCGTCGTCCTTCGGTGCGGTCTGTCCCTGCTGAAGCGGCTCCTTCACATGTCTGGTGGCCTCGTTCGTCTTGCCCTCGTTGTTCACCGCAAGCTGTGTGCGGCTCTCGTTCGACGGGGCAACGGTCTGTGCCAGGTCAGGGTTTTCCGAATAGGTCAGCGGTCTGCCTTTCTCACGGTCGAACTTCAGGTATTTTGTGCAGGGCTGTCCCTTGTCATCCTTCGCGTTGGCGAGCACCACAACCTTACCCGCCACATAGTCCGCCTTCTGCTGTTCCGTGAATTTGTCGTCCTTCCATTTGCCTATCGGACGTATGCTTCCGTCCTCATTCGTCCACGAGCGGTTGCGCCGCTGTCCGTTCTCCTGATTCCCGTCTTCCTTCTGCTGCTGTCCGGTAGCATCCGGGGCTTCCGGGCTTTTCTGTTTCTTCTCCTGTCCGTTTCCGCGTCGCTGCGACTGTCCCTGCCACAGATGCTCCGGCAAAAACTCCACGTCGCGCTTGTCAGCGTTCACCTGCAGCATGGCCTCGAACTTGCGCCCGCCCTTCAGTGTCACCTCCTTGGGTAGTGCCAGCCCCGCACGCAGGATTTCCTGTTCCGCCTTCGACAGTTCCGTCAGTCCGATCCGGTTCGGGATGCGCACCTTGTTCGTCGGTACGTCCACAATCTCATTCGTCAGTCGGTCGATGCTGACGTACGCCAGGCGCATCTCTCCGGTCTTCGTATCGGCAACGTTCACCAGCTTGCCCAGATTGCCCGTCTGTTTCAGTGCCTGCTTGTCCTCGTCCGTGAATGTATAGCCGTTGTATGGCACGTCGAGTCTCGGCTCATGGCGTACGAAGTGGGGGGTAAGTTTCAGCTTTCCGTCTTCCGCTTTCTGCAACGAGAGTCGGGCCTGCAGCTCGTAGCGTTCTCCGCCCAGCACCGGTTCCACCGTCACCAGCCTTGTCTTCCCGTAGTTCATCAGGGCTTTCATGTCCTTTTCAGACAGGTTTTCCCTTTTCACACCGAACTGTTCCAGTTCCTTCCAGTCCACATCGCTGTCCGCAATCAGGTTCGGTTTCTCCGGTTTTGCCTGCGCTTGCCCTTCCTGTGCGGGCTGCTGTCCCTGTGCCGTCTGCGTTTCCGTCGCCTGCGGCTGCTGTTCCTGATTTTTCTGTTTCATTTCTTCCATTTTCTCGTCCGTTTTCTGTTCCACATTGTTTTCTTCCGTATTTTCTGTTTTCGCCTCTTCCGCAACCTGCTGTTCCTCAGTCTCCGTTTCGGCATCTTCTCTTTTTGCCTCCTCCGCAACCTGCTGTTCCTCAGCCTCCGTTTCAGCATTTTCTCTTTTCACCTCCTCCGCAGCCTGCTGTCCCTCAGTCTCCGTTTCAGCATTTTCTCTTTTCACCCCCTCCGCAGCCTGTTGTTCCTCAGCCTGCTGGTACGCCGATGTATCCACTTTGTGCGGTGCGAGCAGGTCAGCGTTCGCCACAGGGTCTTTCAGCAGGTCCTTGATAACCGGAAGCAGAGCTTCCACCGTCTCCGCTGCCACCCTGTAGAAACCGAATCGCGTCGGCTCCTTACACTGGCGGTAGAAATTTCTCATGAAATTGTCTATCGCATCCCCGTGGCGGTCAAAGCGCAAAAACTCCTGCGAGTGTTCCGCCTTAGCCTGTGCCCTCTTGGGATAGCCCCTGGCATCCAGTCCGGCAACCACACTGATTTCGCCCGTCTTCTCGTCGCGGACGACCAGTACATCCTCTTGCTTTTTCTTTTTCTGTTCCATTGATTTATTTTTTTATTGTTTGATGATAGTCCCGCCGGTATTCCCGTGCAGGTCTGTTTATCTTTTCGTTCCGGTTTCCCGTTCACCTTTCAGTCCCGGTTTGCATCAGGCTCGCCCTCAGCTTTCCGTTTACATCCGGTCACCATCCACTTCCGGTTTCTCTTTTCGCATCCGTTTCACGTATGCTTGTCAGTCCCGGTTTGCATCAGTCTCGCCCTCAGCTTCCCGTTTACATCCGGTCACCATCCACTTCCGGTTTCTCTTTTCGCATCCGTTTCACGTGCGTTTGTCAGTCCCGGTATTCCTTCTGCCTCCTTTTTTCCCTTTCGCCGTTTTGCCCGGAGCTTTCTTTCCCGTTCCTTCCTTCACTTTCAGCAGCTTTTTGCCGTCCAGCGTCACCTCTTCCATGTTCCGGCTGATAAACTCCAGCACGTCCGATTCCTTGTAGTAGGTCTTGCGGCTGATTTTCTGGTAGCGCAGTCCGTATTCGCTGCGGAACCGCTGTAGCGACCGTTTGCTCGTTCTCAGCATCTCACACAGATCCTGATTGTCATACAGCCGTTCTCCGTCCATGTACTTCACGCCCGCCGCTTCCTTGTTTATCAGTACCGATATGATGCTGTCCAGCCGGTCAATCCGTTCCATGAGGCGCTTCATCCATTCCTCGAACATTTCCTTACCAATCCCTTCCATCATCCGTCTCCTTTCTTGTCATCAGGTAGTTATGCTTGAACTCCTCCAGCGTCTTGGGATTACAGTGTACAATTTTCCGTCTCACGCATTCCTCCAGATCCGTCAGTCTGTACCGGCATTTGCTTCTCACCATCATGTAGGGAATAGTCTTGTCCTTTCGCATCCGTTGCAGTGTCCTCGTGCTGATTTTCAGCAGGTCCGCCGCCTCCTCGCTCGTCAGCAGGATTTCCGCTTCCTCCTTCGGCACGTTGTCTTTCTTGAAAACATAGTCCGCTATGCGGTCTATCTTCTCCATCATCGTCTTCACGACCTCATTGTCCATCGTTATTATTTCTACATATTCCGGAGCATACCCGTTCACTTTCCGGCAGCTTATTAGGGTATA
>NZ_QSQT01000054.1 GCF_003437535.1 Phocaeicola plebeius
AACCTAATCTATTGCTAAATAGATATTTATTACACCGCCTTATGGGCGCACTTCAAATACCAGATTATAGCTGCAAGCAAAATTATTGGCGACTCAACAAAGAAATCTCCCTGTTTCTGAATCCAGCTTCGGTTAAGGTTCAACATAATGGTATAGGCAGATTCGTATGCATCAGATATGTCAGTCATGAAGTTGGGATTGATAGGATTACACCGGTGGCTTCTTCTTGGATCATCAAAGTTGATTACATAGAATGTTGGTTTTACCTCGTAACGGTCGGCATATTTAAGAAGATGATTATAAGCTATTTCAGACAAATCCGGGAACTTATAATCGTATATATACATAGCAAAAGACTTCTCAATCTGCTGTTTGATGAAGTTGTTTACCACTGCATACGACTTTCCTGAACCGGGTGTACCCAATACTATGGTTGCTCGGAAAGGATTCACGACATTAATCCAACCATTGTTCCATTTCTTCTGATAGTAGAAACGTGTAGGAAGATTTACTGAATATTCGTTTTCCATCAATCTTGTTTCCTGCATGAAACTTTCATTCTCGACATTGAAAACATCATCCATAAGATTATTTTTCAGCAGTCTGCTCATCCATGTTCCACCCATGAGCAAACATATATAACCGATAGTAAGAGAACTCATATAAAGTATTGCCCCTACTTTCGGAATAGCCAAAAGCATCCAGTTAAGAAAGAAAGTAATGAAACCGACAACAAGGAGTATTATAATGTTTCTCCATGTAATTTTCTCATCTTTCACGCCACGTGTGCCCAGACATGACAAGCCTAAGAACAAAACAGCAAAGAGTTTGGTCCATAGCAATGAAGAGAACAGTCCAGTATTCTTCTGAAAGTTCATCAGTATTCTGTCCACAACACCTATAGTAATATTCCATTCACGGAATGATTCATAGCAAAACCAATAACAGTGTATCAACACAAACAATATGGATATGGCACGCATAAAGTCAATAACTTTTGCCAATCCTCTCAAATCATCTTCCTGTGACATAACTTTATTTTTTTCGTTTTAATTTACCTGAATATAATCTTCTCATTTTGCGTTGGAACGCAAGTTCTCTGTAATCAATACCATGCGATGTGCCATCAAGCAGTGAACCGGTCATTTCAGCAATCATATCATCACCTGGTGTATCTGATTCTATAATCTGATCAACCTGCGCATCCTTAGGTAAAGCAGTAAGGAACGGATTGTTTCCATTTCCATTGAAATATTCGTTGAATACTGAGGCTGCATATCCCTTTCCAAGTCGTGAGCCATTAGCTACAATACCATTTTCATGGTCAATAAAGGTAATACCATAGATCCTTCCGACATTGTTTTCACGAAACACCACATCTATACCTTCAGTTTTAAGCATTTGAACAAACTCCTTTCTATCAGGATTCATCATCATAGCTTTACGTACCTTGTTTCTTAAATCAGGCTGTACCTTCTTAAATTCTTTCTTTGAACGTGTTATATGAATATGGATAGCATTATATCCATACTTGCGGCCAAGCTTTGCTGCATCTATAGGAACAGAGAGTTTTCTGCCTTCTGAATTTGTGACAGAATACACCATACCATTATATTGTTTTCCGTTATGTTCCTTCTTTACTTCTTCTGCCATTATGTTATAGGCAGAAAGCACAGCATTCAATTCTCCAACAGATTGGAAACTGTATTTCTTCAATATAGCAGAAACATTTCCTGCAATCTGTTTCCTTATATCTCCCTTGTCTATATCTGCTTTTTGCAGTTGCTCCCTATCTGGAATATTCTGTTTTTTACAAGTATTCAGATTCCATTTTCTTTCAATCTCCTTACGAATTTTGTCGCTTCGTCTGAACTCGTGGCTGTCATTTATCTTCCGTCCATTTGAATCCACGCGAAGAGAAACTATGTGTATATGTTCCCGTTCAATATCACTATGCTTGAAAACGATAAAAGGCTGATTGCCGTATCCCATCTTCTCCATATAATATGCAGCAATATCAAGTAATTCTTCATCGCTCAGTTTGTCGTCCGGATGCGGATTCAGAGAAGCATGAAATACGGTTTTCTTTGTCCTCATGGATGAAGGAAGTAACCTTTGCATATCCTCAAGGGCACGGTTCATATCGGTGTTGCCATTATTGTCAACACTCATGCCTGAGACGAGCAAAACTTTTGCCTCTCCAGCTTCCACTTTATGGAAGTTATAACCAAGTGCCCCTCCAAGGTTAGATGTAGAACTTATTTTTGCAACCATTTACTTCTAATCTCTTCTGCAAGACTTATCGAAGTTTCAAGAAGCCCTTGCAACTCTGCTGTATTATCATTCAGTTTCTCCAATAATGTATGTGCCACTTTAGCAGAATGATAGCTGTTTATGGCTCGTACAGTCTGGTTATATAACAGTCCGATTTTTCGGATCTGCGCGTTCACTTCTGTCAATCTGTTGTAAAAATCCACAGTGGATTTATCGGTTGTAATCACCTTGAATGTATGAGAAAACAGACGTGCACGAATAAAATCTGACTTGGTTCTGGCACCGGAACGTTCATACAGACTGATAAAATCGGTATTCTCTTTTTCATTCAACCTTACATAATATCTGTAAGACGGTGTAGCGGATTCCTTATGCATAATCTTTGTTTTTAGTATTCAACTTGCGACTTTGGAGCAAGTATCTTCCCCTTTTCAGGGGCAAGAGTTTTTGGCGGACAAATTTCGGTTTGTCGGACAAAAACACATCTTGCCAAAGGTTATAAAAAAACAGAGATAGTATTCCTTTTAGTCATACTCTGCTTCGCTACAAAGTTAGTCTGTTTATTATCAACAGCTTCCATTGAAGCTGTACGCAATTTTCCACAATATTACCCGGTATTCTCAAAGGTGCGCCAGCCTGTGTTTTTTAGATGTTTATTTGCAGTTGTAAGTATCTGCACGCACTGAACAAGTGCATAAAATTACGCACATACACACATTTGCAGATGTATGGAAACATACATACTTACACACTTATGCAGATATGCACAAATATATAAATGTGTATATACAGATATACATACAAACAGAAATACAGATATGAATATGTTACCAACCATATAAACATTTACAGATATGAAAACAGAAACAGATGCAACTACACACATACGTGTAGGATTCGGCTCCCAGAAAGGGGGCATCGGGAAAAGTACCATTGCCGAAGTGCTTGCAAGCTATCTCTACTATGAGAAGAATATCAAACTGCTGATAATGGACTGTGACTATGCACAACACAGTTTCTACAGACTTAGAGAAAGGGATAAAAAAGCTGTTGAGGAAAGTACGGCTCTGCAGGAGAAATTGAAGGCATATATCAGGAAAACAGGGAAGCGTTCATACCGTGTACTGAAAGCCAAACCTCAGGAAGCCATAAAGGTAGCCGAAGAATACATATCAGAGCACCAGGAAGAGGAAATTTCTGTTGTAATCTATGATTTGCCGGGACGTTCAGACAGTTCCGACCTGCTTTCGCTTGCCCTTGAAATGGACTATATCATTTCACCTATAGAAGCAGACCTCCAGTCAATAGCTTCGTGCATGGCATACGCCATTACAATCCGTGATATGGGTGTAATGTTGAGTGGAAGCAGGATAAAGCAGATATTCATGATGTGGAATAAGGTGGACCGGAGAGTCAATACGAGAATAATGGAAAGCTATGACAAGGAAATCGAGGAATACGGACTTGGGCTGCTTAAAACCCGTTTGCCAAGATCTGTAAAGTTCAGCCGTGAACTGTCGATGAATACCGGAGGTGTATTCCGTTCCACCTATATGGCTCCCGAAAAAGACCAGCTTGCCGAAAGTAATATTGAAGAACTTGCCAATGAATTAATAGAAATCTTATCACTGAAAGCATATGAACAATAACAAAGGAATTTTAGAAGCCAGAATAAAGCAAATGGCCGAAGGAAATTATAAGGAAATGGACAAGGAGTTTTCTCTTGATGACTTTGATCCAAAACCTGTCGAGAAAACAACAAAACAGGAGGAAACTGAACCAACTGAAAACAAGAAACCGGAAAAGTCGACAACCAACAAGAAAAAGCCAGCAGAAAGGAATGATCCGTCTGACATGGAAGAATATAGGAACAGATTCCTGGTAAGCCGTCCCTTCGACAAAAGAACATCTTTTCCGCTAAACCGTGTAACACTGGATATACTGAAAGACATATTACATGACACAAACAGTCGTGTAAGCCTTTCATCCTTCGTAGAGAATATTCTGCTTGACCATCTGAACAACTACCGTTCACTAATCAATGATGCCACAGCCAAGAATATAAGAAAACATACCATACCAAATATGTAAACAATTATGGATGCAATATTGACATTAATACTTTCCATTGTGCTGATGGGAACAGCTGCTATTTTTCTGTGGCTATTCCTGCACACCGGAAAGAAAGTAAGTGAAAATACGGATTCTATCCGTGAGAAGAAACCTCCCCAAAAAGAAGGAAACACCTCTTCCGTTATAGGCAGGACAAAAACAGATATTACACAATATTCTACAGTTTTACCCAATAATCCTGCTCCCGTAAAAGATGTAGATAATAGCGATAATTTTACGGGCGAGGAAAACGAGTTCTTTCCTGATATTGACGAAGTTGACGAGGAAGAAGTTGAATTGGAAGAACTTTTCGAAGTTACAAAAGATGATATCCGACTTAATGGAACAGAACTGATTAGTAAGGAAATATCCTTGCTTAAAAAAGTCGGCAGCAATGATTCTATTGAGGAAGAGGAAAAGGCAGAAGTTTCTGAAACCATATCAAAACTGAATGGCAGTGATTTCCTGAAACTGCTGAAAGAGAATGAAGCAAAGGCAGAGAAAAGAAACCAGGAACTCATATGCATGATAGAAGAGGAAGAACTCAAATCACCCAAGCCGGCACGTAAAAAGAAAAACAAGCCGGAAGAGATTTCACTGGAAGATTTTTTATAAACCTTTTAAACGGTATTTGTATGAAGAATAAAATGATTATTACACTGCTCATAGCATGTATGCTTGTCCAGCAGACAAGAGCTCAAGGTAATGGACTTGCCGGAATACAAGAAGCAACACAGATGATTACATCTTATTTTGATCCAGCTACCAAACTTATCTATGCCATTGGTGCAGTTGTAGGACTGATTGGAGGTGTAAAGGTGTATAACAAGTTCAGTTCAGGTGATCCGGACACATCAAAGACTGCAGCATCATGGTTCGGTGCATGTATCTTCCTGATTGTGGCTGCAACCATATTACGTTCATTCTTCCTGTAATTATGGCCGGATGGGAAATAAACAAGGGAATCGGGAGGTCAGTGGAATTCAAGGGACTGAAAGCACAATACCTTTTCATCTTTGCAGGAGGACTGCTGGCTGTATTTTTGGTTACAGTCATACTTTACCTCTGTAATGTGGACCAGGTTCTCTGTCTTGTCATGGGAGTATTGGGTGCCACAGTTGTTGTGTGGCAAACTTTCTCCATGAACAGCAAATACGGTGAACACGGACTTATGAAAAGAGGTGCTGTCCGTGGCCATCCCAGATACCTTATTAACCGTAAGACGGTGTTTCATATATTCCTAAACAACAGACGATATGAGAAACATTAGCAAAATGTCCACACTTGAACAGAAGTTTCCGCTTTTAGCCATAGAGAACGGATGTATCATTTCAAAGGATGCCGATATTACGGTAGCCTTTGAAATGGAACTTCCTGAACTTTTTACCATCACCTCTGATGAATATGAGGCAATGCACTCCACATGGTACAAGTCTATAAAAGTGCTGCCTAATTATACTATTGTACACAAACAGGACTGGTTTATCATGGAAAGGTATGAATCGGAACTGCGAAAGGAAGATATTTCATTTCTTGGCAGAGCCTATGAAAAGCATTTTAATGAAAGACCTTTTCTGAATCATTCGGTATATCTCTTCATCACAAAAACCAACAAACAGAAGATGATGCAGCAGAGTAATTTCTCCACTCTATGCAGGGGAAACATTCTGCCAAAAGAAATTACAGACAAAGAAGGAGTCAATGCTTTTCTTGAAGCGGTAGATCAGTTTGAAAGAATAATGAACTCATCCGGATTCTTCACTCTCAAACGGTTCGATGCTGATGAAATAGCCGGGACAAGTGAGAAACCGGGACTCCTGGACAGATACTTTTCACTTTCAGAAAGCAACCATGCTTCTTTGGAAGATATACGTTTGGGAGCTGATGAAGTGCGTATCGGTGACAAGATTCTTTGTCTGCACACTTTATCTGATACGGACGACCTTCCGGCTCATGTAGTAACTGACTACAGACATGAAAGGCTTTCTACAGACAGAAGTGACTGCAGACTATCTTTTGCTGCTCCCGTTGGATTATTGCTTTCATGCGACCATATATACAACCAGTATATTTTCATTGATGACAGTGCGGAAAACCTGAAGAAGTTTGAACGTCAGGCCAGAAATATGCACTCCCTTTCAAGATACAGCCGTGCCAATCAGATAAACAAGGAATGGTTGGAAGAATATATGAATACTGCACATTCAAAAGGACTGACTTCCATACGTGCACATTTCAATGTATTGGCATGGAGTGACGACCGTGAACAGCTGAAGCATATCAAGAATGATGTCGGTTCGGCCTTGGCTATGATGGAATGCAAGCCGCGCCATAATACCATTGATACGGCAACTCTCTATTGGGCTGCCATGCCGGGTAATGCTGCAGATTTCCCATCAGAGGAAAGTTTCTATACTTTCATTGAACCTGCACTATGTTTCTTCACTGCTGAAACGAACTACAAGGATTCACTTTCACCATTTGGTATCAAGATGGCTGACCGTATGTCTGGAAAGCCTTTGCATCTTGACATTTCAGACCTTCCCATGAAGAAAGGAATAACAACCAACAGAAACAAGTTTATCCTAGGGCCGTCAGGAAGCGGAAAGAGTTTCTTTACCAATCATATGATAAGACAATACTATGAGCAGGGAACACATGTGCTATTGGTAGATACAGGAAACTCTTATCAAGGACTCTGTTCACTTATACAGAACAACACCAAAGGGAATGACGGTATTTACTTTACTTATACGGAAGAGAATCCAATCTCCTTCAATCCCTTCTATACAGACGACAAGGTTTTCGATATTGAAAAGGAAGAAAGTATATGTGCACTGATTCTGACATTATGGAAGGGTGAAGACAAGTATATAGAAAAGACCGAATCCAATGAACTCGGAACAGCCATACATAATTATATAAGGATGATACATAAAGACGAGAAACTGATTCCGTGTTTCAACACCTTCTATGAATATCTGCGTGACGTATATCGGGTAGAATTACAAAGCAGAGATATTAAGGTATCAAAAGATGATTTCAATATAGACAATCTGCTGACTACACTCACTCCATATTATCGTGGCGGAAGATATGACTTTCTGTTGAACTCACAACAAAATATTGACCTTCTTAGCAAGAGATTCATTGTCTTTGAAATTGATGCCATAAAGGACAACAAAGACCTTTTCCCGGTTGTGACCATCATTATCATGGAAAGCTTCATCAACAAGATGCGCCGGTTGAAAGGTATCAGAAAGATGATTCTCATAGAAGAAGCATGGAAGGCTATTGCTTCAGCTAATATGGCCTATTATATAAAATATCTTTACAAAACAGTAAGAAAGTTCTTTGGTGAAGCCATTGTTGTCACTCAGGAAGTGGACGACATTATTCAGAGTCCTATCGTCAAGGAAAGTATCATCAACAACTCCGACTGCAAGATTCTGCTTGACCAGCGAAAGTACATGAACAAGTTCGACATCATCCAGAATATTCTTGGACTTACGGAAAAGGAACGTTCACAGATTCTTTCCATCAATCAGGATTTGGATCCGAAAAGAAAATACAAGGAAGTATGGATAGGACTTGGCGGAACTCAATCTGCCGTATATGCCACAGAAGTTAGTATGGAAGAGAACCTGGCTTACACAACAGAGGAAAGAGAGAAGATGGAAGTAATGGACAAAGTGGAACAACTGAACGGTGATATAGAAACGGCTATCCGTCAGCTTGCCGAACAGAAACGTGAGATAATCAGGAAAGAAGAATCAAGTCAAACTTAATACAATGGAATTATGAAATCAAGACTTATCATCATGGCTTTGACTTTATTGTTGTCAGGACATGAAGTTTATGCACAATGGGTCGTTACAGATCCTACCAATTTTGCTGGAAACATAGCCAATACCGTCAAAGAGATTGCCACTGCATCCAAAACGGTAAACAATACACTGAACAATTTCCGTGAAGTGGAGAAAATATACAGACAAGGCAAAGAATATTATGATGCCTTGCAAAAAGTAAAGACTCTTGTGTCGGATGCCTATAAGGTAAAAGAGACTATCCTAATGGTTTCGGATATATCCGGTATTTATGTCAACTCATACAAGAAAATGTTAAGTGACAAGAACTTTACTCCAAAGGAGCTGGATGCCATTGCCTTCGGTTATGCCAGGTTACTTGAAGAAAGCAGCGAGTGTCTGAAAGAACTTAAAGATGTGGTGAACGTGACCTCACTTTCCATGACAGACAAGGAAAGAATGGATGTGATAGACCGTGTATATCGTGACGTGAAAGAATATAAAGGACTCGTAAACTATTATACAAACAAGAACATTTCCGTAAGCTATTTGAGGGCCTTGAAAGCCGGAGATACAAAAAGAGTACTATCACTATATGGTACTGCATCGGAAAGATATTGGTAAAACTAACCTGACTTTACTATGGATGTAAGTAATCTTCACGAGATTCTGAGAGATCTCTATAATGAAATGATGCCACTTTGCGCTGATATGGCCGGAGTGGCAAAAGGGCTTGCCGGACTGGGTGCTCTTTTCTATATAGCCATGCGGATATGGTCAAGCCTGGCACGTGCAGAACCGATAGACGTATTCCCTTTGCTTAGACCGTTTGCACTGGGACTCTGTATTCTTTTCTTTCCGACTATTGTACTTGGAACAATCAACGGACTGTTATCGCCTATAGCTCAGGGATGCCATTCCATTGTTGAATCACAAACTTTCGACCTACAAAAATATAAGGAAGAACGTGACAAGTTGGAATATGAGGCACTGATGCGTAACCCTGAAACTGCATACTTAGTATCCAATGAAGAATTTGACAGAAAGCTTGATGACCTTGGCTGGTCTCCTTCGGATTTGGCTACTATGACCGGTATGTATTATGACAGGGCTATGTACAACACCAAAAGAGCAATATCGGACGGATTCCGTTCCTTGCTTGAAATGATATTTGAAGCTGCCGGACTAATCATTGATACGATACGAACATTCTTTCTGGTCGTACTATCAATACTTGGACCAATAGTATTTGCCTTTGCCACATGGGACGGATTACAAGGTTCACTGGCAATATGGTTCAGCAGATACATTTCAGTATATCTGTGGCTCCCGGTTTCAGACATTTTTTCGGCAATGCTTACCAAGATACAGATTCTTATGATGCAGCAGGATATTGAAGCACTCAGTGATCCGACATTCGTACCAGACCTGAACAATACGGTGTATATCGTATTTCTGCTTATTGGAATCATTGGATTCTTTACCGTTCCAACCGTATCCGGATGGATTGTCGAAGCCGGTGGCGGAGTTGGTAATTATGGTAAGAATATCAACGATACATCAAAAGGTGCAGGCAAAGGTGCGATATCAGGTGGTAAGGGGGTTGCTGCGGCATCAGGTGCAGCCGTTGGAAACATAGCCGGAAGAATAAAAGGAACACTTATAAAGTAATGATACAATATAAATATTTCTGATTATGGAATTTAAGTCATTGAAAAATATTGAGACTTCATTCAAGCATATACGGCTGTATGTAATGGTATTTGCAGGACTATGTCTGCTGATTTCTGCCATTGCTATATTTGCCTCCTTCTCATTTGCAAGGGAACAGAGAGAAAAGATATATGTACTTGATAACGGTAAATCGCTTATACTGGCATTGGCACAGGATGCGGCAGCCAACCGTCCGGTTGAAGCAAGAGAACACGTAAGGAGGTTTCATGAACTGTTCTTTACACTGGCTCCGGACAAAGATGCCATAGAAAGCAATATGAAACGTGCCTTTATGTTAACCGACAAGACTTCTTATGATTATTACAAGGATTTGGCTGAGAAAGGATATTACAACAGAATCATTTCCGGAAATATCCATCAGCGCATAGAGATAGATTCTATAAGCTGCAATTTTGATTCACATCCTTACAAGGTAGTGACATTCGCCAAACAGTACATCGTCAGAAGTAGCAACACTACCATAAGATCATTGGTAACTGAATGTAATCTTGTCAACTCTGTACGTTCAGACAACAACCCTCAGGGATTTACCATTGAGAAGTTCGTAGTATTGGAAAACCGGGATTTACAAACCATAAACAAATAAAAGCATGGGAAATATACTAAAAGGCATTAAGGAAACTATAAAAGAAAGGTGTGAAGCTCTTTCTCCCAAACAGAGAAAACGGGTGCTTATAATCATGTGTCTGCTTTATTTTCTTGCATCGCTATGGATGATAATGGGCTTTTTTATAAAGGACAGACAAAATGAGCAACAAGACTTCATGGAAATGTTTGACGGCTCAATATCTGAAGATACTCTTGACATGCCTGAACTTATGAATAACAATAACCAACCATTAAACAATCAAGATTATGAGCAGTGACAAAAGCAAAGGAACTGACCTTATAAAAAAGGAGAAGGCAAAGAAAGCTCTTGTCTTCGGAGGTCTTGGTATCCTCTTTCTGGCTTCAATGTATCTGATATTTGCGCCAACAGACGCAGATAAGGAAAAGGAAGCGTTACAGTCCGGACTGAACGTAAATATACCTCAGGCTACGGATAACAAGCTGACGGACGATAAGCAAAAGGCATACGAATTTAGTTCTGATGAAAAGAAAAATAAAGACAGGGAAAGAGCTATCGGGACATTAGCTGAAATGTATAGTTCTGAAAACACAAATAAGCCTGATACAGAAAACAGCAATAAAAGTAATACTACTGTAAATAACAATAATGAAAGTAGCAGTCATATAGACCGTTCCGTACGTGAATACCAAGCGGCTTCACAAGCTGTTTCCAATTTCTATGAAAATGATTATGACTACGAAAAGGAACAGATGCGCGAGGAACTGGAGTATCTCCGTCAGGAATTAAAAGATATGGAGGAAAGCCAATCAGAGGAAGAAAAGCAGTTGGAACTACTTGAAAAATCCTATCAGATGGCTTCAAAGTATCTGCCAACGAATATGAATACACAGACTTCTGTCAGCGATACAACCAATAAGAGCCATATAAGTTCGACATTCAATGGCCAATCAATGGAGGTGCTTCCGGCTTCAAAACCGGTTGTGTCTTCATTGATTCAACCAATGACAGACGAAGAATTTACAAAGGAATACTCCAAGGAAAGGAATATGTCATTTATCACACCTACAGCTAATAGGGACAATTCACAGAAAAATACAATAGCCTGTAAAGTGGATAGAACTACCACAATCAGAGACAATGAAACTCTGCAGCTCAGACTGCTTGAATCGGTACGTATCTGTGAAAACATCATTCCAAGAAATGCACTCCTTACAGCAAAAAGCAAACTGTCCGGTAACAGAATGATGCTTTATGTTACAACCATAGAACTAGGAGAAAATATCTATCCGGTGAAACTGACTGCATACGACATGGACGGTCTGGAAGGGGTATTCATTCCCGGATCTGACGAAATAGATGCACTGAAGGAAGTTGGTGCAAACGTAGGCGGTTCAGTAGGAACAAGCTTTACATTCTCATCATCGGCAAAAGACCAGATAATATCTGATGCAGCAAGAGGACTGATGCAGGGAACTTCCAACTACCTGGTCAAGAAAATCAGAACAATCAAAGTAACATTCAAAAGCGGGCACAGACTTATGCTGATGCCTACCAAGTAAAACAATAAAATCAGAAAATATGAAAAAAGGATTCTTAATTGCGGCTATATGTGTCGCATTCGGTTTACAGACAATATCAGCACAGGATACAGAAGCAAAATCACACGGTGATTTGTTTCAGGGAATGAGCAGAACCATACCTCAGGGACGTGTGGTACTCCCATACGGACTTGAAGTAACTTTTGAAAAGACTGTTCATCTAATTTTTCCGGCTCCCATAAGATATGTGGATTTAGGCTCGTCAAACATTATTGCCGGACAAGCTGATGATGCAGAAAATGTACTTCGAGTAAAAGCTGCAGTACGTGACTTTGAAACAGAATGCAATCTCTCCGTTATCTGTGATGATGGCAGTTTCTACTCATATAATGTAAGATATGCGGAAGAACCTGAAAAACTGAGTATAGAAATGAAGGATTTTCTTTATCCGGGAAACAACAATCTGCCTGTTAATAAAGCTGATATCTACATATTCCGAAGCATACCCGTTCACTTTCCGGCAGCTTATTAGGGTATAA
>NZ_QSQT01000055.1:0-10748 GCF_003437535.1 Phocaeicola plebeius
TTATGCTATTGAGAAAATGTGCAAGGAAAAGAAAAGTTTAAATCACTTCAATACCAATCTTCATCATAGGAATTTTATATAATAAAAATAATATTATTATTTCTACTTTGGCGAAAGGAGGAAGAAAGTTAAGTACAGGTATATACATATATCACCTAATAGGTTTATGGATAACTCCAGGAATTCTAAAACGATGCAATTACGAAAACTTATTTTTTTCATTTCCTGTATTAACAGTTTTACTTACAACTATAGGCATCATAATAATAGATTTTATAATAAAATGGTTCATCTCTTTTGTAAAAATAAAACATGGAACGCATTTACACTTTTGATTTCAATAAAATACTTGCATGTATAGGAGTTATTACTTTACATACAGCACACTATTTGCCCTCTTATATTTTTAATTATTATTCATTATTACTGTCATGTGCTGTTCCATACTTTTTCATGACTTCTGGCTATTTTTTATGTACTGCATCCAATATAACACTAAAAAAACAACTACATAAAATACTAAAATTATATCTATTAGGATTTATTTTATATGGTGGATTTTATATAGCAAAAAATGGATTTGATTCTATAACAATAAGTCTTAAAAATTTATTATTAATTATATTCTGGAATTCAACACCTTGGAACGGGACTTTATGGTATATTGCTGCCATAATATCTCTCCTTATATTAAAAATATATATTCTAAATAAATGCTCTAATAAACTTACAATACGAATTGGAATCATTTTAATTCTAATAACCTCTATATTCATACTAATGGACAATTTTAACATATATAATATATCCAAATATAACTTTTTCATTCAAGGACTACCGTGCTTTTTATGGGGACAAATCTGTATGCATAATCCTCATATACTTATGTCAAAGAAATATATCTATACATTTACAATCACATCAATTATATTAATTCTTCTCAACATCTCCATTTCAGCTCTTAATATAAATTCACAGGTCTACAATACTAATTTTACTTCCCTTATTATTTGTACTACTATTTTTATGTATTCACTAAAGGTCAATCTAAAAAATAATATTCTTATACACATTTCTAAATGGGGTGCAATGTATACTGGATACATTTATATTTTTCATATGTTATTTGTTTCTTATACACATGGTATATGCATAAAATTAGGTATAGAAAGTCTATTCCTAAAATCACCTACATTATTTATTTTCAGCTTTACAGTCATATTTACAATTTGCATCTATCCACTTTTAACAAAAATAAAATTTTAAATCATGAAAATAACAATAATTACAATTAACTATAATAATTTAAATGGATTAAGACAAACAATAAACTCCGTAATAAAACAAACGTATCAAGAAAAAGAATATATAATAATAGATGGCGGATCAACTGATGGTTGTAAACAATTGATTGAAGAGAAAAAACAATATATAGATTATAGTGTCTCTGAAAAAGATAAAGGTTTATATAATGCAATGAATAAAGGAATACAGAAATCAACTGGCGACTATTTAATCTTTATGAATAGTGGTGATATATTTTTTGACAAAAACGTTCTATCAGAAATATTCGAAAATAAGAACTATACATCAGACATACTTTACGGCAGTACTGTATACAACTATCTACAAGGAGGCATAGTAAGACAACCTAGAAATCTCAAGATAATGAGCCATGAACTCCCTTTCTGTCACCAATCATGCTTTATAAAAGGAAACCTAATGAGAAAATATCAGTATGATGAGTCTTATCGCTTTATTGCAGATTATGCATTCTTCTATAAATGCTACAAAGAGGGAAAAACTTTTGAACTGATTCCCAAAATCATTTCCATTTATGATACAAAAGGAGTTTCAGCAAATAAAAGCTACGCAAAATCAATTTATTTAGAAAGATGTAAAATAACACATGTCAAGCCTAATATACTAGGATTTATGAAACCTATAATTATACAAAATATAAAAAAGACAATCAAGGCATTCTTACCTGAAAGATTTATTGATATCCTAATGAACCGTCCAATAGCATCCAATTCATGTAAACCACTAAGTAACATAAAACAATTCTAAGAATGAATTATTCATCCCGTATAAATACAATTGAAAAGGGAGAGATTATTTGTGGAAGTTTACTTTTCTTATTGCTACCCCCTATCATAACGCTCCCTATTTTATGTTTTTATGTACTCCAACAAAAATATGCACGCAAAACAAATTATATTTTATTCTTTATTTGCATTGCTTTATACTTTGCGTCTATCAATGCAACCAAAAGACCTGCTGGAGATCAAATTCAATATTACTATGCTTATAAAAACGTACCAACAAAAGGATTTATTGGTTCCTTAATACATATTTATGGCTTACAAGCATCATGGGAGGAAGAAAGAAACAATATCTCTGGAGAATTCATGAATGGTGTATATAACTATTTGGGCTACTACTTAACTTGCGGTTACTATCCAATTTTTGCCGCGATTATAACATTTGCAAACTATATTCTAGTATTTTTAGGCCTATATAAATTTGCCCAAACATTGAAAAAGCCACACATACCTATTATTTGTGGAGTAACAATTCTCTCCTTTTTCTACCTATATTTTCAATATCTACTTCAAATTCAAAAGCAATTTCTAGCACAATCTATCATGATGTATGTATTAGGTAGTTATGCTATATCAGGAAAAATGGGCAAAAAAGAATGGCTAATGACTGGATGTGCCATCTTTACGCATGCAGCAACAAGCCTCTTCCTTCCATTTCTATTATTCAAACCTTTACGTAACCGATTAACTAAGATTGGACTACTATGCATGGGAATCTTATTCTCACTATTAATTATAATGGGCCCTCAGTTAGCTGGTAACGTAGTTTCTTCTATGGGCGATACTGCTTTATCATACGGTGCTAATCGTTTAGCAAAATCTGAAATCAACAATGATACAGAATTCGGTCTTATATGGTCACAGGTTTTTATCGTTGCATTACCCATTGCATGGATAGTATTACGCAAACTTTGGATGGAAAGAAAAACTCTTACTCAAGCACACGCATTCATTCTAAATGTAGTTTTACTTTTATTACTGACTATTACAGCAATGTTCAGACAACCATTAGCGCAATATCGATATTTCATGATGATTTTTGCTTTTATGCCATTTGTGTATCCGTTTATATGCCAAAATACACAACAACGTGATAAGATACTAAAGATTATCGCTATAATCATGATTATTTGGTTTTATTATCAATTTGATAAAATAGTTTGGAGTTTTGCTCCTGAAATAGATATTATCATAAAAAGTCCTATTTTACTATTATTAGGAAATTATTATACGATTTAAATTATGCATATTTGTTTTGTTTGTCGAGAATACGTTCCCTCATTACGAGGAGGAGGTATAGCTTCCTATATAAAGGAGATGGCAGAAAATATTGTACAAAAACATCATAAAGTAACTGTTATATGTGCATCTGACGATACAAGAAAAGGGTATACATACACTGAAAATGGAGTTAATATAATTCGACTTTCAGGAGGGGATTTTGTAATTTCTCAAATAGAGAAAAAAAATATTGTCAACCGATTTAGACTCTTCTATCGTTTTTTTTCATATAGAAAAAAAATACTTGAAACCATCCTATCAATAAAAGATATAGATATTATTGAAGTTCCTGAATATGGAGCAGAAAGTTATTACTTAAAAAATTTACCAATTCCTGTAGTAATTCGCTTACATGCTTCAACTTTAGTTCTCAATGAATTTATATCCGGGAAAAAAGGTATAACCAAATCAAACTGGCACATATATTGGCAAGGACTCCAAGAATTTAAAGAAATAAAACGAGCTCAATATATAACGTCTTGCTCACAAGCAATAAAAGAAATAATCGAACAGAAATTATTATTACCGTGTGATAAAATTAAAGTTATAAACAATCCAATAAAAATAAATAATTGGACAACTAATATCACAAAAAAAGCCATCAACAAAGAAATAATTAGGATTCTATTGCCTGGAGCAGTATATAATTTAAAGGGGGGAGAAGATTTAATTAAGGCTTGTATACAATTAAACCAAATAACTAACCAAAAGTTTGAACTTTATTTAATCGGCAAGAAAGGGAATTTTGCCAATTATCTAGAAAAAAAATACGCGTCTCATTATAACTGGATAAATATTCCTGGTCCTATACCAAGAAAAAAAATGATAGAACAATATAATAAAGCTGATATTATTTGCCTACCTTCATGGTGGGAAAATATGCCTATGGCATGTATTGAAGCAATGCTTTGCGGAAGTATCGTCATAGGAAGTAATTCTGGAGGGATAAAAGAAATTATTGAAGATGGAAAAGATGGCTTTCTCATTCCGCCAAGAAATCCACAAATTTTAGCTAATAAAATTCAATATATTCTGCAATTAACCCCAGAACAATTATATACTATTAGCATCAATGCCCATAGTAAGATAATAAATAAATTTAGTACAGATTATATTGTATCGCAAATGTTGATATATTATAATCAAGTTATTCAGGATTTTAAAAAAAATAATATATGAAAGTTATATGGCCATGTCCCTGGTTCGGAGATTATAGAGTTCCAGTGTTTGAAGAATTGAACAATTTGTTTGAATACAATTTTAAAGTTTTCTACTCAAAGCAGGATGTAACTCAGAGTGTAGATTCCAAAATGATTAAAAGATTAGGAAATTCAACAGAAGGATTAATAGGTAAAACAATTAGAATTGGTGATCATTCGTCTGATTTTGCTAATAAAGATCTCATTATTCGTTATCAACCTGGCTTGTATAAAAAAATTAAAGATTTTAATCCCGATATAATTATTGTAGAAGCCTTTGGTGGATGGTCTATGATAGGAATTTTATATGGCATCTTACATAGAAAAAAAATAATGTTATTTTATGAAAGAACTGCTTATGTAGAAAGAAATTCACCTTGGTGGCGAACTTTATATAGAAAAATAATAGGAAAAGCAATAGATGCCTTTTTAATAAACGGACAATTAACAAGAGAATATTTAGAAAATGGGCTAGGATTTAAAAAACAACCTAAAACTGAAGGGTTAATGGTAGCTGATAGCAAGGGACTAGAAAATGCTGTAAATAGTTTCCCAAATGAAGAAAAAAATGAGCTAAAAAAATCTCTACAGCTAAATTCCGGATTAACCTATTTATTTGTAGGACAAATTGTGGAAAGAAAAGGCATAACACAATTACTAGAAGCTTGGGAAGAACATATTCAACAACATACCGAAGATAACTTATTAGTTATAGGTACAGGTATTTTATTGGAAAAGCTACAACACAAATATAGAGGAGTTCAATCAATTCATTTATTAGGTAGAATTGAATATGATGAGGTTTATAAATATTATGCAATAGCTAATGTATTTGTCATGCCCACTTTAGAAGATAATTGGTGCTTAGTGGTCCCAGAAGCTATGGCATGCAAACTTCCAATTGCATGTTCTATCTATAATGGAGGACACCTAGAACTGATAGAAGAAGGGAAAAATGGATATAGATTTGATCCTTTAAAAAAAGAAAGTATAATTCAAACTTTAAGTTTGTTTCATCATTCTAATTTGAATAAAATGGGAAATACATCATATTTTATAGTTCAAAACTATACTCCTGAAATCGCTGCAAGAAAAATATACAATGCATGTTTAAGCTTATATAATCAATATTAGACTATGATAAAAAGAAATAAAGCACTTGACATAGCACGCGGAATCTGCATATTCTTAATTGTATTAAGCCACAGCTATTGCTCGTGGGAATCATGGTTTACTTTTTATTATGTACAAGTCTTTTTCTTTTTAAGTGGTATTTTTCTAACTAAATCTCATACATTAGAAAAATCTCTTTATAAGAAAATTAAAAGTCTGATTTTCCCATATTTGTTTTTTGGAATAATTTGTTCTATTTTAGTTTTGGCAACCAAACGAACAAGTATAGAAAATCTACATATTTATGATCCTGATTCATTTGACAATGGTCCACAATGGTTTTTAATAGCTCTTTTTACTTTAACAACCATAATATTAACGTTTAATCAAATAGGGAAACGTTATATTTCTATTATAGGAAGTATATTGATTTTTATAATATGTTATTTTCTAGGACTGAAACAAATTGATGACTATACCAATTTAACAAAAGCAGGAATATCCATTCCATTCATACTTGCAGGAACTTATTATTTTAAAATAGAAAATATTTTAAAACGAAACAAATATCTACTATTATTCATAAGTATAATTACGTGCTATATTTTCATTAAGATTTATCCAATCAATATTGGTATTCGTTGGTTGATTCTCCCACAAAATCCTATTGAATATTTATTAGCATCGGTAGGAGGTATTGGATTTATTTTATCAATAAGCTATTCATTAGAAAAAATAAAAATTATCAATAATACTTTTTCTTTTTGGGGCTTATATTCCTTATTCATTCTCTGTATTCACTGGCCTATCATTAGAATTTTATATGATAAACTGTTACCATCATCTTTCATAAAAGCAGATATTATTTCTATTATTATCTGTATCATTATTTGTACAATAACATCCTATACCGGGAGATTTCTAAAAAATAAATTTACGGCTATATTCTGACTAACATATTTTATATATGCTTACTATACTCATTAATGCGTATGCTTGCTCTCCCAATATGGGAAGTGAACCAGGAATGGCATGGAATTGGTGCACAAACCTTGCCCAATATTGTAAACTTTACATTATTACAGAAGGAGAATTTCGAGATAAAATAGAAACAGTTCTTCCAACTCTTCCTCAAGGAAAAAATATGTATTTCTATTATAATTCCGTTCCTGATGAAATACGAAAGATGTGCTGGAATCAAGGCGATTGGCGCTTTTATAAATATTATAAAGAATGGCAATGGAAAACATACTTGATAGCACAAGATATTTGCAAAAGAACTCAAATCGACATTCTTCATCAATTAAATATGATAGGCTTCCGTGAACCAGGTTATTTATGGAAGATTCCCAACATTCCTTTCATATGGGGACCAATTGGAGGATTGAAACAATTCCCCACAGCTTATCTTAAAGAATGTGGATTAAAAATGAAGCTATTCAACCGAATAAAAAATATTATAAATATTGCTCAAATAAAATATGATAAAAGAGTAAATGAAGCTTTTAATAGAGCTGATTTATTAATCAGCTCTATACCTGACTCCTACAAAGCCATAAAAAAATATAAAAACCTCGAATCTATTATCATACCAGAAACAGGATGTTTTGATATACAAGAAAATATTGTCAAGAATTTTAATGATGAGCGTTTACATATAATGTGGGTAGGAAAGTTTGACTTCCGCAAACAACTTCCATTAGCATTACGCATCTTAAAAGCGACTAATAATACTGTATTTCATTTAGACATATATGGTTCAGGTAATGAAGTACAGGTATTAGAAGCTCATAATCTGGCTAAAAGTCTTAATATAGAACAGTTGATCACATGGCATGGAAATCAACCTAATAACATCGTTATGGAAGCCATGAGAAAAGCTCATATTTTCTTATTTACCAGTATTAGTGAAGATACTTCTACAGTAGTACTTGAAGCTGTAAGCAATCAATTACCTGTAGTTTGTTTCGACGCATGTGGTATGGGATATGTCATCAATGAGAAAGTGGGAAAAAAAATAACCCTTTCCAATCCGAAGCAATCAATTAACGACTTTGCCAAAGTACTTAATGAATTAGAAAACGACCGAAATCTTTTAAAAGAGATGGCAAAGAACTGCAAAAAAAGACAACAAGAACTATCATGGAACAGAAAAGCTCAACAAATGATTGAGTTATATAAGCAAACTATACAATAATGAAAGAACGAAATATAGGTATCGACATATTAAAATTCTTTGCAGCATTACTTATTACCAATTCTCACATGGGTATGTTGTATGGGAAGTATGATATTCTAGCCACAGGAGGAGCTATCGGAGATGTATTATTTTTCTTCTGCTCCGGTTTTACTCTGTTTTTAAGTAGAATGGGAAGATTCGATAACTGGTATAAACGAAGAATCAATCGAATTTACCCCACCGTTTTTGCATGGGCCATATTAAGTGCTTTCATTTTCAACCAACATCAGAGTATGGATTATACCATTATTCATGGAGGAGGATGGTTTGTAACTTGTATCATGATATATTATGTAGTGCTTTACTTTATCCAACGATTTATGTTACATCATTTGAAATGGGTATTTGGCATAGTGGCATTAATCTGTATTGCCTGGTATTTCATCATAGACCGACCAGCTGATTATAACATGTATGGTGCTACTTATTTTAAATGGGGGCATTACTTCTTATTCATGTTATTGGGAGCCATGATGGGAATCTCTCAAAAGCAATGGAATTTTAACTTTAATACCGATTTCATTAAACTTATAGGCAGTACATTTGTCTATTATGCCATCTTATTTGCAGGGAGGAAATATCCTTTATACTCCGAACTTCAAATAACCTCACTTATTCCTCTACTATTTATTGTGTATTACTTTTATAAGGTCTGTAGTAGTGATACTTTAAAGAAATGGTATACGAACAAATACATAGGATGGGGTATAAAATTCATAGGGGGGCTATGTCTAGAAATATATCTTGTACAGGGCACTTTATTTACAGACAAAATGAACAATATCTTCCCATTAAATATCTTAATCATGTTTCTTATTATTATTGTTGTAGCATATATTTTACGTTGCTGCTCCAGAATTTTTTCACAAACATTTAAAGATGAAGAATTTAATTGGAAAAAGATTTTTTAAATAAATGAAATTCTAAACTTAAAAACGCTATATTTATTAGATGAAACGTATTATATCTCTTGATATCATTAAGATAATAGCTATACTTTCAGTAATAATAGCTCATACCATGCTAATATGCAAATCTGACTCCAATAATTTATTTACAATAGGACATACCATTAATTCTATATTTTCATGTATAGGAGTTCCTTTATTTATGTGTACAAGTGGGGCATTAATATTAAAGAAAGATTTAAATACGACAGCTAGCATTACAAATTTTTACAAGCACAACTTATTAACAATCATTATAACAGGAGAAATATGGATTATATTTTATTTTTTATGCAATCAACATTTTTCTTTTAGAGAACTATTATACAATATAGCTTTAATTCACAAACCTGAAATTCATTTATGGTATATCAGAATGATTATACTATATTATATTGCAATGCCAATTATCTCCTATTTAGTAACCAAAGCAAAAATCCTAATGATATTTATCACTTCTATAATTATTTGTGCAACTTTCATCTATAATGGATTTCTCATATACAAAGGCTATCCTTATCCAACAACATCTGGACTCTCATACACTTGTTATCTAATATATTTATTAGCTGGATATTATATTTCAAAACAACGATTCAGCAGTATAAACCATTGTATTTTTTTATCAATCATCATTTTATCCTTTATAGGTCTTTTCTTGTCTCACTGGAAAAACCACTATATGATTTGGTACGATAATCCTTTCATTTTATTTATAAGTGTCTCACTATTTGAATTAATTTATAGAATAACAAAAAAAATCAATCTAACCTCCCATGATAATAGATTGATTAAAATAATAAGTGATTTATCTAATATGACATTTGGAATATACTTATCACACATGCTATTTATTATTGTATTACGACATTATTGTAATGAAATAATAAATAGCAGAAATATCAATATTATTATTTACCCTTTAACTATTATTATAATAGTCTGCACTATTGCATTAATAAAGATTACAAAGAAAATAAATAAAGACCTATCATATATATTATTCAGATATAAGTAATTAATAATAAGTTAATTTCAAACTTTTCATTTTATAAACATGGAAAGAAAAGTAGCACTAATCACAGGTATTACAGGACAGGACGGATCATTCCTGGCCGAATTCTTATTGGAAAAAGGTTATGATGTACACGGTACCATTCGCCGCTCGTCAGTGGACTTCCGCGAACGTATCGCACATCTGGAAGGCAAACCGAATTTTCACTTGCACTATGCGGATTTGGGGGATTCCATGAGTATTCTGCAAGTGGTAAGCAAGGTACGCCCCACAGAAATTTACAACCTGGCTGCACAAAGCCACGTACAGGTAAGTTTTGATTCTCCGGAATTTACAGCTGATGTAGACGCCACAGGGGTACTCCGCGTGTTAGAGGCTGTCCGTCTGTGCGGACTGAAAGATACCTGCCGCATCTATCAGGCATCTACTTCGGAACTTTACGGAAAGGTGGAAGAAGTGCCGCAGAATGAAAACACACCGTTCCATCCTTACAGCCCGTATGCAGTGGCTAAGCTGTATGGCTTCTGGATTGTGAAGGAATACCGCGAGGCTTACAATATGTATTGTTGCTCGGGTATCTTGTTCAACCATGAATCGGAACGCCGTGGAGAAACTTTCGTAACACGTAAGATTACATTGGCTGCAGCCCGCATTGCACAGGGAAAACAGGAGAAGCTGTATCTGGGTAACCTGGACTCACTGCGCGACTGGGGTTATGCCAAGGATTACGTGGAATGTATGTGGCTGATTCTGCAGCATGAAACGCCGGAAGATTTCGTCATCGCTACGGGTGTGCAGCACAGTGTACGTGAATTCTGCTACCTGGCATTCAAGTATGCGGGCATCGAA
>NZ_QSQT01000055.1:10758-11052 GCF_003437535.1 Phocaeicola plebeius
CTACCTGGCATTCAAGTATGCGGGCATCGAACTGGAATTCAAGGGTGAAGGCATCAACGAAAAGGGTTATGACAAGGCTACCGGCAAGTGCCTGGTAGAGGTAAGCGAGGATTTCTACCGCCCGACAGACGTAGTGAACCTCTGGGGTGACCCGACAAAGGCGAAGGCAAAGTTAGGCTGGAACCCGTCGAAGACAACCTTCGAAGAGCTGGTAAAAATCATGGTGGATGCGGATATGGCAAAAGTGGCCGTAGAAAAGGCGGGAGAACAGATTCGCACGAACCTGGCAGAGTA
>NZ_QSQT01000056.1 GCF_003437535.1 Phocaeicola plebeius
CTCGGAAACCTACCGCAGAAATGCGGCAAGGCGCCGAGTGCCGAGCCTACTATATACTCTCTCAACAACAGTTGTAACATCATTATTATTATAACTCCATGTAATCTCTCTAGGCTGAGGATCAGTATCAGGAGAATAAATGGTAATCTTCTTCGTTTCAATATTAATGACTACTCGATATACACCTTGATTTTTAATATTCCACGATGAATGAAGAGCTGCTTCTTCCGGAGTCTTGATTGTAAAAGACATTTCTTGTCCATCAGTAAAATCTCCACCAGTTTCTGGAGCTATAGCCATTGATTCTTCACCATCAAATAATATTGGGAAATAAACATTACCACTCTGAAGTTCCGCATGGAAAGCATACTGATTTTCATTCTCGATTGTCTGTGTCATTTCTTGTTTTTCAGAAACACAAGTTCCAGATACAAAGATTTTATCAGCTGCTATATAATCACTTGCAAGTCCTATCGAAACTGTATGATGCTCAAAATCAACAAGAACCCTATAAGTGTCTGATTCAGGAATTACCCAAACACCTGCTTTTTCAGCACTTTTGACAACTGCTTCCAGTTCTTTTCCTCCCTGAATAGTCTGTTCAGCAACAACAGGAGAAATCACATTAACTTTATTCTCATCCTCATAAACAATTGGGAAATTTATATTACCGGCTTTTAACGATACAATACCAACATATCTAAGAGGATTACTAACCATTGGTCTAATTTCAATATCCTCTCCATCAACGGCTGTTCCTGAGATATAAAGTTTATCAGCCTTAAATTCTTTCTCAATATATGTTTGAATTTTTACTGAAACTGTGGAAATTTCCGGCTTAACAAACTTTGGGCCTTCCAAAGATCCTATAATACGGGCAGACAAAGTTGTTGTTGTACCAGGAGTTAATTCCCATTTATCTGTCAAAAGTTGTTGTAACTCTTTATGAGTATAACTTTTAGAAGACTCACCATCAACGAACTCCTTTATAAGAGTATTATCACTAAAATCATTAGAAGCCAAATCAACTTTATATATATATGATAACGAATATTCCGAAGAAATAGGATCAGCTTTTGTCCAATTTAAAGTCAATGCAATATCATTAGGAGTATCCTCATTCAATTTAATATCAGTCGCAGAAGCTTCTATAACCAAATCTGAGCGATTATCCAACGGATTAACATCATTTTCTTCATTGCAACCTATCATACAACTTCCTACTAATAAAAGTAAAAAAGCCTCTTTAAAACTATATTTATTCTTCATGATTAATCTAAATTAATTAATATATCAATTACCAGCAATCCAATCAGGGGTTTGACGCAAATTGGTGTTCTTATCAATATCATCCTGAGGTATTGGGAACCAATAACTTATAAATTTTCTTGTTTCATAAACAACTCTTTTATAATAATCATCCCTATTTCCAGCTTGTGCATATGCGTTCATGGCATAGAAATCACCGTCCAATAAATCTTTAGCTAATTTCCATCTTCTCAAATCATTAAAACGCAATCCACATTCGCAATTTAATTCAACCCTTCTTTCCTGACGTATTAGAGTTCTCATTTCTTCACCACTTGCAGGAGGTGTAATTTCCCCTTCCGCATAACCATACTGAGGAATACCAGCTCTTTGTCTTATTCTATTTACATACTTCAATATTTCAGATAGATTTGCAGCATATGTTCCATTTTCTATACTCCATTCATTTAATGCTTCAGCATAACTTAAATAAGCCTCCGCCAAACGATAAAGTGAACCATGACGCGATTTATATGTTCCACTATTTTCTTTAGGATTTGCAGTAGGGTCAGTTCTCTTACGACACATATATCCAGTCCAAGGAGCATCATGAGAAGGACCTCCATCCTTTCCATCCATAAAGAAATCACAGTTACGTTTGCCTACCCAATGGTATTCTTCATTATACATTACTGATATATAAAATCTTGGTTCACGATGAGCGTACATATTGTATGTATTTTTTGCAACAATCAAATTATGATCTGCAGTAGCACTACCATTTCCTGAACCATAAATCCAATTTGTAGGATAATATTCATCATCTGTTGTATATCCACTTTCACTATAGTTGTCAACATCCGGATTAAGAATAGGAGAGCCATCAGAATTATATCCCAAAATAGGCATTTTTCCATCTTTCATAAAGAAAGCATCAACCAAAGATTGACTTACACAGATAGCTCCTACTCCATTTAATCCCATACCACGTGGAGTACATTGTTTATCAAAATATCCACCTGAATCCATTGTTCGAGCAAAAAGAATTTCATTATTTCCCTCAATTTTTCGCTTTAACAAAGCGTTCTGATAAGAAAGAAACGGATCAATAGTTGTCCCATCTGTCAGATACTCAATATGCAACTTATGACCAGCAGCTTCAGCTTCATCAATAAGTAATTGACAAGCGTCAACAGCATCTTTCCATCTTTGTGGATCTTTTTCTTTGCTAAAAATAGGTGTTCCATCACAATTCACAATATCAGCCATGTCGGGATTACCATTCACCAAATCACTTGCAGCAAAAAGTAACAATCTTGCACGCATTGCAAGGCAGGCTATTGAAGTAACACGTCCATATTTTTGAGATTCATCATAAGACGATGGTAACACTTTCGATGCTTCCAGCATTTCATTAGCAGCCCAATCAACTACATCGTAAAACGGTTCTTGCTTAAGCATTAAATTATCAGATGACGCTGATTCAGCAGCTTCACGAATGATTGGTACAGAACCATATGTCATAACTAACATTGAATGAAAATATCCAATAAAAAAGCGACATTCAGCTTTCATATATTCAACTTCTTGTTCAGTAACCCCAGGAACTGCATGTGCATATTTTATAAATTGATAGGCAGAGCGAATTGCTTTAGGAAATGTAGTCCAATAACTTATGACTCCAGGACTATCAGCCGTCCAATTACCTTTTTGATAAAGAATAGCCTTAAATCCTTGCGATTCCCATCCTTTAGAAGGAGTCAATTCATCTGCAATTGCATCTGGTCCGTCATATGTATAAAATTCTGGAAGTTCCTGGTAAATAAAAGCTAACCATCTTTCCATATTTTCTTTATTCTCAAATACAGTTTCTAATGTTAACTGATCATCTGGTTCTTTATCCAAATAATCATTACATGATGACATAGAGAATAAAGCAAAGCAACTCAAAGCAGCAATTTTTATATATTTTTTCATATAGAATTCAATTAAAATTTAATTTCAAAACCAGCAGAAATAGATTTCATTATAGGATAAGCGGCACCATTATTAGTATTCAACTCAGGATCCCATAATTTAAATTTAGAGAAAGTAAACAAGTTTGATCCTCGCAAGAAGAAGCGAATTCCATCCATACCAGCTTGTTGCATCCAAGTTTTAGGTAGAGAATAGCCTAACTCCAAATTCTTCAAACGTAAAAAACTCATATTTCTCAACCACCAAGTAGATGCTTCACTGTTATTTTTATTTATACCATCATCTAATCTTGGATAAAATACATCTTGACTCGGATTTTCTACTGTCCAGCGATCATCTGCATTAGTAAACATATTTCCAGTTACACCACGATTAAATCCAGGAATGATAGAACCGGAAAGTATCCTCCAACTTCTTCCAATGCCTTGGAACAATACTCCGAAATCAAATCCTTTATATTGAAGATTAGCCCCAAAACCATACACAATTTCCGGATCAACTGTACCTCCAATGGCTGTTTTATCAAACACATCTACTTTTCCATCTTTATTTACATCTACATACTTTATATCTCCAGGACGGAGTTTTGAAGAGAAGTTTTGTGCTGGTATTTCTTCTTTAAGAATACCATTTTCGACATCTACAAAATCATCTTCAGTAAACAAACGATCTGCGACATATCCAAATAACTGATTAATAGGATGTCCAGTTCTGGCACGATTTGTTCCTACAACTGCATCTGCCTCATCCTGCTCAGTTATTTCATTATGAGCATAAGTAAATGTTCCCATAACACTTAAAAACAAATCCTTACCAATACGTTTATTAAAATTCAAAGCTGCTTCAGCACCACGATTTGTAACTTTTCCAAAATTACTCCATGGCTGTTTTATAAATCCTGCTGTCAATGGTATTGATTCACGTTGCATAAAGATTCCATTTCGTCTTTCATCAAAATAATCCAACGATAAATCAAGCATTCCATTAAATAAACCTAATTCTAAACCAAGATTTGCCTTATTAACAACTTCCCAAGTCAAATCAGGAACAGCAAACTCACCCTCAGCCATACCAACACGATCAAAACTACCATCTTCTCCCCATTTATACATTCCCATATCACCATAAGAATCAGCAATAGTAGATAAATACGCAAAACGACGACCACTTAAATTAGCATTACCAACCTGACCGTATGATGCTCTAAGTTTTAACTTAGAAATAACCTTTCTTGCAGGTTGCATAAAATCCTCTTCAGAAATAATCCATCCAATAGCTCCAGAAGGGAAAAAACCGTATCGTTTACCAGGAGCAAAATTTTCAGAACCATTATATCCGAAGTTAAATTCTGCTACATACTTTCCTGAATAAGTATATGATGTTCGTCCTGCAAATCCTTGATTACGGTATGGCAATTTACTTCCATCATCATAATTTCTCCTATTAAACATCAACATGGCGGAAACAGCATGTTTCTCAGCAAAAGTATGATCATAATTAAGACTTAACTCCATATATATACTTTTGTTTCCATAATCACCACTTTTAGAATAACCTAAAAAATTATCTCCGTTAGTTTTCTTTGAAATAATTAGATTACCTTCATCATCGCGTCCTGTAGCTGGATTATAATAATCAGGATTCATTCCACGACTTACTGTACCTGAAGAATACCTATCAAACGAAAAAGTTCCTTTTACCTTTAAACCTGGTGTTACAAATTTTAAATCTTGCTCTAAAGAAAATAATGTCTCAATTTTACTTGCACTAGTTCTTTGATAACCACTCTGTGTGGCCCATGCCCAAACATTAGGTTCTTCAGTAGTAGGTATTTCTCCTGATGAATATTGAGGAGGAAACGCATGAGGTACAGCTAAAAAGGCTTTAGAAAAAATCTCACTTATACTTTTGGTTGTTGAATTTCTATCTTGTAAATAACCACCAAGATTAAAACGCATTTGAGTTGTAGGAGATAATTTCAAGTCAACATTAGAACGTACGTTATAACGTTGTAATTTCAAAGAAGGATCCCACTCGTGAGTCTTATCTCTCTTTAAAATTCCTCTTTCATTATAAACAGCCGCAACAAAAGAATACTTCAAACGTTCACTACCTCCAGATATATCAACGGTAACACGTTCATTTGATGCATAATCGTTAGAAATTGCATCAATCCAATTTACATCCGGATACAAATCCGTATCATAACCGGAACGAGTTTTCTCTATTCTATCAGTGTACTTGGGCTGTTGTCCTGTATCTAAAAGAATATCATCCAATATTTGCATATAATCAGCAGCACCCAAAAATTCAGGTAACTGAACAGGTTGAGTCATAGCGAATTCTGTTTTAACAACAACACGAGGCTTTCCTACTTGTCCTCTTTTGGTATTAATAAGAATAACACCATTAGCACCTCGTACACCATAAACAGCACTTGCCGCAGCATCTTTTAAAACTGAAAATGACTCAATTTCTTCTGGATCAATATTATTCAAATCTCTTTCAATACCATCAACTAAAACCAAAGGATCTGTTGTGCCTGTTTGAAAAGAGCTAATACCGCGAATCCAAAACGATGAATTATCATAACCAGGTTCACCTGACCTCTGCACTCCAATAACTCCAGAAACAACTCCAGCCAAATTATTACTCAATGAACGAGTAGTTCCTGTACGAAGCTTCTCAGGAGCAACAGTTGTTATTGATCCAACAACAGACTCTTTCTTTTGAGCACCATAAGCAACAACAACAACCTCATCAAGTTGTCCAACATCTTCCACCATTACAACATTTAATACAGAATGACCATCTACGTCTATAGTTTTAGGAACAAAACCTACATAACTAAACGATAATTCAGAGTGACGATTAGGAACATTTATAGAATAAATACCATCCAAATTAGTTATTGTATTTACAGTAGAATCTCCTTTTAATACAACAGTAACACCTATTAGTGGCTCTCCCTTTTCATCCGTAACATTACCTGTTACCTTTATATTATTTTTTGAAGAATTATTTGTACGCTGTTGAGGAGTAGGAGCTGATATAATAATTTGTCGTCCATTCTTCTTATACTCCAAATCCGTTTTTTCAAATAATTCATCAAGAACTGAGTCTATATTATTGTCTGAAGTTGAAATAGAAACTTTATTTGACAAACGAGAATTTACTTCATCAGAATAAACAAAAATATAGTCACTATTTGCCTCTATACAATCCAAGACTTCACGAATTGTTGACATTGATTGAATTGAAAATACATCAGTTTGTGCATTCCAATAAATTTTTGATTCCGCAAATGTAATGTTCGGAATAATAAAAAAAGTGTTTAATACTAAAAAAAAACGAACTTTCTTTCTTATGTGTAAAAAAATTGGTTTCTTTACCATAAAATTTTCTTTTTAAGGTTTAACGTCAGATTTAGAATCTTTTTAAGAAAAAAATTGTCCAAGTTGACGGGGGAATACTACCATATTCTCCCGTTTTTAATTTTTCAAAATGTGTTCTCAAGTATCATTCATTAGGTATAAAAATTTAAATTAAAACTATTTTATTAACTCTATACCCCCTTCAGCAGAAGAGTGTATTTTAAAAGGTATAATTTGCTGGATATTATACAACATGTCATCCAAATTTTCTTTCAATTCCAATTTTCCGTATATTCTTTCATTAGAAAGTGACTTATCACATGAAATTGAAACACCATAATAGATTTGCAAACGACTTATAACTTCAGATAAATCATCTCCTTTAAAATGAATCCATCCTTTTGTCCAACTTATATAATCAGCTACATCTACGGAACGACAGTCAACTATTTTACCTTCTTCAAGACTCAACAACTCATTTGGTTTCAACACAGCCTTATGTTTATCCGTTCCTGTCACCTCTACAGATCCCTCAACTAATACTATTTGCGTTTCTTTCAAGGCATCATAAGTAGAGATATTAAACTTTGTACCTAAAACCTTCAAATCAAAATCAGAAGACTCTACTATAAAAGGACGTGCCTTATCTGGCGCAACCTCCAGATAAATTTCACCTTCCGCATAAATTCTTCGTTCTTTCTCATCAAAACGCTGAGGATAAACTACACGAGACATAGAATTTAGCATCAAATGAGTTCCATCAGCCAACTGCAAACGTACACGCTTACCAGCAGGTACAATAAGCTGACTATATTCAAGTTCTTTATCAGAATACTCTTCCTTTATGGTTTCTTCTCCATTTACCTGCATTTTTCCTTGTGCATCATACTGTACAAATGCATTCTTAGAAAGTTGTAATCTTTCTTTTGGAGTAACCAATATAACTTCTTCACATTCATTTGCTGGCATACTGTTTGCTAACTGGCGAATATCAGTATCAGTTAAATCAGAAGATAATCCAAGCAAATAATGTATTACAAAGCCAATAAAAACAGATGCTGCCAAAGAGAAAGAAGACACCCACAATAAATGTACACGGTGACGAATTCGTTCACGACGAATTTTTACCAATGTCTTCTCAACAATGGAGCTATTATCAAAGTCTGGATTCTTATAATTTTCAAATAAAGAATCTAACTTCTGCTTCAATTCCTCTGATGATTTCTGATTTTCTTGCTTCATTCTTTTAGGGCTTTCTATAAGTATAGACGCAAGTAATAAGAAAATTCCCTAGTAGATTTTTCTTTTTTTTGTAACAAAAAATAAAATAAGATAACATACGCTTGTTAATTTACTATAAATCAACACAATAAAAAAAGACATTAATATTATTTTTTTTCAAAATATCGTATTAATTGCTCACCGACAAGCATTAATGAAGCCGCGCCATAAACTTCTGTCATATTCTGTGTGACTGTTTCCGGACTAGCGCCGATTGGTTGAACCCACCCTAACATTCCATCATTATTTATTGCTTTCTTTAAAGCTTGCCAACCTTTCATAGCATTTATAATATATATGTCTTCTTGAAGAAGTCCATTATTAATTGCCCAAAAAAGAGCAAAAGTAAAAAAACCTGTTGAACTTGTTTCCGGATTAGGGTAAGCATCCGGATCGAGTAAACTTGCTGACCAATAACCATTGTCACGTTGAAGAGGTGCAATACGTTTCAAAAGAGTTATCAACAAAGATTCATATCGTTCCCTCAAAGGACTATCCAAAGGAATCTGTTCCAACAATAAACACAAGCCTCCTGCTACCCAAGAGTTTCCTCTTCCCCAAAATACTTTTTTACCATTTTTTTCTCTCTTATCAAAATAGCTACCATCCCTATAGAACAATTGCTCTTCTTTATCAAATAAATACTCATAAGTGGCCCAATATTCTTTATCCATAAAATACAAATAAGAATTATCTCCTGTAATACGCGAAAATGCCGCATATACAGGGGGAGCCATATACAAAGCATCACACCACGTCCATCTATCATATTTACATGCTGTTGTATCTCCAAATTGAATTTCAGATGGATGATTAATAGTATAGTCCAGACGAGCCTGAGTATGCTGAAGAATTCTCTGATTCCTTACCTTATTATAAAGTGTTACGTACATCATACATACAGCAAAATCATCAGCATGATAAATAGACAAACGATTCTGACTGGTTCCATAATAGTTTCTATTACATATACTTTCATACCATTCTATCATCTGTGGTTCTTTAACAAATTCAGCCCAACGTGACAATGCAGAAAGAAAAACTCCATTTTCCCAACTTAAATCTCCGGCAGATTTCCAAATTCTGTTTTCATCCATATTTGGATATGCATTCATCTGCCATCGGCAAGTCCGATTAACCAAACGCTTTACTTCAGATATTTCTAATTTAAAATTAGGAGATAAAGCCCATAAAGCCGTTGAATGAGATAAAAACACAAACGCTAAAATTACAATATAAAACTCTTTTTTCATATCACATTTAATTATATTCAACTTATTCGCCCCTAAAGAATTAAGTATAATACCAGAAATTATAAAGTGATTGAAAAAACATTCTTTCTTGCAAAAATAAGTACTAAATACTAATTTTCAAAAGTAAATAAATATATTTTTAGTCATTTTTGTAAAAGTCATAAATATAATATATATTCGCTGCGGACAATTTTTATCACTTAAAAACTTAATAACATGAAACTTAAAAAGAGAATGACCTTATGGTTATTATGTTGGTGTGTCTTTGCACAAGGCGCAACACCAAACAAAGAAAAATCTTCAACTACAGAGAAAGACATTTTTATCGACAATTTACTCGATAAAATGACATTAGACGAAAAAATCGGACAACTTTACCAATGCAGTGGACAAGGAAACCTTACAGGACCTGATACTTTACATCTATCTATTGATGATTATATACGGCAAGGGAAAATAGGAACAATGTTAAATGTAACCGGTATAAAAAATATAAAAAATATCAATCATTAGCATTACAATCACGCTTGCATATTCCACTAATATTTGGATTGGATATAATACATGGTTATAAAACAGGATTTCCTATTCCTTTAGCAGAAGCTTCCAGTTTTGATCTTCAGATGATTGAAGAATCTGCCCGTTGTAATGCCTTGGAAGGTGCTTCAGACGGTCTAAATTGGACATTTTCACCTATGGTAGATATTTCTTGGGACCAAGATGGGGAAGAGTTATGGAAGGAGCTGGAGAAGATCCGTTTTTAGGTAGTAAAATTGCAGAAGCTAGAGTAAAAGGTCTTCAGGGTAACTCAATTGGAGATACATGCAGTCAATGGCATGTGTAAAAACACTTTGCTGGTTATGGAGCCCCAATAGCCGGTAAAGACTACAATAGTGTTGATATGTCAATAGGACAATTCGCTAATTACTATATGCCACCCTATGAAGCAGCAATAAAATCAGGAGCAGCAAGTATAATGAGCGCATTCAACGACTTTAATAGTGTACCATGTACAAGTAATAAATTTCTTTTAACAGATTTGCTCAGAAATAGATGGGGATTCAAAGGTATTGTTATTTCTGACTATAATTCTGTAGAAGAGCTTATTAATCATAGAATTGCAAAAGACAAAAAAGATGCAGCAAAACTAGCATTCAATGCAGGATTGAATATAGAAATGGTCAGTCAGTGCTATTTAAGGCATCTTAAAGAACTTGTTAAAGAAGGAAAAGTTTTAGAAAAAGATTTAAACCAAGCAGTAAGATATATACTTGAAAAGAAATACGAATTAGGTTTATTTCAAGACCCATACCGTTTCTATGATGAGAATCGAAGTAAGAGAATTATTAATTCATTAAAGATTAGAGAAACTTCACGAAAGATGGCAGAAAGATCCATTGTATTACTAAAAAATGACAACCATATACTACCTTTTAACAATGAAGTACGTTCTATTGCGCTAATTGGACATCTTGCAAAATCTCAATCAGACATGGCTGGAGCATGGGCCGGAAACGTAAATAGAAGCAAAATCGTAACATTATACGAAGCATTAAGGAACAATAACATTAATATATTCTATTCAGAAGGTTATGACAAAAAAACAGGAAAAATAACACAGTTACAAACTTCATTACAAGCAGCACAAAAAGCCGATGCTGTTATTGTATGCATAGGTGAATTAGCAGAACAAAGCGGAGAGAGCAAATCAAAGACTAATATTGAAGTGATTTAAACTTTTCTTTTCCTTGCACATTTTCTCAATAGCATA
>NZ_QSQT01000057.1 GCF_003437535.1 Phocaeicola plebeius
ATGTTTAACTTGTCCAACTTTTTGGGGTCACTTCATTTTGAGACAGCCTCTTTCCTGTCTTTTCCAGTTATCTACTTCTTCAACTCCGGATAACTGATACGAGTATGATACATTGTTTTCAACTTTTCCTTAAATACGGCTTTCACGGTAGCAATGTCTTTAAATGTAATCGGACATTCCTTGAAATAACCGTCCTGTACCTGACTGTCAATAATCTTTTCTACCAAAGCTGAGATGCTTTCTTCTGTGTACTCAGCCAGACTTCGTGAAGCTGCTTCTACAGAATCTGCCATCATCAGAATAGCCTGTTCCTTCGTAAAAGGATTGGGACCCGGATACCGGAAAGCTTCCTTGTCAACTTCTTCACCGGGGTGTTCGTTCTGATATGAAATATAGAAATACTTGGTCAAACCTTTTCCATGGTGAGTACAGATAAAATCTTTTATTACCTGTGGTAGATCGTGCTTGTCGGCCAGTCTCATGCCATCGGTCACGTGACTGATTACAATCTGTGCGCTCTGCTTGTAGCTCAACTGGTCATGAGGATTCACACCCGACTGATTTTCGGTAAAGAAAGCAGGGTTCAGCATTTTCCCAATGTCGTGATACATAGCCCCCGTACGTACCAGCTGGCTGTTGGCTCCAATCCGGTTGGCAGCCGCAGCAGTCAGATTCGCCAACTGAAGGGAATGCTGGAACGTGCCAGGTGCCACTTCCGACATCTCACGCATCAATTTATTATTGATATTGGATAACTCTACCAACGTAACATTCGAGGTAAAACCGAACATCTTTTCCAAAATAAATAATAAGGGATAAGTAAACAGCAACAACATGCCGTTAATGATAAAATTGACATACATGTGTGTACTCAGCTGCGCCACATCGCTGACGTGTATCAAATCGAGTGCCAGATACATCAATGCATACGTACAAGCCACAATCAGCGCACTGCGCAGCAATTGTGAACGCTGAGAGAGCTCCCTCAGACTATAGATACCGGCCATACCAGCTGCTGTTTGCAACAATATAAACTCGTGAGGTGTACGAAGGCAAATCGAACAAAGCAGAATCGTTATGATATGGGCCACAAACGCCGTTCGTGAATCCAGAAAGATACGAATAATCAGAGGTATCATGGCAAACGGCACAATGTAAACACTCATAAATGCATGCTCTACCATCACAGAAGACAACACCGGGAAAGCTACAATGATGACAAAAAGCAGGGCCAATGTCCGGTGCTTCTTATAATAGTCATTCCGGAACAAATCCAGATAAATCATGAAGCAACCTATCAGTAACGCCACAAAAAGTGTTTGCCCGAGCAAAGTAAGACGCTTTTCTGTTACCGTTTCACTACGTTTGTTCCACTCTTTCTCCAATGATTTCAGGATATTATACGTATGGCTGTCGATAATTTCTCCACGGTCTATGATTTTCTGTCCGTTCATTACAAAACCGTTAGCCCATGACAAATCGGAAAGCAAATCCTGCTTTGCAGCCTCTGATTTAGAAGCATCATACGAAAGGTTAGGCGCAATATATTCATTCAGATTGCACCGCTGTAGTAACAGTCGATGATAATGTACCGTATCTGAATAAATCAATGTTTCGTATGCCGTTTTAAAACTATAAAGGTCGCTCACATCCACTTGGTTTGCCGTATTCTTGTCTACCAATTGGATGGAACGTACACTGTCTTTACGCAACTTTTCCCAATCATTTGGTGCAAAGACTCCTTTCTCGTACACTAACTTCAGCAATCGTTCAATATGATGCTGATATGCTGGAGCGGGGATAATACGATGTAAACTGTCGGTATACGCTTTCTTGAACTGCTGAATCATCCGGTCGGCCACCGTCTTGTCCATCTGATAATACGGACTATACAAGCGCATGATACTATCCTGTTCCCGCTGCACTTCCGCATCATCCTTGTAGATAGGAAAATCGAACGAAGCCTGAAGCAGCCCATACTTCCAGGGTTTATTAATGTCAAATTGATAATTAAAACGTCCTTCTCGTGGCAGGAAATACACAATTACACACACTGTTACCACGAAAATGGCCAGTTTATATAACAGTCCTTTATAAGAAAACTGTTTCTCAGTTTGTAAACTTTTCATGTTAAAAAGATATTTTGCGTGCAAAATAAGAAAAAAACGGGAAAATTAGATTAATTTTGCGGCGTATTTTTAGATAAAAACCACAATGTCAGAAAGAAAAGTAAGAGTCCGTTTTGCACCAAGTCCCACTGGTGCATTGCATATCGGCGGCGTACGTACCGCTTTGTACAATTATCTGTTTGCTCGTCAGCATGGCGGGGAACTGATTTTCCGTATTGAAGATACTGACTCACACCGTTTCGTTCCGGGTGCTGAGGAATACATTATCGAGTCATTCAAATGGTTAGGCATCCAGTTTGACGAGGGTGTCAGCTTTGGAGGAAACTATGGTCCGTACCGCCAGTCGGAACGCCGTGACATTTACAAGAAATATGTACAGGTGTTGCTCGATAACGGAAAGGCTTACATCGCTTTTGATACACCGGAAGAACTGGAAGCTAAACGTCAGGAAATTCCGAATTTCCAGTATGATGCTTCTACACGTACTTCCATGCGCAACTCTTTGACTCTTCCGAAAGAAGAAGTGGACAAGTTGATTGCAGAAGGCAAACAATATGTAGTTCGTTTCAAGATTGAGCCGAACGAAGACGTACATGTACACGACCTGATTCGTGGAGAGGTAGTTATCAACTCTTCTATCCTCGATGATAAAGTGTTATACAAATCAGCTGATGAACTGCCTACTTACCACTTGGCGAACATCGTTGACGACCACCTGATGGAGGTATCACATGTGATTCGTGGGGAAGAATGGTTACCTTCAGCTCCGTTGCACGTATTGCTGTACCGTGCTTTCGGTTGGGAAGATACAATGCCTGAATTCGCTCACCTACCCTTGCTGTTGAAACCGGACGGAAACGGTAAACTGAGCAAGCGCGACGGTGACCGTTTGGGATTTCCTGTATTCCCATTGGAATGGCACGACCCGAAAACAGGAGAAGTCTCTTCTGGATACCGTGAATCAGGCTATCTGCCGGAAGCGGTTATCAACTTCCTGGCTTTGCTGGGATGGAATCCAGGTAACGACCAGGAAATTATGTCAATGGATGAACTCATCAAATTGTTCGACTTGCATCGTTGCAGCAAAGCTGGTGCGAAATTCGACTATGAAAAAGGGAAATGGTTCAACCATGAATATATCCTGATGAAGAGTGACGAAGAAATCGCACAGTTGTTTATGCCGATTCTGAAGGAACATGGCATCGAAGCTCCGATGGACAAGGTAGTTACTGTAGTCGGACTGATGAAAGGCCGTGTAAGCTTTATCAAGGAATTGTGGGATACTTGCAAGTTCTTCTTCGTAGCTCCGACAGAATATGATGAAAAGACAGTGAAAAAACGCTGGAAAGAAGATTCTGCCGAACGCATGACCGAACTGGCTGCACTACTGGAATCATTGGACGATTTCTCACTGGCTCACCAGGAAGAAGTAGTTATGAAATGGATTGAAGATAAAGGTTACCACTTGGGTAATATCATGAATGCTTTCCGACTGACACTGGTTGGAGAAGGCAAAGGTCCTCACATGTTTGACATCTCGGCTGTATTAGGAAAAGAAGAAACAGTGGCTCGCATGCGCCGTGCAGTAGAGGTTCTCAAATAAGCTAAGACATGATTTATAATCTTATCATCGCTCTTTATACAAGTGCAGTCAGACTGGCTGCACTTTTTAATAAGAAAGTAGCCCTGATGGTCAAAGGAGAAAAAGAATCTTTTGATATTCTGCAAAAACAGATTATCCGCGGAGAAAAATACCTGTGGTTTCACGCAGCTTCTTTAGGGGAGTTTGAACAAGGACGCCCGCTGATAGAAGAAATTCGGAAAACCTATCCGCAGTACAAGATTCTCCAGACATTTTTTTCTCCTTCCGGATATGAAGTGCGAAAGAACTATAAAGGGGCTGACATTGTCTGCTATCTTCCGCTGGACACACCGGACAACGTAAAGCGTTTTCTGGATCTGGCTCAGCCTTATATGGCCTTCTTCATCAAGTATGAATTCTGGCAGAACTACTTGAATGAACTTCAACGGCGAAATATTCCGGTTTACAGCGTATCTTCCATCTTCCGGAAAGAACAGATTTTCTTCCGCTGGTATGGCAAAAGTTACCGAAAAGTACTGAACACATTTACTCATCTGTTCGTACAGGATGAAGCGTCTGTACAATTACTCCGCACCATCGGTATTACTAACACCACTGTAGTAGGTGATACGCGTTTTGACCGGGTATTGGAAATCTGCCGTCAGGCTAAAGAACTTCCATTGGTAGAGAAATTCAAAGGAAACCATACTGCTTTTGTAGCCGGAAGTTCCTGGGGACCGGATGAGGATATTTTCATTCCTTATCTCAATACGCATCCGGAGGTAAAGCTAATCATTGCACCACACGTGATTGATGAAAGCCATTTGAAGGAAATCACCGGTAAACTGAACCGTACTGTAGTACGCTACACACAGGCTACGGAAGAAAGAGTGAAAGAAGCCGATTGCCTGCTGATTGACTGTTTCGGTTTACTGTCTTCCATTTACCGCTACGGAGAAATTGCCTATATCGGAGGTGGATTCGGGGTAGGTATTCACAATGTACTGGAAGCTGCCGTATATGGTATGCCAGTCATTTTCGGCCCCAACAACAAACGGTTCCGTGAAGCTCAAGGGTTGCTTCAATGCAAGGGTGGCTTTGAAATACAAGGAGCGGAGGATTTCAAGAAGATTATGGACAATTTCCTGAACAACTATGAAGCCTTGGATAAAGCTGGGAAAAAAGCCGGAAATTATGTACGAGACAATGCCGGTGCATTGGAAAAGATTATGCATACAGTGACTTTATAAGTCGCAGAATCATACAATAAAACGGAGCTGAAGCAAAGGAATCTATTCCTCTTACTTCAGCTCCGTTTTCATTATTATCTTCTATTGTTTATTCCTGAGACTTCATCCGTTCTTTCTTATAGTTCTCAAATAGTTCAGATAAAGTTTCCATCGGGATATGCAGCAAATACATTTCCTTGAATACATCGGGTAATACTTGCTGGAGGAAAGTAGCCTTCCGAAGCTCAATAATCTTCTGAGCAGCTTCAGTTGCCACAAAATATCCCAAACCCCGCTTATTGTAAATAATACCCTGAGTCTGCAGATAATCATACGTACGAACCACCGTATTCGCATTCACCTCCACGATTCCTGCATATTCTCGTACCGACAGGATACGTCCGCCTTCCTCATACACATCCTGAAGGATCTCATCCATGATACGGTCTGCTATCTGCAAATAAATCGGTTTATTCTCTTTAAAAGTCATAGGCGCCACAGTTTTCGTTTAACAACTTCCGAACGAGTAAACAGCCGATATGACAGCCACCAGTTAAACACAGTAAACAGAAGAAAGACAACTGAAATGATGGTCAGCAATCCATTTACGGTCTGGGGAGAATGTGGATAATTTTCATCTACTCTCCGAATAAGAAAAGACCATATTCCACTATCTACTGAGCTCGCAAACAAAATTCCTCCTAAGATAGTTACAGCCAAACAAGCCCCTATCGTTTTCAGGAAAGGATGTTTGTACCAAAAACTTCCTCCCAAGATAAAAAGTGAATGATTCCATAAGCAGAATATCCACACAAGTAGCTGCATCAGCCACCAGGAATAAACAGACTCTCCTGTTGCGTCTACCGAAGCATGAGCCCATTTCATAGAAAATACTTCCACCAACATCGGCTGGCTATACACAGTCGGTAAATCAAACAAAGGCAACAACAGATAATGGGTAAGTTCCAAAGCCAGCAAGGCAACCAGAATCATCAACACAGTGCCTACTGTCACGAACAAAGCACGAGAGAAGAACTTCTCCAATTTCGTAGCTGGCAGTAATAAATAAGAAATACGTTTTTCCTTATTATCCATGCATTTCATGATTCGAGAAGCATAATATATCATTGCCACACTAACCACCATACCAATTATCCCCAACATATTGCCGCAAAATCGCTCAAAAGAATAAACTTCAGGATAGCCTTCTTCCGTCCAGTGTTCTGCCGACCATAAAAAGCCCAACATCGGGAAAAAGCAGGCTGCAAAAATACCCAGCAAACCATAAAGGTTACTTTTCCAGTTTTCTATCAAATCGCGTCGCATGATATGCTGTACGCGTGTCATACTAAAAGTTGTCTCCATCATGTCGTGTCATTTATTTTTCATTAAAAATCGCTTGTATTTTCTCACGTTCCGTCAGCAGAGCATTAAACAGAAGTTCCAGGTTCAACGGGCTCTCTTCTCCTGCAAGATTGGGCCATATCACACTGTTTCCATGCACAGAGGGCTGCACGAAAAGAACGTCATCTGTCGGTTCATTCATGCCCTGCTCCGCAAACAACAGTTTATCTGTAATGTCTACTACCGAGCGGTTCAATAACACTTCATTTCCGTCAATCACTACCACCTGATCCAGCAAACGGTCAATATCCCGTACCTGATGAGTAGATACCACTACCGACTTCTCTTCCGTCATACCTGAAGCTATTACTTTCCGGAATTGACTTTTGGAAGGGATATCCAATCCATTGGTCGGTTCATCCATCAGAAGCAAGGAGGTATTGGCTGCCAGCGCGAAACACATATAAGCCTTTTTCTTCTGTCCCATGGACAACTCTCCTAGATGAATATCTTCATTCAAATCAAAATCGGCCAAGCATGTCCGCAACAACTCCTGGCTGAAACGGGGATAAAACGGTGCATTCACTTTCACAAACTGCTGTAAGCTTAAATTGGGTAAAGTGAATTCTTCCGGAACCAAATACATATCCTCCAGGGTTACCGGCAGGCGTTTTTGTACGTCCCTCCCTTTCATCCAGACAGAACCGTTTTGTGGACGTAACAAGCCACTCATCAAATAAAGTAAAGTAGATTTACCGGTCCCATTCTTTCCCAAAAGACCAATTACCTTTCCAGCCTCCATTTCCAATGAGAAATCTTGAAAAACGGAGGCTTTCTTTCCATAACTGAAGGTTAACCCTTCGATTTTTATCATAGACGTGTTCATGTTGTAAATAAATTATATTAGTGTATTAGCTTATTAGTACACTGCAAATGTAATTCTTTTTCTTTGATCTACAAGCATCAACAAAACTTTTAACAGATAAAATGAATTATCTCCAATCGATTTAATTCTTAAAATTACAGGAATAGAAGTTATAAGCCCGATGATTCAGGCCCATGTTCCCCGAAACAGGTTTCTTCCCAAGCAAATTTTCGTTCGTTTTAAGCGTATCTGAAAGTTCCGGTGAAGAATGACTCTCCTTTGTGGAGA
>NZ_QSQT01000058.1 GCF_003437535.1 Phocaeicola plebeius
TTTAAGATTCTGTTCTATCTAAGAAAGAACTATCTGAACAAGGAAGGAAAAGCGGGTATTATGATTCGTCTGTCGCTTAACGGTGAAATTTCTCAATTCAGCTCAAAGCTGGATATAGAACCTGATAAATGGGATACCACATTGGGCAAGGCGAAAGGAAATACACAAAAAGCCCGCCAGTTGAATGAAACATTGGAGGACATCCGTGCTTCGCTGAAAAACCACTACCGGGATATTGAAGTGCATGAGTCATTCGTAACGGTAGAAAAAATACGCAATGCGTTTTTGGGAATAACGGCGAAACAAAGAACACTGCTGGAACTTTTCAAGAAACACAATGAGGATGCAAGAAAACTGGTCGGCATAAGCAAGACTCCTGCCACCCTCGCGAAGTATGACCGCTGCTACCGGAGGCTGGAGGAATTTATGAAAGTGAAATACAATATTTCGGATATATCACTGAAGGAAATCGGCCATATGTTCATTACGGACTTCGAGAACTATCTGAGAACGGAAAGCAAATGCAATGAGAATACTACGGCAAAATTCATGCAGACGTTCAAGATGATTGTAATCATTGCCAAAAACAACGGTTGGATTTATACTGACCCGTTTTCAAATTATAAAATCAGACTGAAACGTGTGGACAGAGGTTATTTGACGGATGCGGAACTGCAAAAGATAATGAAGAAGAAGTTTCCGACTAAAAGACTGGAACAGGTACGGGACGTGTTCCTGTTCTCTTGTTACACGGGATTATCATATGTGGACGTGAAGGAACTGAAGGCAAGCGACATCAGAATCTCGTTTGACGGGAAGCCGTGGATCATGACGCACCGTCATAAAACAGATACTCCGGTAAACGTACCGCTGCTGAAGATACCGCAGGCGATACTCCAGAAATATGAAGGTCAGCTTCCCAAAGGTCAGTTGCTGCCTGTGCTGAGCAATCAAAAACTTAATTCTTACTTAAAAGAGATTGCGGATTTGTGCGGTATAAATAAAAATATTACCTTCCACCTGGCACGTCACACGTTTGCTACGACCACAACTCTGGCTAAAGGCGTGCCGATTGAAACGGTGTCGAAAATGCTGGGGCATACGAACATTGAAACGACACAAATCTATGCCCGCATAACTAATGAGAAGATAAGAAAGGATATGGAGGTCCTTGCGGGAAAACTGGATGCCATGTTATGACCTCCATGCTGAGATTCCATATATAATGTATAAAAGCAACTATTATGGTGAGATTTGGCAATTTTGAAGTGGAATATAACCGCAATGCACTTGATAAGGTGAGCGTAAGGATAGAAACGGACGACAAGGGCGAGGTATGGTTGCCGAAATGCGATATTGCACGGGCGTATGGCGTGTTTGTACAGTCGGTAAATGCCGGACTAAAATCCCTTGCAAAAACCGGTGACTTTGATGAATACCGGGACGTGCGGGTGGAACATTTCACCTATAACGGAAAAGATTGCAGTGTGGACCTCTACAGTCTGGCAACCATCATTGCACTGGGATTCCGCATGAAGGGACTGAAATGCGAGGCATTCAGAAAGTGGGCTGCAAGACGGCTGGCAGAATCATTTGAAAAGAAGAAAAGTACGGTGATTCTCTGCATGAGCGGCGAAAAGAAAAACAGCTGGAACTGAAAGCCGCAGGATATGGCGGATATACGTGTCGGGATAGTCTCCCCTGTTCGGGAGGCTGTCCCGACACGTGTTTTATATAAGTTAAAAAACATGAAACTGTAAACGTGCTTATCCGTAAACCGATAATAATGTGTAACTTAAATCCCTCTTAAACCTGTAATTAAAGACAGAAACGGTATGGTGGAAGAATTTGACCTGCTTGAAGAGGTGGAAGTGCAGTTCTGCGATGAGGAATGCACGGAGTCGGTATGGCACGGAGTGAATTACAGCGAGAGCCTGTTCTGCAGGGAGAAACCGAAGTCGGAACTGACGGTAGTCATCAGAGAGGAAGGCATGATGTACTTCCTGACTGCGGACATAAAGGAGTTTGCCGGCCTGTGCCGGAAACACGGGTGGTACATCGTCTCGCACCAGCGGTTCAGCGAGGCGATGGAAATCGGCATGTGCCTGATGGAAGCCGGAAAACATGCGGGATGGTATTCGCTGGGCAGGTCGAAGGAATGGAATGCCATGATGAGGGATGTGCTGAACTTTACGTTTGAAAGGGAGAAGAAAATGGACTTCTACCCGTACGAAACGATGTTCAAGGGAGAAGTTCTTATAGACGGGTGCAGGTGTCACTACCTGCATGACTATTACCCAACGAAGATTGAAAAGACGGATGCACACCAAAAACGGGTAAGCAACCTGATATTCCGTTTTAAGGAAGGAGGACACTGTGGCGAGCTGGTCGCACGGATACTGGCACTGTGTCTAAAACATGCGGGATTCAACGGAACGAAGGAAGACACGGTACTGATACCTATACCCGCATCGACAAGGGAAAGACAGCGGAAACGCTTTCCGGTGGTATGCTACTACCTGTCGGAATGGCTGGGCATTACGGACGGTTTCAAGGCCATCTGGATAGAGGAAGACCGAGAGCAGCTGAAAGGAAAGGGAAAGGATAAGGACATACTGCGGAACCTGCAATTCACACGGCGGTATATCAGAGGAAAGAATGTTGTCCTGCTGGATGATGTACTCACGACCGGGGAGAGCTTCAGGCAACTGCAACGAAAGATGAAACAACTGGGGGCATTGTCGGTTATTGGGGTGTTTCTGGGGAAGACGGTATGAAATATTATAGAAAATGAATATTATATCTTTAATCTCCACAATCATGATTGACTATTCATAGGAAAACTCTCTTGTATATATAGAGATTTATTACGAATATTGCTTTTCCTTTGTATTCATCATGATTTGTTGATAATTATCAAGCAAATAAATATTACCGAATAAATTAATTATTGTATAAGGAGAATCAAAGTATGAGTTATATAAAAAATATTAAGATTAGAAATTTCAGAGGAATCAAAGAATTAAGCCAAGATTTTGGTAATGAGAAATTCATTGTATTGATCGGACGTGGAGATTCTGGCAAGACTACCATTCTATCAGCAATTTACGCCGCACTATCTCCTTCATGGAATATGGCATTCAGTGATCTAGATTTTTATAATCAAGATACATACCAACCCATTAATATTGAACTGACATTAAAGGAATTACCTGATGTGTTAATTAAAGAGTCAAAGTACGGCTTATATATTCAAAATGACTTAGATGAAGATGTGAAGAATGAAGATTTATCTATAATAATAAATCTAACCGTTGACGAAACGCTCGAACCTCATTGGGTTGTAAAGGCTAGAGAAGGTTCTGATATTGATGATAAACCAATATCGGCAATGGATAGAGCTTTACTTGCTGTAAATTACATAACAGACTATGCTGATAATCAATTTGCATACAATAGGCAATCCCCTCTATATACTCTAACCAAAACAAGATTGGAAGACGGCCATACAATCGAACGAGTAAAATCAGAACTAATACGGTCTATGACATCTTCTATAAAACCAGAACAATTAGCTTTATTAAATACTCCTTTGGAGAGTCTAAAAATTACTGCTGAAAAATTAGGTCTGAATGTTTCTGATTTGTGCGTTCAGATTGATATTAAGGAAAATCCGTATACTGGTAATAGCATAGCCCTTCATAATGATTCTTTGCCATATCGTTTACATGGTAAAGGCAGCAAAAGGCTTATGTCCATAGCTATTCAATCAGAATTAACTAAACAAGGTGGTATAGTGATGGTTGATGAACTTGAACAAGGTCTTGAACCTGACAGAATAATCACATTGGTTAGAATATTAAAATGTACAACAAACGGTCAAGTATTCATTACAACTCATTCTTTGAATGTTATTTTGGAGGCTGAATGGAATAATTTATTTGTTGTAAATAAAGGCGCAAAAACATTGAGTATTGTTGACGAAAGTCTCAATGCTTGCAGACGCAGTAATCCTCAGGCTTTTTTTGCTAAAAAAATTATTTGTTGTGAAGGAAAGACAGAAATAGGCTTTATAAGAGCTGTCGATACCTGGATACAACGAAAATATAAAACAAGCCTATCTGCTCAGGGCGTAGTAGTAGTAAATGCAGAAGGAGGAAGCAAAATGTATACTTATGCAATTATGCTAAAAGCATTAGGCTTTATAACTAGTGTATTTGCCGATGACGATAAGCCTGAAGAACTGAAAAGATATAAAGAAGATGCAGAGAATAAGAAGGTTAAATTATTCCTCTGTGAATCAGGGAATTGTCTTGAACGGCAAATCATGGAAGATTTGCCTTGGGATGAAATTCAAACAATAATAAATTGTCCTCAAGATGGATTCCCATATCAAAACATACAATTACCTGAAGGGTTTGAAGAAAAAATCAAAGGTGCATCTGATGCTGAAACAAAAGATGAAATACGTTCTGAAATAGTGGCATTAGCTATAAAAAAGAATAAAGAATGGTTCAAGCACATACCAGGTGGTGAGTTTCTTGGTACCGTTTTTTGTGATTCTTATGATAATATAGACTCCAACGCTTGTTTGAAACAAAACATTAACTCGTTATTAAACTGGTGTAATATTTTATGACAGATTGGAATGATTTTATAAAATGTACCCGTGGATTGCTTATTGCACCTGCAGGGCATGGCAAAACAACAGCAATCGCTGATTGTCTTTTGCAATGCCCAATAGATTCGTGTCAGTTGGTATTAACACATACCCATGCTGGTATAGCTTCACTTAGGAGTAAATTCAGACAAAAGAATGTACCTTCATCAAGGTATCAAATAGAAACTATTACAGGGTTTGCACAACGTTATGTTTTAAGTCTTATCGGATCATCCGCGTTACCTGAAGAAGAAGATAAAAGCTATTTTAATGTAGCTATTGAAAAATGTTGTTCATTAATTCAAACGAGCGCAGTACAAAATGTAATCAAAGCGTCTTTTAGTGGAATATTTGTCGATGAATATCAAGATTGTACAATTGACCAACATAACATGATTATGGGGTTAGCGAAAAATCTTCCACTTCATTTATTAGGAGACCCATTACAAGGTATCTTCTCATTCGAAGATAAACCTTTAGTAGATTTTGAGAAAGACCTTTGTTTATTTACACGCTTTGAATTACTTGATTATCCCTGGAGATGGGAAAAAAGTAATCCTGCTCTTGGGCAATTTATTTTTAGGATTAGAAAAGAACTTGAGGTTAATCACAAAATTGATATTGATAGTAGCCCTAAAGATAATATTTTTGTTATAACATGTTTGCCCAGCGATAAATACAGTTGTCTTGGCAGATTAATCAAACAGCAAAAAAGTAATAATATTTTGATAATATGCCCGTCATATAAGGAATACGATAATAATGGCAAACTTATTTTGAGAGGTGGATTAAATGAAAGAATTGTTATTAAACAGAGAACAGACTATGCGAATAAATTTTTAGTACTCGATGCCATTGATAGTTCTGAATATTATCAATGTGCAAAAATGATTGATTTGTTTATAGAAAAATGCTTGCGTGGAAATCGAATTAAGAAGGTTGCCAGATTACATGATATTTTGAAATCACTCCACTTAAACATCTCTGAAGTAAATAAATGGATAGATAAAAGTAAAAATACATTCAAACAACGTACTAAAGAAAATGCCTCTTTTTCTAAGAAATTAAAAGAATCTTTCTCACATTTTGAAGCAGATGTTAATCTTTCTAATTTAAGGACTGTACTGACTCAAATAGTACAGCTTCCCCAAATAAAATTATATCATAAAATCTTTTATTATACTATTGATAAATGCTTTAATATTGCCCAGATAAATAATATCTCTATGTTTGAGGCAATGAAGCTTCAAAAAACAAGATTACGTCATCAAGGACGAAGTGTAGATGGTCTTTGTTTTGGTACAACACTTCTAACTAAGGGATTGGAATTTGAAACTGTAATAATTTGGGATGCTCATAAATTTGAGGATGTGAAAAATTTCTATGTTGCAATTTCAAGAGCTTGTAAAAGACTTATAATAATGACAGAAACAAAATCTCTTACTTTTGATAAATAACATGATTGAGTAATAAATTCCAATTGAGTATGTATAAATCAATATTATAAACAAGAATTTATTACAGATATGGCGGCTTCATCCGTGCTTCAGTGCCGGATGGAGCCGCTTTTTTTGTGCCCGTATGCGGGGAAAACGGGGATTATGGAAGAAAAATAAGGAAAATCATTCCCTACTATGGAAATACTATGGATTGTGCCTGCGTGGAGTTGCGCACCTTTGCAGCGTAACCAATACGGAAGGATATGGAAATTGCATATTCCGGCGGATACCCGTTCAGCATTTCCGGTGATATCCGTTCA
>NZ_QSQT01000059.1 GCF_003437535.1 Phocaeicola plebeius
CGGCAAAGATATAAATTTATCGGATTTACCCCTCAGATTATTACGTTGACCCCGGTTTCCTACTTTTGTCCAAACTAAAAACTGTAGGAAAAATGAAAAGAAGTTCATTCAATGTGCTTTTCTTCTTGAAGAAGACCAAGCTGCTGAAAAACGGAGAAGCATCCGTTTGTATGCGTATCACTGTAGATGGTACGCGAGTTGAAAACAACATCCGCAAAAGCATTGACCCGTCTCTCTGGAGTCAGGCTAAGGAATCCGCCAGAGGCAAAAGCCGCAAATCATGCGACCTGAATGCCTACATCGAAAATGCGAGAATCAAGTTACATCAGATCTTTTGTGAACTGGAAGAACAGAACCAACCTATAACGGCACGTCTGTTGCAGGAAATATTTTTCGGACAGGACAAAGAACCGGAAGCGGTCCGCACCCTCATCGGTACCATGCAGGAGCACAATGACCAATGCCGTGCCCTGGTCGGGAAAGACTACGCCCTGATTACCGTTCGCCGTTATGAAAGCTGCAAGCGCTATCTTGCCGAACTTATCAGACAGAAATACGGAAAGGATGATCTGCCGCTGGCGGAAGTCAACGGTGAGCTGGTACGTGCCTTTGAATTTTATCTGAAGACGGAAAAGGAATGTCAGCAGAATACCGTTATCCGTTATATGAAATGTCTGAAGAAAATTACCAATCTGGCACTGGCCAATGAATGGATAGCCAAAGACCCGTTTATCGGTATCAAGTTCCACGAAAAAGAAGTAATCCGTGAGTTTCTTACTATGGATGAACTGCTGAGCATCTACCACAAGGAATTTTCTCTGGAGCGAATCACCGTAGTCCGTGATGTTTTTATTTTCGCCGCCTTTACCGGTCTGGCTTTCATCGACGTGCAACAACTTTCCCCTGAGCATATCGTAAAAGACAACAACGAAAACCTGTGGATCAGGAAGCCACGTCAGAAAACAAAGAACATGTGCAATATTCCGCTACTGGATATTCCTTTGGAAATCCTGAGAAAATATGCAGATTATCCTGCCTGCAAAAAGAAAGGAGTATTGCTGCCTGTCCCCTGCAATCAGAAGATGAACAGCTACCTGAAAGAGATTGCAGACCTATGCCTGATAAAGAAGAACCTGACTACACACACCGCCCGCCACTCGTACGCCACATCTGTCTGTTTGGCCAATGGGGTAAGCATTGAGAATGTAGCCAAAATGCTCGGTCACTCCAATATCAAGATGACGCAGCACTATGCAAGGGTACTCGACAGTTCCATTCTGAAAGATATGAATAATGTAAAGGATGTACTTTCAAATTGTCTGTAGCTTATGAAAAGAGAAATTATCCATATGGAGGACGGCAGGATTGTTATTCCTGCTGTTCATCCTGATAAGATTCGTATGGACGAAGCCGAACTTGTCGGCTTGTTCAATGTAGTTGCACCGACTTTAAGGGCTGCGAAAAGAAGAATATATAAACTTGGGATATTGCAACCATTCACCGCAGAACAACGTATTCCGTTAAAAGAGGGGTATCAGGTAGTCTATAACCTGGAAATGATATTTGCGCTTGCCTTTCAGATTAATACTTATCCGGCCCAACAATTACGTGAGTATATAATAAGCAGACTGTTCCAATCTGAAAAGTCAATGATTATCTGCATAATGAATGGTAATCATAAATCATATCTAAAATGCTGATAAATATTGATTTCAGTGTTTCATGCGGATAATAAGACGCAAATTTTGCAGTTAATTATCCGCGAAACTCTCTTAAATTAGTATTATATAAAGTTTATCGTGATAAATCATTACCTTTGGAAGTAAATATTAAAAATATGATTGAACCTTTCAAAGATTATGGAGATTTTGTAAACCATAAAAACGAACGAATTATCTGTTTCAATGTAAGCAGAACATATTTGGGTTGTGAACGTCCGAATTTATATGAATGTACCCGCAAATATTGGAGATTAAATGGTCAACGAGCCAAGAAAGCAGATTTAGTTTTTGCAATTTGTTGTGGTTATATTGTTGGAATCTTCAAGCCGCATCACTGGTTTCCTACCCAATGTGAGAAATACAAAGGACGATGGGAGTTTGAAGGAGAACAAATATTTGATTCTCCTTACCAGAATCAAGATATATCAAAAATCGTACGTAACAGACAAAATCCTGTGATGTATATAAACATGTAGTTATATGACAGCAAATTCTGATTTAATAATATATCAAGAAAACGAACTTTACGGCCTGAAAGATTGTAATGACAATGTCATTATTTCTCCTCAATATAAGGAAATGTATCCATTCAGTTGTGGTTTAGCTCTCGTCAAAAACAATAAGTCCCAACTTGGTTACATAAATAAAGAAAATAAACTCATAGTACCGTTTGATTTATATTCTTGGTGTGACCCACAATTCGTTTGTGGATATGCTCGGGTTGTACGCTATAATACAATAAGCGGGAAAGACGAATGGGGAATTATAGATACAGATGGTAATGTCATTGTACCTATAAAATATGATAAGATATGGTCTCTTAATGAAAGTTATCTACATTCGGTTAAAGCTTTCATTGAAAATAAAGAGGTTCTTATAAATCTTTGTATATTTCCTAAACGTGTTGTTTTTAGCGGTTTAAAGTATATAGCAACATATACGATAGAAAATTTCAAAGCTATTTTTAATTGTACACGTATAGATGTAAAGGTAAATCCAAAGACAGAAGAACTATTTTTCTCTTACGGGTGCCACACTGGGTATGTTGCATTAAAATGGAAGCCAATCGCGCCAGTTATATCAGTAGTTATTAATAGTGCCGGTTCTCTCTTTTTGCTTCTACATGAAAAAAAAGATACGGGAAAAACAAACTTTGAAAAAAGTATTTATAAAAGACACAGGGAAAAATCATCTAAACAACTTTCTAATACAACTTCTTGGGAGTATGAAAAAGAAAATACAATAGATTCAGACAGTTGGAGTGACCCATACGGAGACGAACGGGCATATTATGATGGTTGGTCTAGAGAAGATGTCGAGTCTGGATTAGCTGATGCATACGAATAATTCATTTCTGAAAAAATAAATCAAAAGAAACTTTAATCTATAAATTATTTAAGGTTTACAAAGTAAAATCACAAGAGTTAGTCAAGCATATCTAAAATGCTGATAAATATTGATTTCACTATTTCATGCGGATAATAAGCCGCAAAATTTGCGGTTAATTATCCGCAAAACCGTATATTTGCAGAAAACAGTGATGCCTATGTATATACATGAACATAAAGAATGGCCTTCTTTTTCGTGGAACAAGGAACTTGTCAGTGAGAAGCTGAACAAGGTAAACAAAGCTGTCGGTTATCTGATGGGACGCCTTAGTGTAATCGGTTTTAACGACAAGATGTCTGCCGTAGTTGAATCCATATCTCATGACATCATTGCATCATCAGAAATTGAAGGAGTGGAATTGAACAATGAGCAGGTACGTTCATCTGTAGCCCGCAAACTTGGAGTACAACTACCGAATCCGACCGAATCCTCACGATATATAGACGGAGTAGTGGAAATGGCACTTGATGCAACTGTCAATTTCAACAGTCCGCTTACCCATGAAAGACTCTTTGGCTGGCACAACTGCCTGTTTCCTACCGGATGGAGCGGTCCAACGAAAATAGATGTAGCCCGATACCGCAGTGGAGAGATGAAAGTTATTTCTGGAATGTTCGGTCGGGAAAAGGTACATTATGTAGCGCCTGCTCCTGAAAGAATAGACAAAGAAATGAATCGGTTTCTGGACTGGTTCAATTCAGATGTACATAACGGCTATGTCAAATCGGCGATAGCCCATTTGTGGTTTGTCTGTATCCATCCTTTCGATGACGGAAACGGACGAATCGGACGAGCCATTGCTGATATGGCACTTTCACAGGCTGAAGACTCAAAGATGCGTTTCTTCAGTATCTCCCATCAGATAAATAAGGATAAAAAACAGTATTACGACATATTGGAGAAAACGCAGAAGGGAGATTGTGAAATTACTGAATGGATTATCTGGTATCTTGACTGCCTGCTCCGTTCCGTCGAGCAATCCGACGAAACATTGTCGAATGTTCTTAACAAGGCCATATTCTGGCAAACCCATGCCGAAACAGCCCTGTCCGAACGACAACGTGAAGTCTTGAATTTATATTTGGACGGTTATCCCGGCAAACTGACGGCTAAAAACTGGGCAAAACGTGTAAAGGTATCACCGGATACAGCAACACGCGATATAAAAGATCTGGTAGAAAAGGGTATTCTGATACCCCAGCAGGGGCGGGTTCGTGACGTATTCTACGGAATCCGGTGTAGTGAGTCTATCCTTGTCATCCCCATGCCTGAAGATTTATAACCCGAACTAAAGAATATTAATACTATTTTTAAGTGTCATCATTCCTTTTTAAATCTCTAACCCATTAACAAGACGATGAAGTGATTTAAACTTATGTATATCAATTAAAATGTTGTCAAACAGCGTAC